>CAYXNK010000168.1:0-4751 GCA_964466395.1 uncultured Oscillospiraceae bacterium | reverse complement strand
CGAATTTTCCGAATCCGTCGGCGGAGAACAGCACCTTATCCAGGCTGTCATAGGCCACCATGACCTCCGGCCAATGCACCATGGGAGCCATCAGGAAGGTGAAGCTGTGGGCGCCTGTGGAGAGGGTATCACCCTCGGCTACGAGATGGAGCCGGGAGTCAATGTCAAAATCAAAGAATTGACGAATCATTTGGAGGCTTTTTTGGTTGACCACAAGCGTTGCCTCGGGGTAGCGTAGAACCAATTCTCCCAGGGTTGCGCCGTGATCGGGCTCCATGTGCAGAACCACGTGGTAATCCAGGCGTCGCCCCTCCAGAGCGTGCTCCAGATTTTCAAAAAAACGGTCGCTGACTGCCTTGTCCGCCGTGTCAAAGAGGATGGTTTTCTCGTCCCTCACCAGATAGGAGTTATAGGTGACTCCCTCGGGGATTGGGAAGGCGTTTTCAAACCTCGGCAGTTTTCTGTCGCTGGCGCCCAGCCAGATAATATCCCTTGTAACCTTTCTCGTGCAGTGCATTCTTATGTCTCCGTTTCTTTTTGTAATGAGGATCTGCTGACACGAAAGTTTCTTTCAGAATGTGTTAACAGAGCCTTAATCCATTGGATAAAGCTGAAAGCCGGCCAAGAGGCAGCTTTCCAGATAGGGAATGTTCTGATCCTCCAGATATTCAATCAGCTCCGGGCTCTCTGCACCGGGCTGGATGAGCACGCATTTCAGGCTCCGGCGGCAGGACTGCATCAGCTCCAGGCCCCACTCGGGATTGACGCAGAGCACGAGGACGTCAATTTCCTCCGGAACCTCGTCAATGGAGTGCAGCTCCTTTCCGATGCCGTAGGTGGTGTAGCCCCGACGGGTCAGACCGTATTTGATTTTGCAGGCGGTTTTGACACGCTCTATGGTGTTGCCAACAATCACAAAGACCCGCTCGTTAAAGACCTCTTGGAGGGTGTTCATAGGCGGCCCCTTTCCTTAAATCGTATAAAATGCCATAATAATAGGATACTACTTGATGGACGATAAGGGAAGAGGAAAGAGGCAAGATTTGACGGAAATTTGCATATGAGCCTCAGGAAATCAGAGAATTAACAAAAAATTGATGAATGTTTTCAGTGACTGTGCTAAGATACCATAAAAAGACAGGCTTATTAAAATCTGCCTTCGAGGAGGATGCTCATGTACATTGACCCACTCTATCTCTATCTGGTGCTGCCCACCCTGCTCCTTTCCCTTTGGGCAAGCATGCGGGTAAAAACCACCTTCAACCGATACAGCAGCCAATATGCCGCCTCTCGAATTACAGGAGCGGAAGCCGCCCAGCGGGTGCTCATGGCAAACGGCGTCTCGGATGTTCGAATCGAGCGGGTGCAGGGCAATCTCACAGACCACTATGACCCTCGCGGGAAGGTGATTCGTCTGTCCTCCCCGGTTTATGACAGCTCTTCCACCGCCGCCATTGGCGTCGCCTGCCACGAGGCGGGACACGCCCTGCAATATGCCCAGGGCTACAGCCCGATTAAGCTGCGCATGGCGATTATCCCAATTACAAACTTTGGCTCTCGGCTTGCAGTTCCCCTTGTAATTCTGGGGCTTGTGCTCAGCAGTATGGGGGAATACTTCATCGGCATCGCCTATCTGGGCATCTGGTGCTTTGCGTTTAGTGTCCTGTTCCAGCTCGTTACCCTGCCTGTGGAGTTTAACGCCAGCCGCCGTGCTTTAGCGGCGATTGAGCATCAGGGAATGCTCTCGGAAACGGAGCTTCAAGGCTCGAAAAAGGTGCTCTCAGCGGCAGCCCTGACCTATGTGGCGGCGCTGGCTGTCTCCTTAGCGCAGCTTTTGCGGTTGCTCTCCATTGTGAACAGAAGAAGAAATTAAGGCAACACCGCACAAAGAGCGGCTGGCGCCTAAAGCACCCCATAAATATCAAAACCCATGATAAAAGCGCCGAAGGAGGCTTCCTTCGGCGCTTTCGCGCAAGTGAGTATAGAGAAGAGACGAGTTTATAATTTTACGACAGTTTCCAAATATTCCACGATGCTCTGCTGCACTTCCTCGGCGCCCTTGTAGCGGCCGTCGATGCAGTCCACGTCCAGAAGCAGGGTGGGCAGGCCAAACTTCTTCTGGATGTGATCGGAGAGAATCTTCGTGGAGGCCCAGGTGTGGCGGCAGCCAACGTGGCCTAAGAAGATGGAGGTGTTGATGTTGAAATCCTCCACCAGGTCGTCAATCCGGTTGAGATAATACTCCACGGGGCCAGAGGCACCGTGAATCATCGGCAGATTCATCTGCTTTTTGGCCATGACCCGGAAGCAGTCCTCGGGGTCGTCCAGGTGTTCATAGAAGTCGCCGTGGTAGTGACCCAAAACGTCCATGATGCAGATGGCGCCATGTTCCCGCTCTAAGTAGTTATAGGTTTTGAGGTTCGTCCAGAGCATGTTCTGGAGGAAGAGCATCCGATATTTTTCGCCGTTTTGGCAGGCGCCCATCCCCAGTTCAATCATCATCTCGCCCATCTCCACCTCTTTTTCCAAAAAGGCGACCATGGCGGGGTCTGCTGCCTGTCCGCTCATGCAGGCGTTTGTCACAAGCAGAAGGCCGGGCAGCGGGCAGGGTGTGTGTCGGCGCAGATTGGCGCTGCGCTCTAACAGTTCGTTGGAGCGGTTTGCAATCTTCATGCTCTCTTTGACCTTGTCCCAGTCCAGCTTCTTTCCGGTGAGCTCCTCCATAAAGGTGATGAACTCCTTGGTCTGGCGGACGAGGTATTCCACCGCACGCTCGTCACGACGGAAGGGAAGGTCAATGTTAAAACAGGGAACGTTCCAGATTTTTTGCATGTTGGGATAGGCAATCCGGGAGGAGTCGCAAGGCACAGTGGAATAGACAAAGGCGTCGGGCACAAGGCCAATCTGGTCGGCAAGCAGCACGCCCATCTCCACCTTGTCGATGGAGCACATGGACTGGCTGGTCTTGGTCTCGCAGATGTCAATAAACTTTGACGTCATGGCGGTGTTGGAGGCCGTGCTCAGGGGGAGCTGGTCTAAGTAATAGGGCTGGCAGTCAAAGGCATAGAGCAGATCCACCGGAACGGGGCCACCGAAGGCGATGACCTTTTTGCCTTTTGTCTGGGCATCCCGAATCTGCGCCCACTGCGCCACCTGAATGTCGTAAATCCATCGGCCATCGGGGTCCTTGTTCAGGATGTACTCGAGCTTGCTCTCAGCTGTTCCGGCAATGTAGTCGAGGGTGCTCATCTCGCCGCTGATTACCTTGGAAACCTGATCCACATAGGCCATGTTCAGCCCTCCTTTTCAATCATTTCGATAAATGCCTCTGCGCGAACCTCAAGCTGACCGAGGTTTGCGAACTTTTGTTCCCGCTCCAGATAGAGAATCGGCACGCCAATCTCCTTGAGCTTCGGCTCCAGATAGAGATCCTCGCCACCCCAGCAGGCGCAGTTTTGCATCTTCTGATAAATCACGCCGTCAACCTTGTAGTCCACGGCTCTGTTCTGAATCAGACTGTGAAGCCTGTCGCGGTTGTCAATCATTCGGGGGCAGACCAGTCTGTCCAGGTAATAGGCCGAGATGGAAGCCCAGACATTGCCGCCTTCCACCACCAGTTCCTCGCCAAAGGCCATGCTGCCCAGGCAGAGGGTGTCGGCGACGACAAGGCCGCCCTTGTTCTCAATGACCTCGATATATTTCGGCTCGTCCAAGGCGCTGCCGATGATAAGGAGCCTTGCCCGATGGCCTGTGACGGGTGGACGGCTATCAGCCTCTGCCAAAAAGCCCCCTAGCAGCTCGATGTGCTCCTCCACGCTCATGTTTGTAGCAGAGAGGAGGATAGAAGCCACTTGCGCCCCCGTAACCACAGGGTTCTCCGCCTTTTGCAGCTCCAACAAGGTCTTTACCAGGCGGCGCTGTTCATTGTAAAGGGAGATGGAATGTAGGAGCCGCTCCTCAGTGATTTGTACGCCGGAGAGCTGTTCAAGTCCGGAGGCCAGAATCCGCAGCTCTGCCTCGTAATAATCCCTGGTGGAGGCGCTGCTCATACGGGGTGCGCCAATCTGGAAAAGCGCCTGCTTTTTGCCCTCGTTCTGGCAGAGGACACGCCAGTTGTCATAAATGCGAACGGCCTGCATACAGCCGTCCGAGGCGATCAGCCCGTCCAGCTCATAAACACCGTCTATAAAATACTGGAGAATGGATTTTGCAAAGCTACAGCTGAAGCTGGACATCCAGACCTCGGCCTCGCTGCTGTCCCCACAGCCTGTGGCGCGAAGCCTGATGGGCAAAATTCCTGCAGCGTGGAGAATCTCGTGGGGAACATGGCAGCAGACAATGCCGAGAGCCAGCCTGCCCTCGTTCCGCCAGGCGCGGATGGAGTCCTGTGCAATGCCTGTGTCAAACAGCCTTTGATAATTCATGCCTCTCCTCCTTAAAAATGTTCAGTCTCCTCAATGGGCAGGCCAAGGTCGAATTCTGCCGGCTGAACCGTCCTCGGCAAACAGGACAAGCCTTCCTGCCTTAGTGCCATTTATACTATAATGCAAGGAAAATTATAATAAAGAAATCAATTTACAGAACTGTCCCGTTATGATACCATGTCCATGAAGAGTACCATTAGGAGGAGACCATGAAGGAGCTTACAAAGGACCATGTTCTAAAGTCGTTTAATCGCCTTTTACGGGAGCGTCGCTTTGAAGATATTACGGTCAAGCAGATTATCGAGGCCAGCGGCGTCTCAAAATCCA
>CAYXNK010000167.1:0-4770 GCA_964466395.1 uncultured Oscillospiraceae bacterium | reverse complement strand
TAGGGGTCAACCTTGCTCTGCAAGTCCCCGGGCAAAAAGCCCAGCCGCTCCCCTGCCTCCACGGCGGGACGGGTCAGGATGATGCGGTTGACCTCCTTGTTCCGGAAAGAGGCAACCGCGCAGGCCACAGCCAGGTAGGTCTTGCCCGTTCCCGCAGGCCCGACGCCCAGCGTGATGGTGTTGTTTTGAATCGCGTCGATGTATTCCTTCTGCCCCACGGTCTTGGCCTTGACGGGCTTGCCCTTGCTGGTGATGCAGACCACATCCCCCGCAATCTTGTCAATCTTGCTCTCGGCGCCCTCGCGCACCAATTTAATGATATAGCGGACGTTCTGCTCGTCAATATTCTCTCCCCGGGCGGCGAGGGAAAGCAGCCCGCTGATGGTTTTTTCTGCCAGTATCACGTTTTCGGCCTCGCCTGTGAGGTGCAGCTCGGACTCCCTGTCCGTCACCTTCACACCCAGCTCCGCCTCAACGATGTGCATATTTCTGTCAAAGGAGCCAAACACGCTGATTATCTGCTCCATACGGTCAACCTGCATAATTCTCTCGATCATCTGGTCGTTTGTTCCTCCCCGGCGGCCTGGTGTAAATAAATCTCCTCCGCCGATATTTCCTTTTCTTTTGCAATATTTTGCAGGCATTCCGCCCGCAGGGTGCATACGGCAAAGCCGTCCACCACGTTGAAGGCAAAGGCAGAGCTTATCACGCTGCCCTCTTTTCCCAGCCGCGCCGTCAGCTCCTCATTCAGAAGCTGCTCGAGGGCGGCCTGCGCCCCGCTTTCTGTCCGGCGCTGCCCGACACGATCAAAGGCCAGCCCCGTCTCCTTTACCAGGATAACAGGCAGCTCAAAAAAATCCTTGATGCCCAGCCTGCTTCTTTTAATAATAGTATCATAATCCTTATCTGGAATTCTACTCTTTGTATAAAAATTTATTCTCTTCTCGCCAAATTCCAGGGCAAAGCGGGTCTTTCTTTCCCCTGTGTATTCCTTTGCCTCAAAATCCAGGGGTAAAATTGCCGTCAGCTCCTGCCAGGTGCGGGCAATAACACGGCCGCTGGCATGGAGAATTTCCACAGCTCCAAACGTGCTCGGCACAGCGCCGTCAATGAGAGTTTCCTCCTCCAGCGCCGCCTGGCCTTTTTGAAACAGTGGATTCCCCTGGAGAACCTCCATCCTTTCAATCACGCCGGAATGGTTCGCAATGAGCTTTACGCCCTTATCCTCCTCCGTCAGCTCGGGAATGTTCGTCCGCTCCCGCACTTCAATCACAGCGCGGCTGCCGTGGACGCTGACGCTGATCCATTTGAGCGCGGGCACGCGCACCAGCACCATGCTGCGGATGTTGTCGCTGGTGAAGGCCGGGTGAAAGCTGCCGATATAGACGCCGCTGTCCTCCAGGGCGTTTAATATTTCAATCTCGCCGACTGTCTCGTTGCCTGTAATATCAATCTGCCAGATAAACAGAGATGAGGCCGCAAGCAGCGCCATAAGCAGCACCGGCAACACCCATAGCGCAGGGCGCCTTTTTAGCTTTTTCGCCTCAATCGGCCCGCCAACCTGCGCCTTCACCTCTGCCTCGCAGGCATTTTTTTCCGCAATCTCTACCACCCGCTTCTCCTGCTTTATGCGGGTTTTTAAAATCATCGTAAACTCGTCCTCGGGATAGGCGCCCCAAAAATCCAACCCCTCTTCCACGCAAAGATCAAGGATTTTTGTCGGCTCCGCCCCCACCACGCGGACGACAGAATAGCCCCGCAGGACATCGGAAAGTCTCTCCATTCCACGCCCTCCTTCAGCAAAGCTCCACAGAGACGATAATTCCCCGAATCACCAGTTCTGTTTTCGTCATGGTTGCAAGCTCCAAATCCTCGCCGTGAATCTGCATCAGCAAATCTTTGCCCCGCACCTCAACACAGTCGCGCGAATAGCTTTTTAGGCCCCCGTGGTTTTCAATCAGCGCCTGGGTGCCCCCCGACAGGCAGAGCTTTGGCATCTGGGGCAAAATCTCCGCCGGGAGCCTTAGGCTGTCTGTTATAGGATGCCTCCGTTTTGAATTTTTCACAGGACTCACCACCTCAGAAAAGCTTATGCACAGCCTGGCCGTTTTAGGCTTATGGAAAGGCTCCTATGCATAGGCTTGTAACCAAAGGATGGTGTGTGGTATGGTCGGAAAATTTTCCTTCTTTTTGTCTCTGTTTCTGGCGCTCTGCGCCTTTTTAGGTATCCTCATCTGGCCCGCCGCCGCGACAGGCGGTGCGCGGGCAGGGCTGCTTCTCTGCTCGGGGATGATTCTCCCCTCTCTGTTCCCCTTTGCGGTTTTGGGAAATCTTTTGGTCTCCCTGGGCATTCCCGCCCTGCTCTCCCGGCTGTTGTCTCCGCTGACGAAAAAGCTCTTCGGCGTCTCCGGGGCGGGCACAACAGCCATCTTCTTAGGGTTAGCCGGCGGCTATCCTCTGGGCGCAATCTCCGTGGCAGAATTATACGAAACAGGTCTTTTGGAGCGGCAGGAGGCAAACAGGCTCCTGGGCTTTTGCAACAACGCAGGCCCCGCCTTCATCGTCTCCGTTGCGGGCAGCGCCGTCTTTGGCGACACGCGCCTGGGCTTTTTTCTCTATGCCACCCACCTTGTGGCGGCGCTGCTTACGGGGCTTCTCCTGAAGGGAAGGGCAAGCCCGGGCAAGTCTCCCCCGCCATCTCTGCGCCCCCAGCCCCTCTCCGCCGCCTTCACGGGCAGCGTCAAAAAAGCAGCGGGGACGATGGTCACTGTCTGCGGTTTTGTGGTGTTTTTCAGCGTGCTCGTGGGAATCTTGGACGCAACCGGCCTGCTCACCGCCCTAACCGGAAGCGTTTCCGTGCGTTTTGGCACAGAGCTGCACTTTTCCCGCAGCCTGCTCACGGGGCTTTTGGAGCTGGGCACCGGCATCAGCTCCATGTTCGGCCTGCGGGCAAACCGGGAAACCCTCGCCCTTGCCGCCTTCCTTCTGGCCTGGGGCGGGCTCTCCGTCCACGCCCAGGCAGCGGCTGTAATCAGCGAGGGCGGACTGAGCCCCGCACGCCACAGCCTTGGAAAGCTGGTGCACGGGGTTCTATCCGCCGCTCTGACCTTTTTCGTTTATCCGCTTATGAGTTTTTGACTGTCCAGTCCGTCACGTCCACGCCGCCGGTCAAATAGAAGTCAAATTCCGGGTCTAGGACGCTGTGCAAATCCTGCAGATTTGCCGTCAGTGTGCCATAGAAGCCGTCGTTCATCACCGCCAGACTGTCCCCCGCCTCATAGGCGCTGATGGCCTCCTGCAGGTTCCAAAGCCTGTACCGCCAGTCGGCGGAAACGCCCATATCACGGAGATCAACCATATACATGGGTCTGTAGGAGATGTGCTTGAGATAGGTCTCGCCGGTCTCAGGATTCTTCTGCACGTCAATGTCCAAAACCGCCGTGAGCCTTGTATAAGGGTCGTCCTGGCAGGAGATCAGGTTGCCAAGGCTGTAGACGATAAAGCCCGTTTTCTCCTTACCCTCCTTATCCGTCACCCGGCGCAGTTCCATGGGCTCGGGCACATGGGGATGGCCGCCGATGATTAAGTCCGCGCCCTCCTGGAACAGAAAATCCGAGAGCTCCTGCTGGTATTTTGCCGGGGAGGTCTGGTATTCGTTGCCCCAGTGCATCATCACCACAATCATGTCCGTATCCAGATTCCGGGCAGCTTCCATATCCGCCGCCAAACGCTCATAGTTCACATCGGAAAGGGTGGTCATATAGTCGTTGAAAAAGACGTTGACCGCATATTCCATGCCGGTGACGGGAATGCCGTTTGTGCCGTAGGTAAAGCTTAAAAAGGCAAAGCGCAGGCCATTAATCTCCTGAACCACGATACCGTTATTTTGGTCCCGCTCCTCCTGGCTGCGATAGGTGCCGATGTGGGCAAGGCCGTTTTGATCCAGGACATCCAGGGTGCGGTTTAAACCGCTCTGCCAGCTGTCCATACTGTGGTTGTTGGCAGTGTTAATCAGGTCAAAGCCAATGCTTTTCAGGCTGGTTGCCAAGCCCGCCGGGGATTGAAACCGCGGATAGCCCGTGTATTCTGTTACATTGGGAAAGGTTGTTTCCATGGTGCAGGCCGCAAAATCCGCACCGGAAATCGCATTTTGCAGATCGCCGAACACCGTGGCATAGTCGTAGCTTCCGTCTTCTCGTTTTGCCTGCTCATTCAGGCCGGAATGGGCAACAATATCCCCGGCAAAGGTCAGCCGAACGTCAATCGGCGCCTCCGGCTCCGTAAAGGACGCGTCGGGGACAACCGGCTCCGGGTCAGGCAGCACAAGCTCCGGCTGCTGAGCAAGCTCAAGCGCTTTCTGTTCCTCCTTATAGCTTTTGTAATTGCCAAAAACCACAACGCCGAGAACGCCAATGAGTACAACGAGCAGAAGGCTGAGCACGCCTTTTTTAATTTCGTTCATATACAGCTCCTTCAATTCTTTCGTTGGCAGCCGCCGCTTCCGGCGGCACACCCGGTGCTGCCGGGGCATTCACCGCCCCATCGCACCCAAACACCTGCATTCTACTACATAATAACGGAAAAATAAAGTGCAAGTCGTAGAGAGATATGATACTGTATAAAATATATAGGCGCAATCGGCGCTTTTCTGTAAAAACTCGCAATTTGGAGGTCAAAATGGACGAGCTTAAAAAAAATCAAACTCACACCGCCGCAATTACAGGCTATACCAGCGAAGGCGCCGGGGTCTGCCGCATTCTCGGCCGGGCG
>CAYXNK010000166.1:0-4822 GCA_964466395.1 uncultured Oscillospiraceae bacterium | reverse complement strand
TCCCGATGAGGTTTCAGTAACCGAGATTGAAAATGAAGCGGATACTGTATTCGAAGTTCGCGTTGCAGAAAGCGACATGGGCAAGATCATCGGCCGTCAAGGCAGAATCGTCAAGGAGATCAGAATTCTGATGCGCTCCGCTGCCCAGCGACAGGGAAAAAGCGTGTCCGTAGAAATCATGGACTAGAGCCTGTGAAAACAGGTTCACTGAGGGGGACATTGTCCCCCTTAGACCTTTTCCGACATTAGTCAGCAATAGAAGAAAAGTTATCTTAATCGGAGATGAATCATGAAAAAATATCTTGAAGCGGGACGAATTGTGAATACTCACGGCGTTCGCGGCGAGGTTAGAATTCAGCCTTGGGCGGATAGCCCTGATTTTTTGCTGGACTTTAAGACCCTGTATATTGACGAGAAACCCTATCTCCTGGCCTCCGGCAAGGCGCACAAGGGGATGCTTATCGCCCAATTTGCGGGAGTTGAGGATGTCGGCGAGGCCATGCTGCTGAAGAACAAAATGGTCTTTATCGACCGGAGAGAGGCAAGACTTCCCCGGGGCAGCTTTTTTATTCAGGACATTATTGGCGCCGCCGTCCTGGATGAGGAGGGCAGAGAGCTTGGCAAGCTTCAGGAGGTTTTGGATCTCCCAGCCTCCAAGGTCTATGTGGTACGGGGGGAGCGCGAAATCCTCATTCCCGTGGTACCAGACTTTGTTCTGAAAACCGATGTGGAGGCCGGAGAGATTGTCGTGCGTCTGATTGACGGGATGTAAGACGAAGCCGCCGAACAGGAGCGAAAGATGAACAACCACCTTGAAACAGAACAGAACGCAGAGGGCGGCCAGACGCAAGGCCCCCTGATGCGCATTGATATTATGACGCTGTTTCCAGACAGCATGTGTGCCGTTTTGGGCGAGAGCATTCTGGGAAGAGCAGCGGCAAAGGATATAATTGAAATAAATTGTATCCAAATAAGAGACTTCACGGAGAATAAGCAGGGCCAGGTGGATGATTACACCTATGGTGGAGGCTGGGGCTGCGTGATGATGGCGCAACCTTTAAAATCCTGCCTGGACTTTATTCTCGAATGTGCCCAGGGGCGAAAGACTAGGGTCATTTACCTTTCTCCCCAAGGGGAGCGCTTTAACCAGGGTAAGGCGCGCCAGCTCAAGGCGGACTTTGACCACCTGGTTTTGATTTGCGGCCACTATGAGGGGATTGACGAACGCTTTATCGAGGCCTATGTGGACGAGGAGATTTCCGTGGGCGATTTTGTCCTCACCGGCGGGGAGATTCCGGCAATGGCGGTGGCGGATAGTGTCTGCCGCTTGGTTCCGGGGGTCTTGTCCGATGAGGAGTGCTATATCGGCGAGAGCCACTGGGACGGGCTTTTGGAATACCCCCAGTATACCCGGCCAGAGACCTGGGAGGGGCGCAGCGTCCCCGAAATTCTCCGCAGCGGCCACCATGCCAATATCGCAAAGTGGCGGCGCAAGCAGTCCATTCTTCGCACCAAACAGCGCAGACCAGACCTATACGAACGACTCGTATTTACCGAAAAGGCAGATTTGAAGCTTCTGGCCGAGCTTGCGGCAGAGGAACAGGCCAGGGAGGGACAAGAGTGATTCTGGGATACGATAAGGGCGCATCGGCTGTCAAGGTGGTCGCCCTACAGGGTGATGAAATCATTGCCACAAGCTCTTATATCGGCAAACAGATAGAGGCGGAGCTGGTTGTCTCCAGCTTTTTACAGGAACAGGGGCTAAAGGTCGAAGACATCGAGGCCATCGCCGTCACCGGTGTGGGAGCGGAGCAATGCCGCTTTGGCAGCTTCTCCGAAGGCCTCCGGCTAGTGCCCGAGATTGAGGCAACGGGTCTGGGCGGCGCCTGGCTCTCGGGGCTTTCCGAGGCAGTGGTGGTCAGCATCGGCACTGGCACCTCGATGGCTCTGGCCAAGAACGGTACATACAGCCATGTGGGGGGCTCCGGCGTGGGCAGCGGCACCCTGCGGGGTGTGGCCTTGCGGATGTTCGGGATGGACAACCCCTGTGCGCTGTTTGCCCTGGCGGAAGGTGGCGACCGGCTGAATGTCGATTTGACCATCAGCGACCTGTTTTCGGGCACCGACAGCCTTCCCCCGGATTTAACGGCCTCCAATCTGGCCAAGGCTCTGGATACTGCCACAAAAAGCGACTGGGCTCTGGCGATTATCAACACAGTGATGGAGGTTGCCGGCTCACACGCCGCCCTGGCCTGTAAGGGCTTCGGCGTGCAGAATGTGATCATAACCGGCGGCATTTCCCAAACTGCTCTGGCAAAAAAAATATATGACAATTTTTCAAAGCTCTATCAATTAAATTATGTGATTCCCGCATATTCCGACTATGCCACGGCCATCGGGGCCGTCAGGTGGTCAATGGAACAAATGAAAAACGCTCCCAACCGCAATTTCTAATTTTCCTATTTCGAAAGGACACACACCCATGGAGCACAGACCTGCAACGTTAGCAGACCTTGACCGCATCCTGACAATCGTAGGCGAAGCCCGTCGATTTTTAAAGGATAGCGGCCTGCCTCAGTGGCAGAGCGAATACCCAGCGCGGGATAACTTTGAGCAAGACATTGCCCAGGGCTGGTGCCATGTGTTCGTGGCAGACGGTCTTGTGGCCGGCATGACCTCCGTCTGCCTTGCGCCTGAGGAAAACTACAGGCTCATAGAGCAGGGCGCCTGGCTAACACAAGGCGAGGCCTATGCCGTGATTCACCGCTTTGCAATGGCGGAAGAATATCGAGGAAGAGGACTTTCCACTGAAATGTTATCTTTTTCAGAGAATTCCTGTAGAATGAGCGGAAGTCCCAGCATCCGCGTGGACACCCACCCCAACAATAAATCCATGCGCGGCCTGCTGGAAAAGCACAGCTATACCCTCTGCGGCATAATTTATCTGGATGGTGTGCGCAGATCCGAGATGGAACGGGTGTGCTATGAAAAAGTGCTCTGAGCCGAAAGGAAGGCCATGAACCTCTGCGATATCAGACAAATTAAGGAGCTGCTCGCCCAGGAGGGCTTTCGCTTCTCAAAGGCCATGGGGCAGAACTTTTTGACTGCCGCCTGGGTTCCCCAGCGCATTGCTGAGGAGGCTGGACTGGATAACGAGACCGGCGTTCTGGAGGTCGGCCCCGGCATTGGCTGCCTGACCGTGCAGCTTGCGCAGCATGCGGGAAAGGTTGTCTCTGTGGAGCTGGACAGGAGCCTAAAGCCGGTCTTGGAAAAGACCTTGGCGGACTTTGACAACACCGAGGTCGTGTTTGGCGATGTGCTCAAGGAGAACTTATCCGCCCTGGCTGCAGAAAAGCTCCCGGGATTGCGGCCTGTGGTCTGCGCAAACCTGCCCTATAACATTACTAGCCCCCTGATTTCCGCCTTTATCGATGCGGGCTGCTTCGAGACCATGACGATCATGGTGCAGCGGGAGGTGGCGCAGCGCATCTGTGCTTCTGCGGGCAGCAGCGACTATGGTGCCTTCACAGTGTTCGTCAACTGGCACACAGAGCCAAAAATCCTCTTTGACGTTTCACCGGGCTGCTTCATGCCCCAGCCCAAGGTCTGGTCCAGCGTGATTCAGCTGCAGGCGCGCCGAGAACCACCGGTGCGGCTCCGCGATGAAAAGCTGTTTTTCCGCATTGTACGTGCCGCCTTCAACCAGAGGAGAAAAACACTGGTCAACGCCCTTTCCGCCGCATTGCCCTATTCCAAGGAGCAGCTGATAGAGGCCGTTTCTGCCTGTGGCTTTGATTCGCGCATCCGCGGCGAGACGCTGGACATTCAGGGCTTTGCCGCCATGACGGAGCAGCTTACGGGGCTGTAAAGAAAAAAATCATAGACAATTTTATGCTTTGCAATGCCCCTGCGGCCTTGCAAAGCATTCCTTTAAGGTGCTATACTATACGAATATACGAAACTGATAGAGGGAGAAACGAATACATATGAACTGCAATGCAGCAAAACGCAAAATTGTTGTAAAGGTAGGAACCTCAACCCTGACCCATGAGGGGGGGACTCTGAATCTGCGCAGCTTTGACACCCTTGCCCGCGTGCTCTCCGATATTCATAACATGGGGCACGAGGTGATTCTGGTTTCCTCGGGCGCGATTGCCGTTGGTGCAGGCAAGCTGAAAATGAAGGAAAAGCCTATTCAGCTTAGCCACAAGCAGGCGGCCGCCGCCGTCGGACAGTGCGAGCTCATGTTTCTTTATGACAAGTTTTTCTCTGATTATGATAATATGGTGGCACAAATTCTCTTGACAGGAGAAGATGTGGATAATGAGGAAAAGAAGCAGAACCTAATTAATACCTTTGAGGCTCTGTTGGAAATGGGCATCATTCCCATCGTGAACGAGAACGACTCCATCAGCTATGCAGAGATTGAGTCCGGTGGCGGAGAGCAAAAAATATTCGGAGACAACGACAGCCTTTCGGCGATGGTCGCCGTGCTCTGCGAGGCGGATTTGCTGGTTCTGCTTTCAGACATTGACGGCCTCTATGAATGCAACCCGGCGGAGGACGTGAATGCTCGGCTGATTCGCGAGGTGCGAGTGATTGACGAGGAAATCCGCTGCTTTGCCGGTGGTGCGGGCAGCAGGCGGGGAACCGGCGGCATGATTACGAAAATCCACGCAGCCGAGCTGGCCGTGGAAAACGGCATTGATATGATTATTGCAAACGGCGGAAAACCCGAGTTGCTCTACGACATTTTGGCAGGAGAGCAGGTGGGCACACTTTTTGTAGGAAGGAAGGGGAAAACATGACAGAGCTGCAAAAA
>CAYXNK010000165.1:0-4828 GCA_964466395.1 uncultured Oscillospiraceae bacterium | reverse complement strand
TTTAGTGCTTTTCTTATGTTACCTTATGAACACTGGATTTGTCAAGTTCACTTAGTTAGCTTCTTGCTTCTCTGTACCCGTGTATGTACCAACGTACAGCAATGTAAACAACGTGCGAAATAAACAGTAAGAGCATACAATTTAGCGGCATAAACTCGGCAAAGAACACAAGTATAGCCACACTGTTCAAAGCTATCAGTACGCTTAATTCGTCCCAACAGTATTCTTTGTAGACACCGACAACCCATTTACCGCCGAAAAAGAGTATGGCAAGCGGAATAGCCGCCCCCACAAGCACCACAATGACGTATAACAGCCAATGAACAATAACTGCTACAACTTCTTGAGGTATGCCGCTAGACACGTCTGAGAGGCTCGTAGAGAGCCGTGTGAGCTTATCAGCATAAATTGCTACCCCTTGACCTAACGTGCCACAGAACGCTTGTAAATCGCTTATAAAGCGTTCTGAACGCATAGCTGTGAAAACGGTCACGACAATCGCATAAATCGCTACAATGGAAACTATGCCCGAATAGATAAGCCGAAAGTCGTTATATTTTTCTTCTGCGGCTGAATTGATACGTTTTTCTTGTTCTTTTTTCAGCTTGGTCGCTTCATCGGCGGCACGGTCAGCGGCTTCAATCTTATTTTTGGCTTCGTTTGCAAGCTGAATATACTGTTGCTTAGAGTGACGGACCTCCTCTTGACCGATTTTTAATTGCTCGTTTGCTTTCTTCTCTCGCTCTTTGCTCTGCTTCTCTAATTCTTCGCTCCGCTTCAATTCTTTGTCGCTGTTGGATAGCTTCTCTATCAGCTCTGCTTGCTGTTGTATCTGCGACATTTGTTTTCGCACTTGTTCCGACAGCTTCAGCTTGTCTGATGATAGCTTCTGTATCTCCTGTTGGCTGCTGTGCAGCTGCTTCCTCATCTGTTCGTTCTCCGTCTGTAATTCCTCGCTCAGACTTAGAAGCTGCTCGACGTCTGAGGAGTTCTCCAATTCTGTCATTAACAACACTTCCTTTCTGCTCTATAAGCTGTTTGAGTTCAGCTCCGACAGCTTTCAGTTGCTCGGTTATTTGCTGTAAAAGGCTGTTTCTCGCCTTTATTTCTCTGTTTTCTTGGCATAGTTCAGACGTGCCGCCTTTGGCTTCAATCTGTCTTGCAACAAAACCCTCGTGAACTGTCGGCTCTTGTTCCTTGCCTTGACGTTCATAGCTTCGGTGGTCTATTTTTTTTTCTTCTGATAGATACCTGTTGCAGACGTTCGCCCACGTTTCCCGCCATTCTTCGACACGTTCCTTGTCATTCCAATCGTTATAATCTTCTTTATGGCTCTTATATTGCTTTCTGCCTTGCTTGTCTGTTCGTTGGTAAATCTTTTCGCCGTTCTCGTCAAGGTCGTACACCTTGCGACTTTTCGCCGCCCACGTTCCATTCTCGGAAATACTCCGAGTAGTGAGCATAATGTGAGCGTGCGGATTTCCGTCCTCTTTGTCGTGTAAGCTCCAATCGGCGCACATTCCCCTATCGGTCAGACTGCCGACATACTCCCGAACAGCTTCTATCTGCTCTACTCGGTTTAGCTCTTGTGGTAAGGCTAGTTCAATTTCTCGCCACAATCTCGCATTACTTGCCTTTTCAATTTCGTGTACTGCGTTCCACAACTGTTCTCTATCGCTATATTCGGACGGAGCATTTCGGCATAATGCTACTTCACTATGTACTACTCCGCTCTTGCGTGTGTAGTCGCTTACAATCCCTGTTTCATTGTCGGTCAGTTTCTCGCCGCTACGATATGCGGCGGCGGCAACTGCTGATTGCCCTGCGGCTCTGCCGCCTGTTTTGATTGTGCAATGATAAATTGCCATAATCGAAACCGTCCTTTCTCTTGGGGTCAAGGGGTCGCTACCCCTTGCGCTCTGGAACACTACCGTAGGTGGTGTGTAAGTGCGCCCTTTGTCATTCTTCCAAAGGGACTTTTACTTGTATTAACATTATACGACTTCTACTTGAATTTGTCAAGAAAATATGATATGATAAGTCTATCAGAAAAAGAAAGAGGTGCTATTATGGCAACAGAAAAACGCTCTATAGATGAACGTATATCAGAATTACAGGAAAAGCAAAAACAGCTTAAAGAGCAAGAAAAAAAACTCAAAGCCAAACAATCACAAGCCGAAAGAAAAGAACGTACAAAGCGACTAATTGAAGTTGGAGCTACTGTCGAGAGTGTTCTCGGAAAACCTATCAGCAAAGAGGACTTGCCAAAACTCAAAGCATTTCTTGAACAGCAAGAACAGAGAGGACAGTATTTTTCGAAAGCACTTGACAAGTGATAACAAATTTGTTATCATAAGAATAGAGTAAGGCATAGGGGGCAAGATAATGTATGACATAATTTTCTATCATAGCAAGAATGAAAAATCAGAAATAGAAGAATATCTTGATGAGTTGGCAGAAAAAGCTGAAACAAGTAAAACAGACCGTATTAACCGAACAAAGATACTCACTTACTTATCAGCTCTTGCAGAATACGGAACAAAGGTAGGTCAACCGACAGTAAAGCATATCGAGGGAAGTATATGGGAGCTTAGACCACTTCGTAACCGCATATTTTTCTTTTACTGGAAGGAAAACAAATTTGTATTGTTACATCATTTCGTCAAGAAAACGCAAAAAACACCACCAAAAGAGCTTGAACAAGCAAGATTGAAGCTAAAAGATTTCTTGGAAAGGAGCGATGAACGATGAGTATTGATATTAACGGCGAGAAATTCACAACATTTGCAGACTATCTGAATGATGAAACAAAGGTTAGTGTTGCAGAAAAAGCACAAATTGAGTTTGAAACAGCTCTCATTGGAAAGCTGATTGAAGCTCGAGAGGAACGAGGACTTTCTCAGCGTGACCTTGCCGAACTGAGCGGAATTAAACAACCAGCAATAGCAAGACTAGAAAGTATGCGTTCTACTCCGCAGATTGATACGCTTTTCAAGGTGCTTAGTCCTTTAGGTTATACTCTTTCGATTGTTCCATCAGCTGATAAATAATTCTTTATCAGCATTAGACCGCTTCGGCGGTCTTTTCTTTTTCAGACTTCTTTTGCTTTTTTTCAGTCAATCAGTCCATCAGCGGCAGAGCCGCCGTTGCCCTTGATTGATAGCTTGATTACACCCTTGATTACTCTCTTGATTACTCTCTTGATTACAGACACTCAGAAAGCACCTTGTAATCGGGATTTGCGGTACGTTAGCACCATAGACTTTTTCACACAGCACCATAGACTTTTTCACACAGCACCATAGACTTTTTCACACAGCACCATAAATTTCACTTGACAAAAATATGTTGCTATGTTATAATCATCTTCAGAGGTGATAAATAATGCCAAGACGTAAGAAATTGCCCACTACGCCCACATTTGTAGACGGTGGCAACAATCCAAATGAACTGCTTGTACAGAAGTCCAACCCATTGCAGTCTTTATCTGAAACAGCAATGACTTTACCCGAATTGAAAATTCTTGATGCTTACCTTGCACGAATTAACAGCCATAATGATGAAGCTCGATATGTTCGATTTGAAAAAGGCGAGTTGGAGAAGCTTCTCGGAGTTACTCGAATATTGAAAGAGGACTTGTCGAAACGGCTTGATAACCTATTCGTTGCCATTACCATTCGTGATGAAAATAAGCGTAAAGGCTTTACGAAAATAGGACTTTTCGCAAAAGCTGAAGCCGAACAGGACGAAAACGGCTTGTGGCAGGTTGACCTTGCTTGTACTTCCGAAGCTATGGATTACTTCTTCAACGTTGAAAAACTCGGATATTTCAAGTATCGGCTTCATAACGTTGTTAATCTAACCTCTCGATACAGCTATGTTATGTACTTATATCTTGAAAAAAACAGATACCGCAAGACGTGGGAGCTTTCGCTCGACGAACTTAAACAGCTTCTTAATTGTGTTTCCGAAACATACAAAGCTTATTATCGTTTTAATGACCTTGTATTAAAAAAATGCCAAAAAGAATTAGCAGAAAAAACGGATATAAGCTTTTCATACTTGGCTTTGAATGCTAAAAAGCAAGAATTAAAGCCACGGCAAAAGGCAGTGTATGTTCAATTTGATATTGATACGGTAAACGATATAGACCAAAATCAGCTGACATTTGAGGATATGCCCGAAAAGGAACCGCCCGAATATGACGTTGATGACAGGCTTGGACTACTTGCGGAAGCAGTGGGAAATGAATTTACGCCGACACAAATGGACGAGATTTTTCAAAATATCTGTCAGATACCGCTTGATGAAAATCCGCACGGTATTGATATTGCTCGGTATCACTACTTGCGACAGCTTTATGCAAAGCTCAACACCGCCGCCGAACGTACATCCGCAAAGGGTAAGCCGATAAAGGACAGATACAAGTATTTTATTACTTTACTGAAAAAAGACAAGGAGGAACAGCAATGACAATCGAAGAATATGAAAAGCAACTTGAAGAATGTGACAAGAGGTTCAAGCCACAAGCTGACGGAACAACGTACAGCGAGGTAATGAAAACGCAAATGTCGATTTGGAGTAACTCCGCTTGCAAAGGCTATGTGATGTCGGCGGCTCGTGACTTGCTTGATGATGAAACGCTCCGAACACTTCTTGGACGGCTCGAGGGCGAATTTGATATGAAATCGGTAGAAGAAGCCGAAAATTATTATATTGGCTGAAAAAGAAAAGCCGGTCGGAATCATTTCCGCCGGCTTTATTTTATTTCAGTTAAATGCCCATCCCGGATGGATAGCCAAAAAGTACAAGAGATCAAATTCCTTCG
>CAYXNK010000164.1:0-4915 GCA_964466395.1 uncultured Oscillospiraceae bacterium | reverse complement strand
TTTTGTGTTTTCTTGCTCTGCAAGAAAGTCGGCAATCGACTGACCGAGGGGAGTTGAACCAACAAAAGCGACAAGAAATCCAAATATTTGCTTGATGGCACAAAATAGTGACAGCTATCACTTTGCCTGTGAAAATTTTTATGCTATACTTTATAGGTATACGTATACCTTATCACAGAAGAGGAATCGTAATGTCCGATAACAACTGTCAGAAAATTAAACTGCTAAAAATCGTGGAGTTGCTGCGTCAGGAAACGGATGAGCAACACCCCATCCCCACCCGTGAAATGTGTAAACGACTTGCTTTGATGAACATTAGCTGTGATCGTAGGACGCTGGGTAGGGATATATCGACGCTCAATAAACAGGGATACGAGGTCATGTTTACCTGGCAAGGCCGCGAGAAGGCCTACTATGTTGAAGACCGCAGCTTTAGCGTGCCTGAGCTCAAGATACTCATTGACGCGGTGCAGGCTGCAAGTTTTATTACAAGGCGGAAGTCGAGCGAACTGATTGACAAGCTGGCCGATCTTGGCGGCAGTCATCGAGCGGAGATACTCAAGAGCAACATGGTTTGCTTCAACACGCGAAAGCACAGTAATGAAGCAATCTACTATAACGTTGGATATTTGGAAGAGGCGTTGGTGAAAAAGAAGAAGGCCTCTTTTTACTACTTTGATTTGGATGAGACCGGCGAAAGGGTTTACCGAAAAAATAAAGAGCGGTACATTGTTGACCCAGTGGCGCTGGTATTCCATGAGGATAACTACTACCTCATGTGCTACAGTGCGAAATACAATGACATCGTACACTACCGTGTAGACCGCATACTTCAGCAATGATGCATCAGTATCCGAACAAGAAAACATGACCGGTAAAAAACCAACGCGTCTGCTTTTCTTTGGAGAATCATACGAAGTAAATAGCTGGGTAGAAGTTCTTGCCAAGACACTCGATTTATGCACATACTTGGTACCAGAGAAAATACCAGTTTTAGCGAAAGAGTACCCGTCATTTATTGGAAAGAAAGCAGATGTATTCAGAAGGCCGAAAAAAGTTGGCACAGAGTATTGGTACGAGTCAAATCTTTCTGCTAATTCTATATATCGCTTTTGCAGACAAGTGGTAGGAACTATAGAGTTGACTGATGATCAATGGGAGGCTCAGGCTCAGTAGAACGATTTCATTTACTCGCAGTATTTGAGGCAGCCAAGGGGAAAGCGATTACTGATAAAGGCGCAGAACAGACCATACAACGATCTGGTTATAGGTTGATAATAGACATGAATTATGGCAGGGGATTTGAGGTAACGTGGAAAACCGAACATAACAAGGGAAGTTCCCGGCGATGCGGAATGAGGTGATGAGATGAGAGAAATATATATATCGTCCCTGAGCCAGTATATTGAAACCATCGAAAAGCTGAAGAGTTATTATCCATCGGGAGTATTCCTAAGCAACCCGGTTGCGAATCCGTTTTTGTACAGAGGCTTAAGCAACAAAGCATATGAATTGCTTCCTGGAATATTTAGGAAACAAACAGATATGGTTGATGGACATGCTATTACGAATGATACATATCTTGCCTGGGCGAAGGAAAAAGATTTGCTTTATTCGTTCATGCATGAAGCGAGCGGCACATTATCAATTCCAACGGATGACTTGCTACATTGGGCGGAGTACGCCCAACACTATGGAGCGCCTACTCGCTTTATGGATTGGAGCAGCAATCCATTAGCTGCCCTGTATTTTGCCTGTCGGGATATGACTTCAACCGACGGTACGGTCTGGTTGTTACACAAAATAAACTATACGCGGTTCCTAGTGAACCATGTAAAATCACATAACAAAAAAAATATAAGTGAAATCGTTAGTGAAAGCATCAATGAGACTTCAGATATCGAATATCCCCTTCTGTATACACCATATTACGTTGATGCAAGGATGAGTGCCCAGGGAAGCTATTTTATGGTATGGGGAATCCTGCGCGACCCACTTGAAAAAATGCTCTCAGAGGATAATCTGCAAATGAATATTCCGGAAACAGATAACGGCTCTCGTACATACGGGAAGGAACAGAATGAGGGATTAATGTTTCGGTTCAATATTTATGCTGATCGTAAACAACCGCTTTTACACGAACTGGACACAGTTGGTATAAATGAAAAAACCCTATTCCCGGGCCTTGATGGGATTGGAAGATATGTGGAACGAAAATATCGGTTTGATTATAATGAAACCATATGCAATTTTTGATGTTCCTGAACCTAGAACTGTTATGCGGACAGGAATTACAATTCTGTAAGCTTGCTGGCAGACGGAGATATTCGAGTAAACTTATTATCGTTGACGCAAGGGATACGCAAACCTAACACATCGGACTCTAAACGGATGAAGGAGCTCGGAAGGGAGAACGCACGATTAAAGAATCTGGTAGCTGAGCAAACGCTGATTATCTCAAAAGGAAGGTAAAATAAATGACCCCTTATGACTTTTATAGAATAACCGAATCCTTCTTGGAAAGTCTGGCAAAAGAAAAGGGCATTCAGAACATTCATAGGTACTATGAGTTAACTGATTTCAGTGCCGGTAGCGTTCTAAATGAATTTTCTGGTACCGCACAAGTTTTTGCTCAGATGGCTTTTCACGCGCAGAACGCAACTATGATTTCCAATATCGTACGTTTTGAGCGTAATATAGAATTCTTATCTAGAGCATTATGCAGTTTTAATCCAGAGTCATTTCTCAAGACTTATGAATGCGACGATCGTAATACAAGCGTCGACATAATAGTTGAAGCACTTCGTTGTGGCCTCAAATGGGACTCAAGCAAGAGCCGTGAGAAAAACAAAGATTCCATCGCAAATAGATATGCAAATACGCTTTTGGATTGTGCGAATTTTGTTAATGAATTTTCTGATAAGGAAGCATTCCTAAACAACTTGATTTCGCACTATCAAAATAATGATTACATAAGACTAATAAAATACTTTCGGTCAAAAGTAACTCATGGATTTAGCGTTGCACTTACTTGTGATTTTTTAAAGGAATTTGATTTAGTTTTCAATGATTTGCCGAAGCCAGATGTACATATAAAGGACACCCTATGTACTTTGCTTGGACATGAAGACCGCTACTATGAACGCGAGAAAAAAGAGTATGAATGTATAGCGGATATGCGACGAATAACTTCGGATATAAATAAGGCACTTCCTCAAAACAAACAGATAACCGTATATAAGCTGGACAGGATGATATGGTTGATTTGCTCCGGAAAGTTTTTCCTCGATAATACCAGTGATGCTAAAAGTAAGTATTTACAAGCCATCAGTAATTAAGTTTTGTTTCAGGTTGGGGGTAACTTCTTATGCGAGCACTACAGTAGGACAAAAGCAACAGAATAATACACCGCTCCGTCGTTTGTAGGATTCCCTACGATAAATACATTTGTATAATTGTAAATATATGAAGAAAGGATGGCGATCGAGACTTGAACGAAACCGAATCAACGATTCTCGCGCAGTGGCAAACCTGCGTTGAAATGGCTAATTCGATCAGCCAACGCAGAGACTCAATGAATAATCTATTTGTGACGCTGAATATTGCAATCATCGCAGCGACATCCATCATGTGGGACATAAAATCAATTGTTATCTCTGTCGGCGGAATCGCTGTTTGTCTGGTGTGGCTCATGTTTATTAAGAATTTCAAGATGCTGAATGAGGTGAAGTTCAAAATAATTCTTGAGCTTGAAACCAGATTGGCTGAACAGCCGTTTGCCGCAGAGTGGGAGAATCTTAAAAGCAAGAAAAACTATAGAGATGGTACACGGCTCGAAAACATTCTACCGACTGCCTTCTTGATTATTTACATTGTTTCAATAATTATCATCATCATTATGAAGATTGGAGAGAAAATATAATGCCATATAATCTGTTCATTAGCCACTCTTGGTCTTATTCTGACTCTTACAAAAAACTTGTAAAACTGTTAGATAACGCTCCTTATTTTAGTTATAGAAATTATTCTGTCCCCAAGGATGACCCAATCCACAATGCTCCAAACAGTAGCTTATTGAGAGAAGCAATCAGGCGGCAAATGCAAGCTGCCAGTTGTATATTAATTCTAGCCGGCGTTTATTCTACGTACAGTCGATGGATAAATATTGAAATTGCATTAGCACAGGAACTGGGGAAGACAATTATTGCAATTGAGCCATGGGGTGCGCAGCACACTTCAACGGCAGTCAAAACCGCTGCCGATAAAATTGTGGGGTGGAATACAAGCTCCATTATAGATGCAATCCGCGGTTATTAAAATTCGCTTGCCGCGAATTACAGTTAACAATATTTAAGCCCAAGAGCGATTTCAAAAAAAACGGTAGCAGAACGGATGAAGTAGTCGACAACGTATAAAAAGACACACAGGCAGCACCATACGGCTTACGCCGCATGGTGCTTTCTATATATAGACGCGACATGTACCAAAAAAGTGACACCAGTATTTGGACGCCTGTAATCCGTTGACGCAATATACGCGGAACAGATATAATTAACCCATAACTGAAACACAAGTTTCACATAGGAAGGTAAACAGCGCATGCGAACCAAAAACGCAAAGTACTTTACATTACTTGAAAACTTTATTGACGGATACAGAGAAAAGAACGGTGTGTGTCCTTCCCTCCGTGAGATCGAAGCCGGTATCGGCATCTCAAAGGCAACTATTTCGCGCTACCTCGCTTTTATGCGCGAGCAAGGCATGATCGAATATGAGGGCCCTCGTAGGATCACCACGAAACAGTCGCGGCAGATGAAGAATGAGACAGTCCAGGTTCCTGTGCTCGGTGCTATAGCCTGCGGCATACCGAAGTTCGCGGAGGAAAACATCGAGGAGTACATACGGCTGCCGGTAG
>CAYXNK010000163.1:0-4973 GCA_964466395.1 uncultured Oscillospiraceae bacterium | reverse complement strand
CAAGGAAAAGGTTTTGAGCCTTGCCAAAATCCTCACAGGATACTGCGGCAAGCTCTCTGTGGAGGTCGTACCCTTCACCCATATTCAAGAGGAAATCCGGGCAAAATGTCCCGAAGAATATTTCACCCTGATCATGCGCCGCTTCATGATGCGCATTTCGGAGGAGATTGCCTTAACGCACGGCTGTGGCGCGCTGATTACGGGAGAAAACCTCGGTCAGGTGGCCAGCCAGACCATGGAGGCGCTCCGTGTGACCGAGGAGCCTTTATCCCTCCCGGTTCTGCGCCCTCTGATTGGCATGGACAAGACGGATATCATTGCAATTGCACGTAAAATTGGCACCTTTGAGACCTCGATTCTGCCCTATGAGGACTGTTGTACGGTCTTTACCCCTCGCCGCCCCAGAACCAAGCCCAAGCTAGAGGACATTTTGGAGGTGGAGGCCGCCCTGGAGGTGGAGGCGCTTGTGACAGAGGCCGTGCGCGAGACCTACACCATAGGGCTGGAGGACTAGCGGCGGCCTGGCCGCCTTGGAGCATTCGGAAAGGAAGCGACAAGATGCAAAAATCTCTCAATGCGGAGATTCTCTCCGTGGGCACAGAGCTGCTTTTGGGAAACACCACCAACACAGACGCCCGGGACATCTCCGTCTATCTCTCGGAGCTTGGGATTAACGTCTTTTACCACACCGTTGTCGGGGACAACCCCGAGCGGCTCAAAAAAGCTGTGGAGATTGCCCGAAGCCGGGCAGATATCATCATCACCACCGGAGGCTTGGGGCCCACCTGTGACGATTTGACAAAGCAGGTGCTCGCCGGCGCATTTGATCTGGAAATGGTCTTTCACGAGGAGCTTGCCGAGGAGATGCGCCATTATTTTCAGCAGATTTTGGGTGTTTCATCCATGACGGAAAACAACCTCCAGCAGGCCTATCTGCCCGAGGGCTGCACGGTGTTCCACAACGAATGGGGAACGGCTCCGGGCTGCGCCTTTTTTGTAGAGGGCGTGCATGTGATTATGCTGCCCGGCCCGCCCCGGGAGTGCAACGCCATGTTCAAAGCCCGTGCCATGCCCTATCTCCGCGCGCTGTCCGACCAGGTGATTGTCTCCCATAACCTGAACATTGTGGGCAGCGGCGAGAGCATGGTGGAGGACAGGCTCCGGGACTATATGAACGAGCTCACAAACCCCACCCTCGCCCCCTACGCCAAGGAGGGAGAGGTTTCCCTGCGGATTACGGCAAAGGCGGCAACCGAGGAACAGGCAAACGCAATGATTTCTCCTGTGCTGGAGCGGGTGCGTGGACTTTTGGGCGATATTATTTATGGAGTGGATGCGGAAAGCCTGGAGCGCGTGGTCTTTGACCAGCTCGCTGAAAGGGGTCTGACCATCTGTGCTGCGGAAAGCTGCACCGGCGGCCTGATTGCCAAACGCATTACCGATATGCGGGGCGCCTCCAAGGTGTTCACCGGCGGAGCCGTGACCTATGCCGCTGAAAGCAAGACCCGGGTGCTGGGTGTTCCGGCAGAGCTGATTGCCGAAAAGGGCGTCGTCAGCGCCGAGGTGGCGCAGGAGATGGCAATCCGGGCAAAGCAACTGTTTTGTGCGGACTTTGCGGTTTCCACCACCGGCCTTGCAGGGCCGGAGGGAGACGGGGTGAACCCCGTTGGCACGGTTTTTGTGGCCCTTGCCACAGCGGAGGGCTGCCTTGTGAACCGCCTAAAATCGGGCTTTGGCAGGTCTCGGGTGCGCAACCTGGCCTCCAACTGTGCCCTGGACATGGTACGGCGGTATCTGACAGGCCTACCTGTGATTGTGGACTACCACAAGAATTTTCAGAAACTCGGATAGAAAACCCGATTTTCATTGATTTTTTGCGAAAAAAGTATATAATTGTAGCCGTTGCCCAAAAGTGCAGCGACACAAGGAGGAAAAAACAATGCAAAGCTATCAGATAGATATTGCCGGATTGAAGCGCGATTTGCCCATCTGCCGGGTGTCTGACGATCTTTCAATCGGCGCCTTCGTCATCTTTGGTGATGTGGAGCTGACAACGCACGCAGCGGCAGAGCTGCTCAAAATCGCCCCGGAATATGACTATCTGCTGGCGCCAGAAGCCAAGAGCATCCCCCTGATTTATGAGATGGCGCGCCAGAGCGGGCAGAATAAATATTTTCTCGCTAGAAAGTCCCCCAAGCTCTATATGACCAGGGTCTTTGAGGTGGAGGTCAAATCCATTACCACAGATAGGATTCAGACGCTGGTTTTAGACCAGGCGGACGCCGAGCAGATGCGCGGCAAGCGGATTCTGATTATTGACGACGTGATTTCCACTGGCGAATCCTTAAAGGCTACAGAGGAGTTGGTGGACAGAGCGGGAGGCATCATCGCCGGACGGATGTTTGTCCTGGCGGAGGGTGACGCCAAAAACCGGGACGACGTGCAATTTTTAGCAGCCCTGCCCCTATTCAATTCCGACGGAACACCCAAGGCATAAGAAATAAAAAAAACACCGTTTCCTAACCGGGAAACGGTGTTTCAGTCTAGTGCACCTGTGAGAGGCTTAGTCTCGGCGCAGCCTTTGGAAAAAGGCCGTGAGCAAGGCGGCGCAGTCCTGTTCCAAGACGCCGCCATAGACGGCGGGACGGTGCCCATAACGCTCGGAAAACAGGTCAATCACACTGCCGCAGGAGCCAAAATTCTCCTCCCGGGCGCCGAAAACCACCCGAGGAATCCGGGCGTTGATAATGGCGCCGGCGCACATGGGACAGGGCTCTAAGGTCACGTAAATGGTGCAGCCCTCCAGCCGCCAGTCGTTCTGGGCGCGGCAGGCCTCGTCAATGGCGGAGAGCTCCGCGTGACCTAAGGCAGAGCGGGAGACCTCACGGCTGTTGCGCCCTGTGCCAATGATGCGGCCATCTCGATCCGTGATCACGCAGCCCACGGGGATCTCGCCGATTTCGAAGGCCCCCCGGGCATATTCCAGCGCCTGGCGCATATAGATTTCATGTTCCATCTGTGTACTGCCTCGTCATTCACATTCGATACATAATTGGAGGGAGAAACTTGGAAGGCATTCTCACAAGCGTTCTCTTGGGGCTTGGTGTCTCCATGGACGCCTTTGCCGTCACCATCGGTGAGGGCTTGGCCTGCAAGGAGAGAAACAATAGGAGCGTCCTCTGGCTTGCTCTGTATTTCGGGCTGTTTCAGGGACTGATGCCCCTGATTGGCTCCGTGCTGGCGGGCATTGTCAGCGTAAAAATTATGGCTGTCGGCCCCTATATCAGCTTTTTCCTGCTGGCCTTTGTGGGCATTGAAATGATTGTAGAAGCGCGCAGAGGGGACAATGAGGTGGATAGCTGCCCCGTAGGCGGCCAGCGCTTCAGCCACCCCAAGGCGCTGATACTGGCAATCGCCACGAGCATTGACGCCCTGGCTGTCGGCGTGAGCCTTGCCTTCACAGAAGTCGGCAGGCTGGCTGCCTGCAGCACGATTGCCCTGACCACCTTTGTGGTCTGCGCCCTGGGCGGTCTGCTCTGTAACCGCCTGCCACGAGGCTCCGGCAAGTTCGCCGGAACCCTTGGAGGCGTTATGCTGATTGCCATCGGGCTAAAGTTATGGGTCGAGGGTGTTTTCTTCCAATAAGAGCCTATTCGTCTAACTTGAGGACTGCCATAAAGGCCTCCTGGGGAACGGAGACGGAGCCGAGAGAGCGCATGCGCTTTTTCCCCTCTTTCTGTTTCTCCAGGAGCTTTTTTTTACGGGTAATGTCGCCGCCGTAGCACTTGGCCAAAACGTCCTTGCGGACGGCGCGGATGGTCTCTCTTGCAATAATCTTGCCGCCAATCGCCGCCTGAACCGGCACCTCGAAGAGCTGGCGGGGAATGTGATCCTTGAGCTTTTCGACGATTTTCCGGCCTCTGGCATAGGCCTTGTCCCTGTGGACAATAAAGCTTAGGGCGTCCACCACCTCGCCGTTTAAGAGCACGTCCAGCTTGACGAGGCTGCTCTCCCGGTAGTCGGAAAGTTCGTAGTCCAGGGAGGCGTAGCCCCGGGTACGTGCCTTTAAGGCGTCAAAAAAGTCATAGATAATTTCGTTTAGGGGCATATCATAGCGCAGCTCTGTGCGGGTCTCGTCCAGATACCGCATGTCCTTATATTCTCCGCGCCTATCCTGGCAGAGCTCCATGATGTTGCCCACATACTCCGGGGGCGTGATGATGGAGGCCTTCACAAAGGGCTCAGCGGCAGATTGGATGTTGATGGGATCGGGGTAGTTTAAGGGGTTATCCACCGTGAGCACCGTTCCGTCCGTGCAGGTGACGTGATAGATGACGCTGGGGGCGGTGGTGATGAGTTCCAGGTTATATTCCCGCTCCAGCCGCTCTTGGATAATCTCCATGTGCAAGAGACCCAAAAAGCCGCAGCGGAAGCCGAAGCCAAGGGCAGCGGAGGTCTCCGGCTCGAACTGGAGAGCGGCATCATTGAGCTTGAGCTTTTCCAGGGCGTCCCGCAGGTCGGGGTAATTGGAGCCGTCCACGGGATAGATGCCGGAAAAGACCATGGGCTGGGCGGGGCGGTAGCCGGAGATGGCCATCTTGGCGGGATTTTCTGTTCCGGTTACGGTGTCGCCCACCTGGGTGTCGGCAACGTTTTTGATGCTGGCGGCGAAATAGCCCACATCTCCGGCGGAAAGCTCTGTGCAGGGCTCCAGGCCGAAGGCGCGCAGGTGCCCTAGCTCAACAACCTTATACTTGGCGCCCGAGGCCAGCATGGACACGCTCATATCCTTGCGGATTACGCCGTCCATCACACGAATCAGAACAATGACACCCTTGTAGCTGTCGTATTGGCTATCAAAAATCAGGGCGCGCAGGGGGGCGGAGGCGTCGCCCCGGGGCGGGGGAATCTTCGTGACGATCTCTTCCAGCACGGCCTGGATGTTGATGCCGCTTTTGGCGGAGATTTCGGGG
>CAYXNK010000162.1:0-4998 GCA_964466395.1 uncultured Oscillospiraceae bacterium | reverse complement strand
ATCCCCACGGCCTTGTGGAGTTTGACGGCAGCAGGCTCTATGAGGAGGAAGATTGCCTGATGGCCGAGCATCCCAGCTGGGGCACCCGCATCTTTGACTACGCCAAGGGTGCGGTCAGCAGTTTCCTGATTTCCTCCGCCCTTTTTTGGCTGGAACATTACCACATTGACGGCCTGCGGGTCGACGCTGTGGCCTCCATGCTCTACCTGGACTACGATAGAAGGGACGGCAAATGGACACCCAATCGCCACGGCGGCCGTGAAAATCTCGGCGCTATCGATTTCCTGCGCCGGCTCAACACCGCCTGCTTCGGCTTTGACGACAGCGTCTTAATGATTGCCGAGGAGAGCACCTCCTGGCCTCTCGTCACTGCCCCCCCGGATAAGGGCGGTCTGGGTTTCAACCTCAAGTGGAACATGGGCTGGATGAACGACGGCCTGCGTTATTTGAAAACAGACCCCTACTTCCGCGCAGGCAGCCACAGTGACCTGACCTTCTCCCTGATGTATGCCTTTTCTGAAAACTTTGTCTTGCCCCTGTCTCACGACGAGGTGGTGCACATGAAGGGCTCGTTAATGGGAAAGATTCCCGGCTCCGACGGAGAAAAGCGCGCCACCGTCCGCGCCTTTTGGGCCTATATGCTAGCGCATCCCGGAAAAACGCTTTTGTTCATGGGTGCAGAGCTGGGCCAATACAGCGAGTGGGACTTTGCTTCCGCCCTGCCATGGGAGCTTTTAGAGCAGCCCGAGCACCGGGCGCTCCACGGCTTTTTCACGGAAGCCAATGACTTTTACAAGGCCTCCTCCTCCCTCTGGTGCCGGGACTTTGACGGCGAGGGCTTCTGCTGGATTTGCCCCGACGAAAAGGACCGGAACCTCCTGGGCTTTATTCGGCGAGACAAGCGGGGCGGCGAGATGGTTTTTATCTGCAACTTCTCCGGTGTCACAGCGGAGGGCTTCCGCCTGGGCGTCCCCTGGCCGGGCTATTACAGGGTGGCCTTTTCCACGGACGAAGCCCGCTTCGGTGGCAGCGCTGCTTTGACGGAGGACAGCATCCACACGGTTGAAAACATTCCGCAGCACGGCTTTGCCCGCTCCATCTCCCTCTCCCTGCCACCCCTAACCGCCGTGTTTTTGCGTAGAACTACCAAAAAGCCACCTCTGGCCTAATCTCCTGCATTTTCTTACCAAAGCGACGATATAGTATTCATAAGCGCTCTGCGCCCATGCTATAGGACTGACTATCACGAGAAAACGGAGGCTCGAGACATGAAAAAGGAATGCATCGCAATGCTTCTTGCGGGTGGACAAGGCTCTAGGCTCTTCGCCCTGACCAATGACGCGGCAAAGCCCATTGTCCCCTTTGGCGGCAAGTACCGAATTATCGACTTCCCATTGAGCAACTGTGCAAACTCCGGCATTGACGTTGTCGGGGTTTTGACCCAATACCGCCCCCTAAAGCTCAACAGCTATATTGGCAGCGGCCAGCCCTGGGACTTAGACACGGCTCGCGGCGGTGTTTACATCCTGCCCCCCTATCAGAGTGCGGGGGAAAAGGGCGAGTGGTTCTCCGGAACCGCCAACGCCATCTATCAGAACATTGGCTTTGTAGACATGTGGGAGCCCGAGTACGTTGTGATTTTAAGCGGCGACCACATTTACAAAATGAATTATGCGGACATGCTGGAAAAGCACAAGGCGCATCAGGCAGACTGCACCATCGCCGTGATTCACGTTCCTATGGACGAGGCCTCGCGCTTCGGCATTATGGACACAGACGAGGACGGTTTTATCTATCGGTTTACGGAAAAGCCCAAGGAGCCCCAAAGCGACCTGGCCTCTATGGGCATCTACATCTTCACCTGGGAAAAGCTCCGGAAATATCTGATTGAGGACGAAAAAGACCCCGAGTCCCAGAAGGACTTCGGAAAAAATATCATCCCCGCCATGCTGGGCGCCGGCGAGCGGCTCTGGGCCTATCCCTTTGCAGGCTATTGGCGAGATGTGGGAACCCTGGACAGCCTCTGGGAATCCAACATGGATATGCTCTCCCCCCAGCTCATCGACCTCTATGACAGGAGCTGGCCGATCCGCTCGCGCAGCCCAATCAAGCCCCCCCATTTTGTGGGTAAGTCTGGGGTGATTCACCACAGCATCGTCACAGAGGGTTGCGAAATCCACGGCGAAGTCTCAAATTCCGTTCTGAGCAACAGCGTGAAGGTCTCAGAGGGCGCTGTGATCAACTACAGCATCCTGATGCCCGGCTGTGTCATTGAAGAAAACGCCGTTGTGGAGTATTCCATCATCGGGGAGGATGCTGTCATCGGCGCGGGCGCCGTGGTCGGCGTGTCCCCCAACGGCGGACGCACGGACATCAAGATTGCAACCTGCGGCCCGGGGGCACATGTCCCCCCGGGAGGTCGGGTTGAACCGGGAGAAATCATCTATTCCGGAAGGGGGGATCAATAATGCTTGATGTTCACGGATTAGTCTATGCCTTTCAGTCCTCTCGCGGACTTGGGGAGCTTGTCTCCCTGCGCACCAGCTCCTCCCTGCCCTTTTGCTCCAGATATCGGCTGATTGACTTTGCCCTCTCCGCCATGACAAATTCCGGCATCCGCGACGTGGGCGTCATTATGCAGCGGGACTACCAGTCCCTTTTAGACCATCTGGGCAGCGGCAAGGACTGGGATTTAAGCCGTCTGAGCGGCGGGCTGAGAATTCTCCCCCCCTTCGGTCTCAGCGGCAGCCACGCCAGCGAATACAAGGGCGGAATCAGTGCCCTTTCGTCTGTCAAGGCCTATATTGAAGGCATCAAGCAGGGCCATGTGGTTCTTTTTCGAGGCGGCCTTGCTATCAACCTGGACTTGAAGGCCGTGTATGAGGCACACATCGCCTCGGGGCACCCGATTACCGCCGTCTGCAGATGCGGCCCCGGCTCCGGCTGCTATGACGTGCGCTTTGTGCCACTCTCTGAGGATGAAACCGCTTCCCGGAAGATGATTTTCTCCAATGTGGGCGGAAAGGGCTCCTACCCCTCCACGGAGGTCTATATCATTGATAAGCGCCTGCTGCTTGAGATGATTGCCTGGTGTGAGGAAAACGGGCATTACTACTTCCACCGGGATGCTTTAACCCAGTATCTCTCCAAGGGCGGCACCATCGGACTGTATCTCCACAAGGGCTACACAGCCCATATCCGCAGCATCGCCGATTACTACCGGGCGAACATGGATATGCTCCGACTCGAGTACCGCAGTGACCTATTTACCGACAACAATCCTGTTTACACCAAGGGGCGTAGCTCCGTCTCCACCTATTACGGCGAGGAGGCGGTGGTGGACAACTCCCTTGTGGCGGACGGCTGTTTCATCGAAGGGCGTTTGGAAAACTGCGTACTCTTCCGCGGTGTTCGTGTGGGACGGGGTGCGGTGCTGAAAAACTGCGTGATTATGCAGGACGCCGTCATTTCGGAAAACGTGCAGCTCAGCTATGTGGTCTCCGATAAGTACGCAAGCTTCTCAACGGGCATCCTCCTCTCAGGAAGCGAGGATCTGCCTCTGATTGTTCCCAAACACAAGGCGCTTTGAGCCTTTAGGCAACCTTTCTTTGAAGGAGGATAACAAAATGAACGTGCTGATTGCCGTCAGCGAGGCCGCCCCCTTTGCCAAAACCGGTGGCCTTGCGGATGTTGCCGGTTCTCTTCCACAGGCGCTCTGCGCCCGGGGCATCGACGCCCGGGTCATCCTGCCCCTCTATGGCTCCATTGCGGAAAAATGGCGTGAGAACATGCAGCTCCTGTTTCACACTGAGGTAAGCTTAGCCTGGCGCAGGCAGTATTGCGGCGTCTATGTCTTGGAGCACGACAATGTAACCTGGTATTTCATCGACAACGAATACTACTTCAAGCGGGACTATCTTTACGGCGGCTATGACGACGGTGAGCGCTTTGCCTTCTTCTCCCGGGCGGTAACGGAGATTTTGCCCCTGCTGGACTGGCAGCCGGAAATCATCCACTGTAACGACTGGCAGACCGCCGCCATCCCTCTGTACCTCAGTGACGACACAATGGGTCGCTTCCAGGGAATTAAAACCATTTTCACCATCCACAACATAGAATATCAGGGGCGGTATAATCGGTTTTTCTTGAACGACGTGCTTGGCTTCTCCGACGCGCTCTACGACAGCGGCATCCTCCGCTTTGAGGCGGACATCAATCTGATGAAGGGCGCAATCTACAAGGCAGACCGTGTGACAACGGTCAGCCCCAGCTATGCCCAAGAGCTGCAGATATCAAGCTTTGCCTGCGGGCTTCACGCCGTAATTGAGGATAACGCCTATAAGCTCTCGGGAATCCTAAACGGCATCGACACCCGCCGCTTTGACCCCCGGACGGACAGCTTCATGGCCGCACCCTTTGACTCCAAGTCCATAGCAGGAAAGGCCGCCTGTCGGCAGGCGCTCTGCGAGGAGCTGGGTCTTACCCTTGACGACAACACCCCGATTATTGCTTGCATTTCCCGCCTGGTGGGACACAAGGGCTTCGACCTGATTGCAGAGGCGCTGGAGCAGCTTGTCTCCCGAAATGTCTGCCTGGTTATTCTGGGCACGGGCGACGAGCGCTATGAACGCCTGTTCCGAGAGGCTGAGCAGCGCCACAGGGGGCGGGTTTCCGCCAGCATCATGTATTCGGAAAAGCGCGCCTCCATGATCTATGGCGGTGCGGATATGCTGCTGATGCCTTCCCGCAGTGAGCCCTGCGGCCTGACTCAGATGATTGCCATGCGCTACGGCACCGTGCCCATCGTCCGCGCCGTAGGCGGCCTCCGTGACAGCATCCATCCCTATCCCCAGGAGAACGCAAATGGCTTTAGCTTCTACTATTACTCCACGGAGGAGATGCTGCGGGTGATTGATTACGCCCTCTCCATCCATCAGGACCCCCCCGCCTGGGCGGCTCTTGTCGCCCGCGGCATGGAGGAGGATCTCTCCTGGAGCC
>CAYXNK010000161.1:2127-5015 GCA_964466395.1 uncultured Oscillospiraceae bacterium | reverse complement strand
CTTCGGCAAGGTCTATTCCCGGGACATGGCCTATGCCGCCTCCCGATACACCGAGGCCAAGCTCGCGGAGATTTGCACAGAGCTCTTTCGGGACATTGACAAGGACACCGTGGATTTTATCGACAACTATGACGGCAGCGTGAAGGAGCCGGCCCTTTTACCGACAACCTTCCCGAACCTACTGGTCTCGGCCAACACGGGCATCGCTGTGGGCATGGCCAGCCAAATCTGCGGCTTTAACCTCAAAGAGGTCTGCGAGACCACAATCGCCTACATCCACGACCCGGAGCACGACCTGATGCAGACCCTTCTGGCGCCCGACTTTTCCACAGGCGGTGAGTTGCTCTATAAGGCTTCCGAGCTGGCAGAAATTTATCGCACCGGCAGAGGCAGCTTTAAGCTTCGTGCCAAGTGGCGCTATGTTAAAGAAGATCACATCATCGAAATATTCGAGATTCCCTATAGCACTACCGTAGAAGCCATTATGGACAAGGTGGCGGAGCTCGTCAAGACCGGAAAAATCAAAGAAATTAGCGACATGCGGGATGAGACGGACCTGGGCGGACTAAAGCTTGCCATTGACTTAAAGCGGGGCGCTGACCCCGCCGCTGTGATGCAAAAGCTCATGCGCATGACCCCCCTGCTGGACAGCTTTTCCTGCAACTTCAACCTCCTGATTGAGGGCAATCCACGGGTCATGGGCATCCGTGAGATTCTTGAGGAGTGGACGGCCTGGCGGCGGAACTGCGTGCGGCGGCGCGTGTTTTTTGAGCTTTCCAAGAAACGGGAAAAGCTGCATCTGCTCAACGGCTTAAAGAAAATTCTTCTTGATATCGACAAGGCCATCGCAATTATCCGCGGTACAGAGCTGGAGGCCGAGGTCGTTCCGAACCTTATGATTGGCTTCGGCATCGACAAGATTCAGGCGGAGTATGTGGCCGAAATTCGCCTTCGCAACATTAACCAGGAATACATCTTAAAACGGGTTGAGGAAACAGCGCAGCTGGAGGACGACATTGCCAAGCTGGAGGAGATTCTGAATAGCCAGCGCAAAATTGGAAAGCTTATCATTGACGAGCTGAATGATGTCATCAAAAAGTATGCCGCACCCCGCAAAACGGAAATCGTCTATGCAGCTGAAGCCGAGCAGGAGGAGGAAGTCGAGGAGGTCGAGGATTACCCTGTGAATCTCTTCCTCTCTCGAGAGGGCTATTTCAAGAAGATTACGCCCCTTTCCCTGCGTATGGGCGGCGAGCAGAAGTATAAAGAAAATGATGGCCCATTTCAGGAGATGGAGGCGCAAAACCGAGACGAGCTCTTGATTTTCACGGACAAGCAGCAGGTCTATAAGACCAGGGTCTCGGACTTTGAGGACACCAAGGCCTCGGTGCTTGGCGTCTTTTTGCCCTCCCATCTGGAGATGGACGAGGGGGAAAACGTCCTCTGTATCATAAATCCCAAGGACTACAGCGGCAGCCTTCTGCTCTTTTTCGCAAACGGCAAGGTGGCAAGGCTTGAGACCAATGTCTATGCTACAAAAACCAACCGAAAGCGTTTAACAGGGGCGTATTCCGATAAAAGTCCTCTGGTTTCTGTCCAGCAACTCCATGAGGATAGGGAGCTTGCGGTGTTCTCCACAGAGGGAAGAGCCATGGTCTTTTCCAGCGCCCTGCTTGCGCCAAAGGTCTCCCGCACCACCATCGGCGTGGGCCTCATGAGCCTAAAGCCCAAGTTCCGCGTGGAGCGGGCGGTGTTTGCGGAGGACAGCGGCATCCAAAACCTGGCACGGTACAGGGCGAGAAGCGTCCCTGTTGCCGGCGCCCTGCTGCGCCAGGAGGACAGGGAGGAGCAGCAGCTAAGCCTGATGGACGACAGCGAGTAAAAGACCGATTGATATCCGACCGTAAAGCGAGGTGTCCATTGAAAAGAAAAGATCAATCCATCCTGCAGACTCTGATTCGGATTGCAAAAATCATCACCGGCTCTGTGATTTTTGGCGTTGGAATCCAATGTTTTTTCCATCCCGCGGCCCTGCTTTCCGGCGGGGTTACAGGTATCGCCATGATTATCAATTACCTCTCGGGTTGGCCTGTGGGCATGATGATGCTGGCAATTAACCTGCCCCTGTTTCTCATCGCCCTGCGGAACTATGGCTGGCGCTTTTTGGCGGGCTCCATTTTGGGAACTGTCGTCTGCTCCGTGTCCATTGACCTTCTGGCTATGACGAACTTTCATTTGACCACAGAGCCCTTGCTTGCCGCAATTTACGGCGGTGTGATAACGGGCTTAGGGCTGGGTATCGTGTATTCCACAGGCTCCACCACCGGAGGAACAGACGTTGTGGCAAAGCTTATGAAAACCCGTTTTCCCTATGTGAACTTTGGTACCCTGGTGCTGATTCTGGATGCTGTGGTTATTTCTATCTTTGCTGTAATCTTCGGCCAGTATGACCACGCCATGTACACGGTTGTGGGCGTGTATCTCTCGGCCAAGGTGATTGATTTGGTGCTCTATGGCTCCTCTCCCTCCAAGCTCTGTTACATCATCTCCGCGCGCAGCGAAGAAATTAAGCAGGACATTGTAAACACCCTGGAGCGGGGTGTCACGATGGTCTCCGGCAAGGGCGCCTATTCGGGACTGGAAAAGCAGATTTTAATCTGTGTGGTCAAGCGCCAGCAGATTGTGGAGATTAAGGGCATTGTAAAAAACATTGACACCAGCGCCTTTGTCATCGTCACAGATACGCGGGACGTGTTTGGAGAGGGCTTTGGCGACATTACGATGGAACTGTAAAGACCCTTTGTTTGAGCGGAGGTGATTGGAGTGAAAAGAAGGCTTATGGCTGCCTGTCTTGTGGCGTTTATGCTGCTGTCCGTGACGGGCTGTGC
>CAYXNK010000161.1:0-2117 GCA_964466395.1 uncultured Oscillospiraceae bacterium | reverse complement strand
TTTTAAAAAAGAATACCTCTCGGTGACCGAGTATCAGGACGGGGAAAAGAACGCCAGCAGCCATGAAATCGGCACAATTTCCACCTACGACGAGCTTAAGAACGCGATCATCTCCATGGTGAACAAGCACCAGACCGAGGGACGGCTCCGGTTTATCGGCTACAGCGGCGCTTTGCAGACGGACATTAACCAGGCGCGCCTGGAGGTCATGGGGGAAAACGCACTGGCCGGCTTTGCCGTTTCCTACATCGCTTATGACCTGAGCCTTGTTGTGACCTATTATGAGGCAGTGTTTAACATTACATATAAACGCAGCCAGAGCGAGATTGCAGACATTCTCTATATCACAGGCCGCAAGGAGCTGCCCGAGCTTGCCTCCGCCATGCTGGAGGGCTTAGAGACCCATCGCGCCCTGCGGATTATCAGCTCCACAATCAGCGCCCAGGAGGTGGAGGCCGCCCTTGGCCACGCCTATGAGAAAACTCCCGCCGCCTCTGTGGTTCCGCCCATTGTGCAGGTTCAAATTTACCCCGAGCAGGGGCTGCACCGGATTGTGGAGGTGGAGCTGGAATATGGCTGGAAGCTTTCGGAGCTGCAGAAGATGAAAAGCGAATTGAGCGAGCGCCTGGAACAGCTCACGGTGGACAACAATAAGGCCCCGGTACTGCGGGCGCTGACCCTCTATGAGCGACTGGTGCAAAGCTGCAGCTATGACCCTGCGGGAACCCGGCGCGCCCGCCGCTCTGAGCTGGACAGCGGCCTTGGCGCAACGGCCTTTGGCGCCCTGGTGGAGGGACTCGCCGACAGCCGGGGGGTGGCCGCCGCCTTTTCCGCCCTCTGCCATGCCTCCGGCATAGAATGCCTGATTGTCAACGGCAGCCTGGAGGGAGAGAGCCATTCCTGGAATATGATTAAGGTGCGGGGACAGTATTACCATGTGGACAGCTCCGCCTTTGACAGCCTTGGCCGTACGGACTCCTTTATGCGCAGTGATAAGACCATGACAAGCCACGGCTACGACTGGGACAGGGAGGCCTATCCCGTCTGCGATCTGGAGCAGGACGCCACCGAGCTGGAGAGCTAGGGCACACAGGTGTTTTGAAAGCAAAGAAAATGTGAAAAATTAACTCAAAGTGGGACGCTCCAGAGCAGCTTCCCCATGAGATGAGCTAAGGGAGGAACGAGAATGACGGAAATCCGTGAAGAAATCTTTGCTCAAAGCTTTCCGTTTTGGAACCGGCTGAGCAAGGAGGAAAAAAGCGAGCTCTGCCGCCAAACCACCTTTGTCGAATGCGACAAAGGGGAGAATATCCACGGCAACACAGGCAACTGCACCGGGGCAATTTTGGTGAAGAGCGGTATCTTGCGCACCTATATGCTCTCGGACGAGGGCAAGGAAATCACCCTTTACCGTCTGTATCCCGGCGATATCTGCATGCTGTCGGCCTCCTGCGTGATTCAGAGCATCACCTTTGACGTCTATGTGGACGCAGAGATGAAAAGCGAAATTTTCATCATCGGCTCCGGTGCCCTGGCAAGACTCACAGAGCAGAACCTCTATGTGGAAAACTATTGTCTCAAGCTGGCAACCGAGCGATTCTCCGAGGTCATGTGGGCTATGCAACAAATTCTCTTTATGAGCATGGACAGGCGACTGGCGGTTTTTCTTTTGGACGAGCTCTCCAAGACACAAGGGAACGTGATTCGACTGACCCAGGAGCAGATTGCAAAATATATGGGCTCGGCGCGGGAGGTTGTCTCCCGAATGCTGAAATATTTTGCCGCCGAAGGACTGGTGGCGCCCTCCCGCGGAGGGGTAGAAATTCTGGATAAGGCCGGACTCACGGCGATTGCCGCCCTGGGTGGATAAAGAAACAGCAGCGGAGCCATCAAAGTCTGATGGCTCCGCTGCTGTTTGGCATATCGGAAATAATCTTTTGGCTGTGCTCGGTCTTAGACCTGGAGCAGAGAGATAAGGGCGGCCTTGGGCTGAACGCCCATAGAGCGGTTAACCTGCTCCCCGTTTTTCATGACCACCAGGGTGGGAATGCTCATAACGCCAAACTTCTGTGCCAGCTCGGGCTCCTCATCGACATTCACCTTGGCGATTTTTTTAT
>CAYXNK010000160.1:0-5041 GCA_964466395.1 uncultured Oscillospiraceae bacterium | reverse complement strand
GTCCGCGAAGATCGCTGAAATTCTCGTCCGTTTCATAATGACACTTGCCTTTCCGGTTTTTGTACGCCGCGCCGCGTACAGTATGAAGGATATTATACCTTTTCATGCGGTATTTTTCAACCGTCTAATGAAAGAAAAAGAGCGGGTTCGCTCTTATTCGTGCACCACGGACACATAGGGAGGCGGCGCCTGCCGGACGACCTCGTCCCAATAGCTGTGCCAGAGCGCGTCGGACGAAGCATCGCTCTGACTTGACAGCCGATCCAAGAAGGTTCGAATCCGGGCGTTTTCTGCTCTACAGAGCAAAATGGACAGACGATCCTCCTTCCGCATGAAAAGGAAATCTGGCTGATAGCTCAAACAGCCGATGATGTTTTGGTTGCTCTCCAGGCGGTTGCGTGCAAATTCCTGCAGCAGCGCTCGGGATGCCCGAGTGTGGAACGCGGCGGCGCCCTCCTCCTTCTCGACGCAGGCGACCAGCGTTTCCTTGATTGTCCGGAGTCTTGCCCACTTTTCGGTCTCCGCCGCAGCGTCCGTCGGGATGGAGGCGAAAAGCGTCTGCTCCAGCTTCGCCAGCTCAACGGTGGATAACGTCGAATAGTCCTCCGGAACACCGGGTGAAAACATGGGCGCCTTGATTTTAATTAGGCATATGGCCGTGTCCGGAGGCAGCGAGAGCACGTAATTGCGCAAATTTCGCCAGCCGTTTCCCGTGTGCTGACCGACGCTGACCTTGTATTCGCCCTGCTCATAGGCCGTTCTGTGTACTGCCTGAGAGTGGTAGGTGACGCCGCCGGCGTTGGCATACTGGATAATGTCGCCCGGCTCTAAATATAGATAGATCTGATACCAAAGCTCGGAAATGGCAAAGGCAGCCGCGCTGAGAACCTTTTGAGCATAGGCCTTTTTTGCGCCGACTCCGCTGATTTCGGCCCAATAATAGCGGAAGTTGCGGGCGGTCGTCCAGGATGAGCTTCTGCCCCGACCCCAGTCCGGGCCGTAATAATACCAGTCGCCGTTTGTCGGTTTTGAAACCGGCGGCGTCATAGGCAGCCCTCCGGCGTGCAGCACCTGGGAGATGAAATTGGTGCAGTCTCCAGGCTGTCCGTCCGCGCTGTAGTCATAATAGGCGCGGTTTGGGGATATCGTATAGGCGTATATATATTGCGCGGCATCAGTCCGGCTGAACATGCTGTTGTCCGGTCCGCCGCTATATCCGGCAAGAGCCGTGGAGGAAAACAGGGCGGGCAGGACAAGCGCCGAGATCAACATCCGCACAGGCTTCAAGCGGTTCATTCGCAGCTCCGTTTCATGCGATTTTTTGCTCATAAGGTCAGTGTGTGTTGTCGCCGCCGCTGCTATTCGGATATCCTATAAAGCCCCTGAAGCCACCAGATTTGCAAATATTAGACAATCGCAGATAGCCAGAACTCAACAATTTAAATAAATACTTGACAGGCACCCAGCACTATGGTACACTATATAAGCGCCAGAAACGCACAAACAATATCGCGGAGTGGAGCAGTCTGGCAGCTCGTCGGGCTCATAACCCGAAGGTCGTAGGTTCAAATCCTGCCTCCGCAACCATCTTTTCCTAAGTCCGGAATCAACGTTGAAACAATGCTGATTTCGGGCTTAGTTTTTTTCGCTTCGGAGTTATCATCGACAGGTATCTTTCTTACTTCAATACGCTCAATAAAGTTCCTTATCGCACTCTTATCTGAAGCCTCTTTAAGAGAATTAAGCCATTCAGAAATGACTTGTGGAGTGTTATCTTCCGGCAGAGTAAGATTCTTCAGCTCGATTAGCTCACTTTTAAGAATTTCCATTTTCTGACCAATATCTGCAAGGATATCGCTTGGTAAAACACCGCTAGAAATGTTGGCCATAAGGTTGTCGTATTGCTGTTGCTTCTCGGCGATTCTCGCTTTCCGTTCTCTTTCAAACTCAGATATTCTGTTTTTGCGTGTTGCCTTATACTGCAGCAGCGCATTTGCAAGTTCGCTGACATTGCCCGGAGTAAGCAGGGCGGATAAATATTCCGTTGCAGCCTTATCAATCACCTCAACAGACAATACCCCTATCCCACATCGAGCGGAGCACGAATAGATAGGATACTCATGCCCTTTACGTTTTGTTGTTGAGGCGTGCATAGGTGCACCACAGCGGCAGTAGACTTTGCCAGAGCAGAGGTATTCGTGTTTTGCAGCTTTCCCGGTTCTTTCTCGTTTCTTCATTTTTTCTTGAACAAGAGCGAACGTCTCTTTATCAATAATTGCTGGGAAGGCATTTTCAATACGAATCGCATTCGTCTTTGTTCTTCTGTCGCTCCGTTTTTTTTCCTCCTCTGGAGAGTATAAATACACCCCAGAGTATTTTTCGTTGTGTAATATTTCATGAACCTGTGGGTATTTAATAATAGCGCCACGTTTTCCTCGAATTCCTGTAGCAGCCATTTCCTCAAGCAAGTCGGTATAACCGACTTCTTCAACAGCACACTGGAACATTCTCCTTACAAACGAGGCTTCTAGCTCATTAATCACAAAGTGCCGGTCCTCCACATCGTATCCAAAAGGCGGAACCCCTCCGTTATGTAATGCCTTCAGCGCATTCTCTTTATGGCCCTTTTTCACTTCCTCGGAAAGATTATCACTATAGTATTGAGAGAGCGCAAAAAAAAGTGTCTTAATTAATAAGGCTTCTTTGCCGTCTCCGACAGTTTGTGTAACTGCTATTAGCTCAATATTTACAGATTCGAGCTTTGCTGCCAAAGAAAAATGCTCTGAGACATCACGTGCAATCCGGTCATATTTATGCACCAAAATGACGTCAAACATATTCCTCTTAGAGTCTTTCAACATTTTTTGATACTCGGCTCTCTTATTCGTTGAGCTCCCTTTTCCACTGATTGCCTCATCTTTGTATATTTGCAGAATTTCCATTTCGTTCTGAGCTGCGTATTCTTCACAAGCCCTGACTTGAGCTTGAATGCTGGCGTCAGTCTGTCTATTTGATGAATAGCGTGCGTAAATTACTGCTCTTTTCATATGAACCTCTTTTCTGTGTATTGCAGAATCGTTATGATACGATTCTGTGGTTATGCGACATTGTCTGTCTTAAGCATCTCGACAACTTCGAGCGGGATGCCGTTGCTCTTCAAAAGCATCTCAGCAATTAAGGCGGCTGGAATACTAAGGAACGTGCAATCAACTTGCTTCAGTGTGTTATCTGAGAATTCATATGTAACGCACACCGGCACGTTTATTAGATTAGCCTCGCTTAGCAGGCTTGCTTCTTTCATAATTGTGTTCTCCTTTTGTATACTCAGCAACTAAGATTTTCCTTTTATGCGTTGCTTGCGCTAATATATGCAAAAGGCGAAAAAAATATTAAGAGACACTACCTGGTGATAACAGAACGGTGGCCAAGAAGAAGCTTGCGGCTCAAAACACTGTGAATACTGTGCAGACAGACCCGTAAAGCCTTCTGATTGCATCAATTTCTGCGAAATTTGTTTTCCGCAAGAAAATGACAGTTCTGGTGTCGCAGAACTGTAGTTGTTTAACTTTTTGCGATAGGTCAAGGTGGAAAGCTTATTTTGCCCCTTGACCTATCGCAATGGTGGCAACAATTAGATAAAATATCTCAGTAATGTGCCATGGGGTTTTTTAAGTAATCAATACCCCACGCTGGGTCAATAGTAATCGGGTTAATATTGAGACTCACCAGATGCTTTTTATAAGTGGCAGTCGTCTTGCCGCTTTTTCCAATGCTAACATCCAAGCTGCCTTTGGCTGCGATTTGTCCAAGATAGGCGATGAGCTTCTTCTGCAGGCTAGGTTTGAAGCTGCTGTTATGTATTCGCTCAACTGCCTTCTCAAAGGACCAAAAGTCGGCGGGCGGAAGAATCTTGTTGAACTCCAACAGGCGCGCCCTCTCCCAATCGGGATTGGCCCATGAATCTAGGGACCGGCTCTTTCCCCTTTTGTATCTGTAGTAGCTTACGGCATCTTTTTTGAGCTGCACTTCGAACCGAATGACATCCTTCTCGTAGGGCATAATCGGCTTATTCTTAGCCAGTCGTTCAGCCTCTTTGCCATAGATAAGGAAGGTTCTGGACTTGTTCTTGTGACAATCAGATGTTTCGAAACGCCTCTCTCTGTGCACATGATAGAGCGTATCAGGCAAGAACCTGAGGAGCGAGAAAAAGCAATCCATTTCATTTGCATCTGCAATGTTAAAGTTAACGCAGGCATCAAATCTGTGAACATTAAAATCCTCGAGGCGCAGATGCCAACCGGCAAGGAATTTGTCAATGGTCTCAATGATTGTAGGATAATCGGCTTTCTCAATGTTTTGCTTTTTTAGCAACTTGAGACAGTCAACGTTTAACTTGAAGAAGCAGGTGTTGTCCTTCTTGTTTAACCATAGACTAAGAGTGATTGATTCGGTCTTGCCATAAGAGTCGATTCGTGCCTTCAGGTTCTCGTAATCCGAATACAGAGAAAGTGCAGAGATGTCTGATATGAGTTCGATGGTGTGCATAATAAATACCTCTTTTTCTAAAAGTCCCTAAGACATTTGCTCTAGAAGAAGACTCTTAGAGCTTCATGCATAAGGCTTATTTGGCCTAACTGGACGCCGCTACGACATAGCTCGACTTGTTTCCAGTTTTTTCAGCCTTAATATATGCAATTTGCGAAAAAAATATTTACTGACAGTACAATAGGCGACAGCGGCACTTTTTCTGCGGAAGAAATAGCGCCGAAAACAAGTCTTCTTTAGGACAAATATCTTGAGTCTCCCAAACAAAGCGTAGTTCTTCCAACACTCAGTAGTTGAAATCAAACCAGAAGGAAAGACAGCGCGAAGCACGCTTCGAGCTGTTTTTCGCATCGTATTATTTTCGCGTGGTTCACAAAGGCCGCGAAGCATGCTGCATCCCACTTTAACCGTGTAGGTGACAATCGCTTTGTCTCGCAACGACTGCGAAACGCGAAACGTGCTTTTACGCTCGTTGAAATATTGATGGTCGTATTTG
>CAYXNK010000159.1:3027-5149 GCA_964466395.1 uncultured Oscillospiraceae bacterium | reverse complement strand
CCAGTGACCTCCCGCACGTCAAGCGGATGCGCTACCAGCTGCGCCAATCGTCCATTTTGCCGGCGAGTGTTATTTTACACCAAGCCCCCTGCGTTTGTCAAGGGTGATTTCCTTCTTGGAGAAAAATATCGGTTTTGGGTAGAATATCACGGATTGCAAAAAGAGAGAGGGCAGCTTTTACTGCCCTCTCCCCGAAAAAGCTTATTCTTTTACCACACCACAACCCGGCATTCTGTTGCCTTGCCATAGAGTCTTGCGATGATTTTTGCGTCTCCTTTGCCAACACCGGTCGTGAGACCCTTTGCATCTACGGTGACAATGTCCTCATTGGAGGAGGACCACTCCACCTCGTCCTGTACATCCAGGGGTAAAATTGTAGCGCCCAGCTGTATGGTATCGCCCACCGCGGTCGTATACTCATTGCCTGTCAACGGCTTCCCCAGGAAGGTGATGGTCAAGGATTCCACCGTCGGCGTTGGGGGAGGCGTGGGCGGAGGCGGCGTTTGGGGCGTCGGCGTTGGGGACTCTACGGCCTCGGAGGGCGGCGCGCTTGCGAGCTTCTCATCCACCGTATACTTCCCGTTTAGTGTGGTTGTGATCAGGACAATCACGGCGATGACTACCGCCGCAATCAAGCAAAGCCCAAATATGAGCTGCCAGCTTGCGCTCTGCTCCGCCTTTGTGCTTTCTCTCGTCCCCCTCCGGACAGCGTCCGTGGGTTGCGGCGTTCTCGCGCTGAGGTGCACCTGTCGCTCACCGCAATGGGGACACCGGGTTTTAAAAAGAGAATATTCGCCGCCGCAATTCCGGCATACGGTTCTTCCACTCAGGCTCATACTGTCCACCCTTTCCCTCTTCCGAAAAATGTCAATTTTTGTCGTAAGTTTTTCTTATGATACTACTTTTCCCCGGAGCCGTCAAGAGAATGCGCCGCAGCCCGGCCTACGCCGCATCATTTTTTTCTTAACAACCTGTTTAATAATGCTTGAATATTCTTGTGTACTATGCTAAAATATGTATTTGTACAAAAACAGTTAAACTGATAAAGAAAAGTGGAGATACCGTGAATAATTTAAGAAACGTCGCAATCATCGCCCACGTAGACCACGGCAAAACAACTCTGGTTGACGCCATGCTGTCCCAGAGCGGCACTTTCCGGGAAAACCAGTCCGTCCAGGACAGGGTCATGGACTCCGGTGATCTAGAGCGAGAGCGCGGCATTACGATACTGGCGAAAAACACCTCAATTCACTATAACAACAGCAAAATCAACATTGTTGACACCCCTGGCCACGCCGACTTCGGCGGCGAGGTGGAACGCATCCTCAAAATGGTCAACGGCGTCATCCTCCTCGTGGACGCCGCCGAAGGCCCCATGCCACAGACACGCTTTGTTCTGGGTCGTGCCCTGGAACTGGGACACAGGGTTATTGTCGTCGTCAACAAAATTGACAGGCCCGACCAGCGCATTTACGAGGTCATCGACGAGGTGCTCGAGCTGCTCATGGACTTGGATGCAACTGACGAGCAGCTGGACTCTCCAATGCTCTTCTGCTCGGCGCGCCAGGGCATCTGCTCTGTTAGCCCCGACAACCTGGGCACAGACCTGCACTCCCTCTTTGATACCATTCTCGAATACATCCCCGCGCCGGAGCAGGACGCCGCTGCCCCCTTCCAAATGCTGGTTTCTTCCATTGACTACAACGAGTATGTAGGCCGCATCGCCGTGGGACGCATCGAGCGGGGCGCCGTTCACCAGAACCAGGAAATCACCGTCTGCGATTATCACAACGAGCGCACGCCCCGAAAGGCCAAGGCCGTAAACCTCTATGAATACGAGGGGCTCGGCAAAGTCGCCGTGGAAAAGGCCGCGGCGGGCAGCATCATCGCCATGTCCGGCATTGGCGACATTACAATCGGCGACACCATCTGCGAAAGCAGCGTTGTGGAGCCTCTGCCCTTTGTCAAAATTTCCGCCCCCACGATAGAGATGACCTTTTCCGTCAACGACAGCCCCTTCGCCGGGCGCGAGGGTCAGTTTGTCACTACCCGCCAAATCCGCGAACGCCTCCTGCGGGAAACCATGAAGGACGTCTCCCTGCGGGTGACTGCTATCGAAAAC
>CAYXNK010000159.1:0-3017 GCA_964466395.1 uncultured Oscillospiraceae bacterium | reverse complement strand
GGACGCCTTCAATGTAGCGGGGCGCGGCGAGATGAGCTTGTCCATCCTGATTGAAACCATGCGCCGGGAGGGCTATGAATTCCAGGTTTCTCCCCCCCGTGTGCTCAACCAGGAAATTGACGGCAAGCTCTGCGAGCCCATGGAACGGGTCGTCGCCGACGTGCCGGAAAACGCCGTGGGCGCCGTGATGGAAAAGCTCTCCTCCCGCCGGGGCGACTTTGTTCAGATGAACCCCGTAGGCAACCGCATGAAAATGGAATTTCTCATTCCTTCGAGAGGGCTTTTTGGCTACCGCAACGAGTTTCTGACAGACACCCGCGGCGAGGGAATCCTGGCCTCCATTTTTGACAGCTACGCCCCCATCAAGGGCGAAATTTCCCGCCGCAGCACAGGCTCCCTCGTGGCCTTTGAGACTGGCGAATCTGTGGGCTATGGCCTCTTTAACGCTCAGGACAGGGGCGCCCTATTCATCGGCCCCGGCGTGCCCGTCTATGCGGGCATGGTGGTGGGCATCTGCCCCAAGGCCGAGGATATCACGGTGAATATCTGCAAGAAAAAGCAGCTGACCAATATGCGCGCCTCCGGCAGTGACGATGCCCTGCGTCTCGTCCCCCCCCGGGCGCTTAGCCTGGAGCAGTGCATGGAGTTTTTGGCGGACGACGAGCTTCTGGAAATCACCCCCCAAGCCCTACGTATCCGCAAGCGTATTTTGGATCACAGCCTGCGTATGCGGGCTGTGATGAAGAACAAGTCCTAAGGCAGGAAAACTGCCTCTTTACAAACTTCAGTCGATATGATAAACTTTTAGGGCTTTAGCCCCTGGGCTTAGTTTTGGGATACAGCCGATATCCGGCAGCTTTCAGGCCCAAATCTCAGCCAGCGGGTATGAATCAAATGAAAGGGGATCACAAATTATGATCACAAAAATTCAAAAAACCTCTGTTATCGAAGATAACCGCACCCACGAGAGCGACACTGGCTCGCCCGAGGTTCAGGTTGCCATCCTCACAGAGCGCATCAACCAGCTCACAGAGCATCTGAAGATTCACAAGAAGGACAACCACAGCCGTCTCGGCCTTCTCAAGATGGTCGGTAAACGCCGCCGCCTCCTTGACTACCTCAAGGACAAAGACATCGAGCGTTACCGCGCCTGCATCCTAAAGCTGGGCATCAGAAAGTAATAATATCAATAATTGGGGCTGTTTCGCATATTCGAGACAGCCCCTTGTCTGATTTGTGTTGATATTTTCGCACAAACAGACTATAATATAAAAATCCAGCAAAATGAAACAAAAGATGACGAAAAAATCGCGGAGCGCTGACCTTTAGCAGTTGAAAATGTGTTTATCCCATCCGGATGAGCCTGTTTTCAAATGTTAAAGGGATATGTTCCGCCGTGGGATTTTCCCGAAAGGAGCACAAATAATGAAAGTAAACAAAAAAGAATTCCCCCAAGCCCGCCGCTACGAAACCACCCTGGCCGGCCGGCCTCTCGTCTTTGAAACCGGCAAGCTGGCAGAGCTGGCAAATGCCTCGGTGCTGACCAAATATGGTGACACTACCGTCCTCGTCAACGTAACCGCCTCGGCCAAGCCCCGGGACGGCATCGACTTCTTCCCCCTCTCCGTTGATTTTGAGGAAAAGCTTTACGCTGTAGGCCGCATTCCCGGCAGCTTCATGCGCCGTGAGGGTCGCCCCTCTCTGCCCGCCGTTCTGGCCTCCCGCATGATTGACCGTCCCATGCGCCCCCTCTTCCCCAGCGACCTGCGCAATGACGTTGTCATCTCCTGCACTGTCCTGTCCCACGACAGAGACTGCTCCCCCGAGATTACCGCCATGATTGGCGCCGGTGCTGCCGTTGCCATCTCCGACGTGCCCTTCAACGGCCCGATTGCAGGCATCGCTCTGGGCTGGGACGGCGAAAACTTCCTGTTTAACCCCACAAAGGAAGAGCGCGCCCGCAGTAAGATGACCGTCACCGTTGCAGCCTCCCACGCCAAGGTCGTCATGATTGAAGCTGGCGGCGACGAGGTTCCCGACGACGTGGTGTATGAGGGTATTGTAGCCGCCCACAACGAGCTCCAGGGCGTTCTTTCCCTGATTGACACCATGGTCTCCGAGATTGGCAAGGAAAAGTTCAGCTATGAGCACGCCGACTTTGACGACGCGCTGTTTAACACCCTCTGTGAAAATGAGATTGAGGGCATGCGCCACTGCATGGACACTGACGACAAGAACGTCCGCGAAGCCCGCGTAGTCGAATGGGTGGACGCTGTCACCGAAAAATACAATGAGCAGTTCCCCGAAATGGGCAAGTATATGGGCGAGATTCTCTATCGCATGCAGAAGAAAATCGTAAAGGCCTGGCTGCTGGCCGGTAAGCGCGTAGACGGCCGCGCCATGGGCGAGCTTCGTCCTCTGGCGGCTGAGGTCGCCATGCTTCCCCGGGTTCATGGCTCCGGTCTCTTCACCCGCGGCCAGACCCAGGTGCTCACCGTTGCAACGCTAAACACCATCGACATGTCACAGAAGCTGGACACCATCTGGGACGAGGAATCAAAGCGCTTCATGTACCACTACAACTTCCCCTCCTACTCCGTCGGCGAGGCCAGAGGAAGCCGCAGCACCAACCGCCGGGAATACGGCCATGGCGCTCTCGCTGAAAAGGCTCTGGAGGCTGTGATTCCCTCCATTGAAGACTTCCCCTATGCCATCCGCCTGGTTTCCGAGGTGCTCTCCTCCAACGGCTCCACCTTCAGGGTGTTGAGGACTTCCACGGCGAGATGGACTTTAAGGTCGCCGGCACCAAAAAAGGCATCACCGCCATTCAGATGGATTTGAAGAACGACGGTCTAAGCCATGAGATTATCAAAAACGCCATTGAGATTACCAAGGAAGCCCGCTTCCAGATTCTTGATGAAATCATGCTCCCCTGCATCGCAGAGCCCCGGCCTGAGCTTGCCGAAACCGCTCCCAAGATGCTCACCATGCACATTGACCCCGACAAGATACGCGAG
>CAYXNK010000158.1:0-5170 GCA_964466395.1 uncultured Oscillospiraceae bacterium | reverse complement strand
ACCCCTTGGAACCCCACGAGCAGGGGGCGCTCCGCGCCGCCCCCCCTGCACCCCCCCGACGGCGCGGGACGGGGGTTAGAGACGCGGGGACGGGGACGCGGGGACGGCGCTTTTGCGCGTCCCGGGCAGTCCCCGTCTTTCGTCGTCTTAACTTTTACCCCGTCGCTTTATGTAGTCTGCGTTACTTCGTGAGCAGACGAAGCTTTCCCGCGCCAGCGGGTCAGAGGAGGGAGCGAGCCCACGCGAGCGTTCTATTCAATGCGTCTTTTTCTCTTTGGAATTCCAAAATACCATTTCTCTTTTTGGACGCCTCCAAAAAGAGAAATAGTGTTTTGAATTGTGCGGGCAACGCGCGTGCAACCAGCCACCTTGCAGCAAAAGGACAGCCAAAAAAAGCAGCCCCCGCAAAATTAAACGGACGCCGCCTTTTTTAACTATTTAAGAAAGCACTACCATCGCCAACGCATTATTAAGCATATGAAAAAAAATCGGCGCCCAGATATTACCGGTTTTCTCATAAACCCAGCCAAGGGCATAACCCAAGGGAACATACTGCAGCACATAGACAAGCAGCCGCCAATCCATTTCCACCAGCGCCAGCTGCCAAACATGATAAAGCCCAAAGGCCAAAATCGAAACTGCAAAAGCCCAAAACCGATTTCGGCTCCGAATCGAGCCAAAAATTACGCCCCGGAACAAAACCTCCTCCACCACAGGAGCAGCAAACACCGCAAGTCCCATAATGGCCCGGGGATTCACATTCGCCAGACTTGTCACCAATTCGTTATTGGGATTTGCCGCCTCATCCCCGAAAACAGCGATTAGAATTGCCGAGAGTAGATAGCTGAACAAATATCCCAGCAGCATACTGAGCAGGTAGCCCTGCAGAATGGTGGCAATATTCCCGCCCAGATTGTCCATGAGCAGGTCATAGGACAGGCGCAGATACCGCCACATGAAAATCAGGCAGTAGGAAAAGCCGAAGGCGTAATAGACCACATTCAGCGTGACAAGGCTCATGCCCCCCGGAAGATAACCCCCCAACATTGCCAAAAGAATCGGCAAAATCAAAACATGCAGAGGCAGGTAGATATACCCCGCAATGCGCTGGGGCTTTGACATTATATTTAAAAACCTTGTGATGACAATGTTCATTGGCCTTCCGCCTTTTTCTTTAATTCATATAAGAGCTTTAAGGCCTCGATGGGAGAAAGGGTGTTGGGGTCTGTGTTCTTGAGGGTCACCACCAATTCTCCCGCGCCGAAGTCCGCAAAGGAGAGCTGGGGCTCCTCCTTTTGCTTAAGCACGGAATCCCTGCCAGCTTTGCCACCTCGATGCCGTAGCTGTCGTCGGCAGCGCCCCTAATAATTTTGCGCAGGAAAATCAGCTCGCCGCCCCTCTTTTTCGCGCTGATGTTGTAGTTTTTCACACCCTCCAACACCCCCTCCAAAGCCGAAAGCTCATGGTAGTGGGTGGCGAACATGGTCTTCGCCCCCAGGCGCTTCTTATCGGCGCAGTATTCCAGCACCGCCCGGGCGATGGCCATCCCGTCGTATGTAGAAGTTCCTCTTCCAATCTCGTCTAAAATTAAGAGGCTGTCGCCGGTTGCGTATTTCAAAATGTCCGCAACCTCCGTCATCTCCACCATGAAGGTGCTTCGGCCGCCCGCCAGGTCGTCAGAGGCGCCGATGCGGGTGAAAATCCGGTCCGTCACGCCCAAAACAGCGCTTTTGGCCGGCACAAAGCTGCCCATCTGCGCCATCAGGACAATCAAGGCCGTCTGACGCATGTAGGTGGACTTGCCTGCCATGTTGGGGCCTGTGATGATTGCGACCCTATCCTCCGTCTTGTTCATCAGGCTGTCGTTGGGGACAAAGAGTGTGTCCCTCTGGGTCTGCTCCACCACGGGATGCCGTCCCTCCTGAATCATCAGACTGCCCGAAAGGTCAATCTCCGGCATGGTGTAGCCATTTTTCACGGCGATCTCCGCCAGAGAGCAGAGGGCATCCATCTCCGCGATTCCGTCAGCGATGGCCTGGATTCTCGGAATCTCGCTTGCCACCCGCTGGCGCAGCTCCTCGAAGAAGCGGTATTCCAGCTCGCTCAATCTGTCCTTGGCCGTGAGTAGGGCGGTTTCCAGCTCTTTGAGCTCCTGTGTGAAAAAGCGCTCGCTGTTCGAGAGAGTCTGCTTGCGGATGTAGTCCTCGGGCACGGTCTCCGAAGCCGAGCGGGGCAGGTCGATGTAATAGCCGAAGACCCGGTTATAGCCCACCTTGAGCTTCTTGATGCCGGTGCGCTCCCGCTCTCTGGCCTCCAGGGCCGTGACCATGGCGGTGCCGTTGTCCCGCATGGCGCGGAGCCTGTCCACCTCCTCGCTGTAGCCCTCCCGAAGGATGCCTCCCTCACGCACGGAGAAGGGCGGCTCATCGCAAATCGCCCGCAGCAGAAGGGCAGGAAGCTGGCTCATGGGGTCAATCTCCGCAATCCTGCGCAGCTGCTGACTCTCTTTGCCCGCAAGCTGCCGGCAGAGCAGGGGGAAGGCCGCACAGTAATTGGCAAGCGCCAGAAGGTCGCGGCCATTTGCCGTGCCGTAAACCGCCCGGCCTGCCAACCGCTGAATATCGCCGATGCCCTTGAGAATCTCTAAAATTTCACCTCTGGCCACGTGGTCTGCGTGAAGCTCCCCAACGGCGGAGAGCCGCCGTTTAATCGCGACGGGAGATAGCAGAGGCCGCTCCACCCAAGCACGCAGAAGTCTGCCGCCCATAGGGGTCTTTGTCTTGTCCAGCACCCAGAGCAGACTGCCCCTTTTCTCGCCGGAGCGGAGGTTTTCCGTAAGCTCTAAATTGCGGCGGGTGGTGTAATCCAGCTCCATAAAGCGGCCGGAGGAGAACACGTCCAGACTGTTGATGTGGGAGAGCTCCGCCTTCTGCGTGTCGATGATATAGTTTAAGAGCCCGCCCACCGCGCAGACGGCAGCCTGCTCATCTCCCAGCCCCAGGCTGTCCACATCGGGGACGTGAAACTGCTCACAGGCGCGGGCGGCACCCTGCATATAATCGAAACGATCAGCTCCGTTTTCAATCAGGCTGTCCAGCTTCGCGGAAAGAAAGCTCCGCAGGGCGGCGTTTTCCATCGCCCCCGGGCTGAGCACGGTCTCCCGCGGGAGAAAGCGCGCCAGCTCATTTTGAATGTGGGTCAGCGCCCCGGCTCCAAAGCCCGCCACGCAGAACTCGCCGGTAGATACGTCGCAGAAGGCCACAGCCCCCGACATCTCGTCTAGATAGACGGCGGAAACGTAGTTTGATCGTCCCTCGTCCAGCATGGTGCTCTCTGTGACCATGCCGGGTGTGATGATGCGAATCACGTCCCGGCTCACGAGCCCCTTGGCCGCGGCAGGATCCTCTATCTGCTCGCAGATGGCAACCTTATAGCCCTTTTCGATCAGCCTTGCGATATAGGCCTCGCAGCTATGGTAGGGCACACCGCACATGGGGGTGCGCTCCTCTGGGTTCTCCACATTCCTGTCCCGGGTGGTCAGGGCAAGATCCAACTCCCGGGAGGCGACAACGGCATCCTCGTCGAACATCTCATAAAAGTCCCCAAGCCTGAAAAACAACAGGCAATCCGTGTGCCTAGACTTAATTTCGTTGTACTGCCGCTTCATGGGCGTTAATTCCGCCATCGTTAACCTCCACTGTGCATTTTTCTCTCTATCAATCCGCCGGGGTATCTTAGTCCTTTAATTCACCCTTGAGCGCCCAGGTGCTGCAGTCTGTAATCTGAACCGCCTGGAAGCTGCCAATCAGGGACTCCTCTCCCTGTAGGCGCACCAGTCTGCCGCCCAGAGTGCGGGCTGTGAGGAAGCCCTCCTCCCGGTCTGTTCCGTCAATCAGAACTCTCTGGGTCTTGCCCATATAGGCTCTGTGCTTTTCCTCGGAAATCCGGTTCTGTGTCTCCACCAGCTGGTCAAAGTGCACTTGTTTTTCTTCCCGGGTAAAGGGGTCGGGCATCTCGGCTGCCGGGGTTCCCGTCCGCTTAGAATATAGGAAGGTGAACATCGCGTCAAAGCCCACCTGCTCAATCAGCGCTAAGGTGTCCGCAAAGTCCTCCTCGGTCTCGCCGGGGAAGCCCACAATAATGTCTGTCGTGAGCACGATATCGGGCACATATTCCCGCACCTTTTCCACCTGTGCCAGGTACTTTCCCGCATTATAGCGGCGGTTCATGGCCTGCAAAATCCGGTCGCTGCCCGACTGGAGGGGCAGGTGCAGATGCTTTTCGCATTTTTCACAGTCCCGCATGGCGGCAAAGAGCGCTTCTGTCGCGTCCTTGGGGTGGCTCGTCATAAAGCGGATGACAAAGTCCCCTTTCAGGTCGTTGATCCGGCGAATTAACGTCGCAAAGTCAATCTCTTCTTCCAAGTCCCGGCCGTAGGAGTTTACGTTTTGACCCAGGAGGGTAATCTCCTTGTAGCCCTGGGCGATCAGCTCTTTCGCCTCTGCCAGAACATCCTCCGGCAGGCGGGAGCGCTCTCGGAAGCGGGTGTAGGGAACGATGCAATAGGTGCAGAAGTTGTTGCAGCCGTTCATAATGGACAGCCAGGCTTTGACCTTGTCCGAGCGCAGATGGGGAATGCCCTCCGCCACCCGGCCGTCTCCGCTGCCCGGGGCAAAGACGCGCTTTCTGTTTGTCAAGACGGCGTGGAGCAGCTCTGGAAAGCGCCAAAGCTCGTCAGGTCCGAAGACCAAATCCACATGGCGGAAGGATTTTTTTATTTTCTCCACCACCTGCTCCTGCTGCACCATGCAGCCGCAGACAGCAATAATTTGATTGGGTTTTTCCTTTTTCGGATGGGTCAGGGCGCCCAGGTTGCCGTAAACCCGCTGCTCGGCGTGCTCACGGACGGCGCAGGTGTTAATCACAATCACGTCCGCCGAAAATTCGTCGGTGGTCATGGCAAAGCCCATCTCACTGAGATAGCCCCGCACCTTTTCGCTATCCTCCTCGTTTTGCTGACAGCCAAATGTGTCCACAAAGGCGAGAGGCTCTGTGCCCTCAAACCTGGCCTTAACCTCTGCGCAGATGAAGATCTGTCGTTCAATCTCAGAGGGTGGAATTTCTTTTCGTTTGATACTCATGCTGATTTTCCTGTCGTTTTAATTTTCCG
>CAYXNK010000157.1:0-5225 GCA_964466395.1 uncultured Oscillospiraceae bacterium | reverse complement strand
CGTTTAAGAGCTTCTGGTTGTTGAAGGAAGCGTCTTCCGCAATTTCGTCCAGCTCCAGCTGGAGCTGAGAAAACTCAGCCTGGAGGGCCTCACGGTCGATGTTGTTCTCGTTCACGTCAGAGGAAGACTGGACGGCGATTTCGCGCATTCTCTGCAGGATTTCGTCCGAGGACTTCAGGTTGCCTTCTGCGGTCTGAATCAGGGAGATTGCGTCCTGGCTGTTTGCGGAAGCGCGATCGAGGCCGCGAACCTGCGCACGCATCTTTTCAGAGATTGCGAGGCCGGCGGCGTTGTCTGCTGCGTTGTTGATGGCATAGCCGGAAGACAGCTTTGCAACAGAGCCGGAGATTTTGTTGTTTGCACTGGTGTAAGAGTTATAGGTGTTCATTGCGGTGATGTTTGTGTTAATACGCATGGGATATTTCCTCCTTGAATTGTGTTTCCACCCCAGCATCCTTGCTGCGATGTTTTCTTTATGGAAAACCAGCCTTCCCCGGCGCCTTGGGGGCAACTGATTTTCTGCTTTCAATATTGTTATCGTAAATATGTCATCCAAACTTTAATTTGTTTTGATAAAAAAGTTATTTATCCGCGAAAAATTGCGGAAGTCTATAGAATCAGGCGGTGTGATACATATGAAGGACTTTTTGGCGACCATCAGAAGACAGGTCACGGAGTTTATGGAAAAGCGGAGCAGGACGCAGAAAATTCTGATGCTTGCCGCTGTTTTTGTTCTCCTTGTGGGAATCGTTGTTGCCTCCACGCTTTTGGGGCGTGTGGAATATCAGGTGCTTTACTCCGGACTAAACGAGGCCGAGGCCGGCGAGATTATGGCGCTTTTGGATGAGAAGGGCGTTTCCGCCCAGACCCGGGGGTCGGGCACGATTTTGGTCCCCTCTGCGTCCGAGGACAGAATCCGCATGGATTTGGCGGCCCAGGGCTATCCCAAAAGCGGCTTAAACTACGATATTTTCTCCAACTCCGGTTCCTTTGGAAAAACGGATTTGGAGATGAAGACCTATCAGCAGTATCAGCTCCAGGAAAACCTGCGGGGCACGATTCTGATGCTGGATAAGATTGAGGACTGCGTGGTGCTGATCAATTTGCCTGAGGACTCGATGTTTGTTCTCTCAAGCGACAGGCAGCAGGCCGGCGCCTCTGTGATGCTGAGCCTGAAAAACGGCGGCAGCCTAACAAACACCGAGGCAAAGGCCATCGGCGCCCTTGTCGCCACCAGCGTGCCGGGGCTTTCCCCCGAAAATGTCAGCATCGTGGACTCCAACATGGTGCACTATGACACCACGGCAGCGGAGGCCGAGCAGTACACCGCCACCCAGTATGAGCTGACCGAGCAGGTGAAAAGCACTTTATCTGAACAGGTGCTCTCTGTGCTCACGCCGGTGTTCGGAAAGGATAACGTCTCTGCCGCTGTGAACGTGGCGCTAAATTTTGACAAGGAGACGGTAAACTCCATGGAGCTTGCACCCCCTGTGGACGGCGAGGAAAACGGCCTTGTCATCAGCATGGAGGAGCTCTATGAACGGGCAAACGTGGGCGACGCCGGGGGCATTGCGGGCACGGAGACAAACGGCCTTGGCGTGAATGAATATCTCTATGAGAACGCAGACCCCAGGGACTTTTCCAAGATTTCCCGGGCGATCAACTATGAGCTGAACCAAACCCAAACCCAGATTGAGAAGGCCCAGGGCAGCATTCAGCAGCTCTCTGTTGCGGTGCTGCTAAACAGCGAGGTCTACAGTGAGGATTACAGCGAGGGCGTGACCCAGCTCGTTTCCCGCGCCATCGGCGTGAACGAGGCGCTGGTCTCCGTTGTGAGCATGCCGTTCCAAGAGCAGGAGGACGGGCTGGAGGGCGCCTTTAACCGCCAGGCGGACTTCCAGAAAAAGCAGAACACCAAGGACATTATCAAGACCGCAATTATCGCTCTGGCAATTGTGATTGTAATGGTCATGCTTGTGGGGCTGCTCCGCGCCGCCTTTGTCACGCCCAAGCAGATGCAGATGCAGATGGCCATGGCAGCGGAGGAACCCGGCTCGAAATTCTCTACCCTTATTGGCGGCTCTGAGGAGATGCCGACAATGGAGGGGGACAATATGGAGGAGATTCCGGATCGGATGAAGTCCAAGGATGCCGAGCAAATCGAGCGGTTCCTAGACAAGAACCCCGACGCCGTTACCCAGCTTTTGCGCAGTTGGCTGACAGATTAGGTCGAATATAGAAAAAAACAGCAGCGCTTTGGCCGGAGCCCGGGAAAAGGGCTTTCTCCGGGCAGTTAAGCGGAAAGGAGTGTTTCCATGAGCAAAGAGCTGAGTTCAAAGGAAAAGGCCGCAATTTTGATGATTTCCCTGGGGGAAAACAACGCGGCAAAGTTATATAAGTACCTGAGTGAGGATGAGATTGAGCAGCTGACCCTGACACTTTCGGGGATGCAGCGGGTGGACGCAAAGGTCAAGGAGGCCGTGGTTAAGGAGTTTTACGAAATCTGCCTGGCGCAGGAGTTCATCTCCGAGGGTGGCCTGGGCTATGCCCGCGCTGTTTTAGAGAAGGCGTTGGGCCAAGAGAAGGCCGACCAGCTGATTGAGCGGCTGTCCTCCTCCCTCCAGGTGCGCCCCTTTGAGTTTGTCCGCAAGGCGGAATCCATCCACATCAGCAACCTGGTCTACAACGAAAGCCCCCAAACCATTGCGCTGCTGCTGTCCTATATCGACCCAAAGCAGGCGGCGGATGTCATTATAAACCTTCCGCCGGACACCCAGGTGGAGGTCATCCGGCGCATTGCCAACATGGCAAGCGTCCAGCCGGAGTATATCCGGGAGGTGGAGCGCATTATGGAAAAGCGCTTGGCCTCTATGGGCCTGTCCGACAAGACCGTTGTGGGCGGCATTGACTCTGTTGTGCAGATTATTAACTCCATAGACAGAGGAACAGAAAAGTTTATCTTAGAGAGCCTGGAGGCCGGAGACGCAGACCTGGCAGACGACATCAGAAGGCGTATGTTTGTCTTTGAGGACATCATCAAGCTCTCCAACCAGGCCATCCAGCGGGTGCTCAAGGAAGTGGAGACAGCAGATGTCACCATTGCCCTCAAGGGCGCAACCGAGGAGGTCAAAAAGACTGTCTTTGCAAACGTCAGTAAGCGTGTCCAGGAGATGATGGTGGACGATATGCAGGTCATGGGGCCTGTCCGTGTGCGTGATGTTGAGGCAGCGCAGCAGAGAATTGTGAATGTGATCCGTCAGCTTGAGGAGGCGGGTGAGATTATCGTATCCCGCGGAGAGGGAGATGATGTTATTGTTTAGGATTGACAGGGAATATGTGTCCTTTGCAAAAGCAGAAAAGCTGGAGGGGGTTTATACCACCATCCGCTCCGAGGCACAGGCTGCCACCGTGAGCACCGAGGAGGTGCAGCATGAGGCGAAAAGGGCACTGGAAAACGCCGAGGCTGAGGCTGGGCGGCTTTTGTTGGCGGCCAGGCAAAGGGCGGATGAAATTCGCGCCCAAGCACAGGCAGAGGCAGAGAGCATGATAAGGCAGGCCGAAGCCGAGAAAGCGCCGCTGTTTGAGGCGGCAAAGGAACAGGGGCGTGCCGAGGGCTACAGCGCGGGAAGCCGGGAGGCGGCGCAGGCCTGCGGTGCGGCAACGGCTGAAATCCGTCAGCTTTTGCAAAAGATTGGCGACGAGAGAAACGCTGTCATAGACAGTCTTGAGGCGGAAATCATCACCCTTGTTTTGAAGATTTCCGAGAAAGTGATTAATGTTCAGCTTGAAAAGGACGATAAAACTTTTGTAGAATTGATACAGGCTGCCTTGGCCAGGCTCAAGGGCGCGGGAAAGGTTTTAATCCGCGTCTCGCCGGAGGAATACAGCAGAATCTTTAGCGCAGGTCTTGAACAGTTGGTTCTGGATGGCGAGGAGAAAAACGTCTCCGTCGTGCAGCAGCCCCAGTTTGAGCGCTGGGACTGCGTCCTGGAAACCGAGGAGGAAACGCTGGACGCCGGCGTCGGCGCACAGCTTCGGCGCATTGCGCTGGCTCTCCGGGGCTTGGCGGATGAAGGCCTATGAAAAAAATTGATTTGAGCAAATACAGCGATGCACTCAACCGCCTGGAAACCATGGAACACGGCGGCAGGGTGGTTAAAATCGTCGGTTTGACTGTCGAATCCAACGGACCCACGACGAAAATTGGCGACGTCTGCAGGATTTATCCCGACCAAGGCGACGCTTACATCGAGGCGGAGGTCGTGGGCTTTAAGGACCAGCGGGTGCTCCTCATGCCCTTCGGAAAGATGGACGGCGTGGGTCTCGGCAGCCGGGTCATCTCCACCGGCAGCGCGTTTCAGGTTCCGGTGGGCAGAGGGCTCATCGGCCGGGTGCTGGACGCCTTGGGAAACCCCATTGACAACCTGGGCCCTGTTCAGGCCGATTGTGTCTATCCGGCGGACAGAGAGCCTCCCGGCCCCTTTGAACGAGAGCGCATCCGCGAGGTGCTGCCCCTGGGAATACGGGCGATTGACGGGCTTCTGACCATTGGCCGCGGACAAAGAGTCGGCATCTTTGCCGGCAGCGGCGTGGGCAAGAGCACCTTAATGGGCATGATTGCCCGCAACACCGAGGCAGACATCAATGTGATTACCCTCGTTGGCGAGCGTGGCCGTGAGGTCAAGGACTTTTTGGAAAAAGACTTGGGGCCGGAAGGGCTAAAGCGCTCTGTCCTCGTTGTGGCAACCTCCGACCAGCCGGCGCTTCTGCGGCTGAAATCCGCCATGGCGGGCACGGCGATTGCCGAATATTTCAGAGACCAGGGCTATAATGTCCTGCTTTTAATGGACTCCCTGACACGCTTTGCGATGGCCCAGCGGGAAATTGGCATGGCCGTCGGTGAGCCGCCCATCTCAAGAGGCTTCCCCCCCTCGGTTTACGCCATTTTACCCAAGCTTTTGGAGCGAACGGGAACCTCTCAAAAGGGCTCTATCACCGCTCTTTACACCGTTTTGGTCGAGGGCGACGACATGAACGAGCCGATTGCGGACACGGTTCGCGGAATTTTGGACGGGCACATCGTGCTCTCCCGCAACCTTGCGGCGGCAAACCATTACCCGGCCATCGAGGTTTTGAGCAGCGTCAGCCGTGTGATGACGGACATTGTCACAGAGGAGCACAGGGAGAAGGCCGGTTTTGTGAAGAACAAGATGGCCGTCTATCAG
>CAYXNK010000156.1:0-5244 GCA_964466395.1 uncultured Oscillospiraceae bacterium | reverse complement strand
GGCCACTGACCGCCCCATCTCCCTTGAAAAGTCCGCGTTATACTTCCTCTCACAGAAGGCGTGGCTCCAGTCCTCAAACCCTCGGGCGGCGGTCTCGTGTGTCAGCATTTCCCGCAGCTCTTGGCCCTCCATGCGCCGGTAGGCGTTTTCGTGAACAATGTGCTTGAGGTCACAGCGCCGGGGCTTTTCCCGCATTAGCTGATGGTCGGTGGGATAGCCGAACACGAGCATCGCTGCGGGAAACACATAATCCGGCAGCTGCAGAAGCTGCCTGTGCTCCTCGCATCGCTCCATAATATCGCCGATGTAGCAGGAGCCAATTCCCAGGCTCCAGGCGGCGGTTACAGCGTTTTGCGCGGCGATGTTCGTATCACTCGCCGCAAGCAGCAGGTCGCCCACACCAGGCTTTCTGGGCGCGCTGCCCCCCTCCAGATACACGTCGTACCACTTTTGCGCATCGGCACAGAAGATAAGCACCAGAGGCGCCTTCGCGATAAAGGGCTGGTTGTCACAGCTGACGGCAAGGCGGTCTTTGAGCGCTTGGTCTGTGACGTCCAGGATGGTGTAAAGCTGCTGGTTTCCCGCCGTGGGCGCCTGGGTCGCCGCCAGCAAAATCTCTCGCTTCGTCTCCTCGGAAATTGGCCTGTCCTCAAATACGCGGACAGATTTTCTCGTATGCAGATTTTCTAAAATGGGATTCATATATTCTCCTTTGTATCATGGTTTATGGCTGATTTGCAATCAGTGCCAAGCACTTCGGCGCTCCACTGAAGGCCGTGAGCAGCAGGGTCAGAGCAGCGCAGATAAAAATTGCTCGATTTTTCATTTCTTCCTCCACATCAAAAAGCCCTGCCGCGCGCAGAGCTTTTTATTGCTCCTATTTAATTATAGAAGCCTTTGCCGGTAATTACAAGGACAGACTCGAAGGGCAGAAGGCTACTTTCATTTTCAATCTGTTTTCGGCATTTCAAACCAAAACCGAACGCCCTCCGCCGTGTTTTCCGCTCCGCAGGAAAAGCCGTGAAGCTCCATGATGGCCTTCATAATCGAGAGCCTCGGAATGCGCGACTTCAAGACGCGTCCGCAGCCCACAGCTCTATTTTAAAAGAGACCCCGGGCAATGCCCCCCCTTTTTATGGATTTTATTGCACGGCCCTAATATTTATATCTTGTTTCTTGTAATTTTTGTTAATAAAAGGGTAAAATAAGTCGTGTGCAGCAGTAAGTCGGCAACTTATTTATTTTGTTGACTTATCTAGGCTGCGGATGTATACTGAATTAAGCCCGAAAAGGGCGAACTAACAACGAAGAGGTATTTCATGTTTAAAGACAAGACAATCGCGTGCAAGGATTGCGGCCAGGAGTTCACCTTCACCGCTAAGGATCAGGAATTCTTTGCGGAAAAGGGTTTTGATAATGAACCCCAGCGCTGCAAGCCGTGCCGTGACGCTCGCAAGGGCAATTCTCGTGGACGCAACACCAATGATCGTCAGATGTTCGATGCCGTTTGTTCGGCCTGCGGATGTCAGTGCAAAGTTCCCTTTGAGCCTCGCAATGACCGCGCAATCTATTGCAGTGATTGTTTCCGGAGATAAGCCATTTCCCAAAAAAGCGTGCCAATGATTGGCACGCTTTTTTTATGGACTTTTGGCGGACGAATCCCCGGCCAAGATGCAAAAAGTGAAAAAATAAAGTTTTTTCGTGCCGTCGCACAAACATTTGCGTTTATTCTACGCCGGCTTTCTCCGTTTCAGCTCCTTCTCCATTGGCTTCATCTGCAGGTTTGGAGCATTCTCCCTCCGCTTCCGGAGAAACAGCTTCCGGCGCATCACAGGCCTGCACATTGTCGCCGACAGGAACAGCTTTTTTTCGTCTTATAAAAACCACAGCAGCATAAACAGGCGATACAGATAGAGCGCTGCGTCGCTGCGGCTGATATCACCTGTGGGTGAAAGGCTTTCACCCCGTGCAACGATTTCTTCCCTGACTGCCAGCGCCACTGCCTCGACGGCCCATTCGCTCACGTTTTCGCCGTCGTCAAAGCCCTTTACAATAGCCTGCATAGTCTTTTGATGCTTTGAACTCTTCATTTGAGTCTATAAATCGCCGTTCCATACCCCCCAACCTTTTCTTTTACCGCATTCCCTAGATCGTGTTGACACAAGATGGAACTGTTCGTCTTTCGGCGAATTTTCCATCTTTCTGTTTTTTTGCCTTGCAGTTTGATTGGAAGGAAGAACAAGAAAAGCATTTTTATAATATATTGATATTGGGTTAAGGGAGGAAACGGGATTGAAAAATATATTGGAAGTAAAAAATATCTCAAAGATATATCAGGCCCTGAATGGAGAAGTTCCTGCCTTAAATGATGTTAATTTCAAGGTCAGGCAGGGGGAGTTTTTAAGCATTGTCGGTCCCAGTGGCTGTGGAAAGTCCACTCTTTTATCAATAATTTCCGGTCTGGAAAAGCCCACAGATGGAAAAGTCTATATTGAGAATGAAGAAATCAATGGTGTTTCAAGCCATATCGGGTATATGCTACAAAATCATAATTTATTGGATTGGAGAGATATTTGGAGTAATGCGACCTTAGGCCTGGAGGTTCAAAAAAAGCTGACAAAGGAAAACTTTGAGTATGTGCAGGAGCTTTTAAAGTTTTATGAAATAGATGAATTTAAGCATAACTATCCAAATCAACTATCAGGAGGCATGCGTCAAAGAGCGGCACTCATTCGAACTTTGGCGGTAAAGCCTAAAATTCTGTTATTGGATGAGGCGTTTTCAGCACTTGATTATCAAACAAGGATTGCAATCGTGGATTATGTTTATAAAAAGATAAAGGAGCAATCCATAACCTGCCTGATGGTTACACATGATATTCCAGAAGCAATTAGCATGTCAGACAGGATCATCGTACTTTCCAATAAACCAGGCACAATAAAAAAAGAATATGAGATAAGTTTTGAAATTAAGGATGATTCGCCTTTGGCAAGAAGAAATCACCCAAGGTTCAGTGAGTATTTTAATCTGATATGGAAAGAGCTTGGTATCAATGAAAAAATATAGAGCGTTGACTGACCGAGAGCTATATTTAGAAAATCTAAAAAAAGAAAAAAGATTCGTCGGCATACATCGTGTAATCGTTTTAGTATTTATGCTTGCAGTATGGGAACTGCTTGCAAGGTTCAATCTTATAGACAGCTTTATTATGAGTCAGCCCTCAAGAATCGCCGAAACCTTCATAAACATGGTAAAGGAAAATTTAATCCTGCATATTTATACAACCTGTTATGAAACTATTGTGGGTTTTGTGTTGGGAATTATCCTCGGCATCGCTTTTGCAGTTTTGCTTTGGTGGTTTGAGACCTTCGCTAAAATTTGCGACCCCTATATCGTCGTATTAAATGCCTTACCAAAAATTGCACTGGGACCAATCATCATTGTTTTAGTTGGTGCCGGAACCGAAGCAATCATTTTTATGGCTTTGGCGATTTCTCTAATTGTAACGATTATGCAAATGTACAACGGCTTTCAGAACACAAGCAATGAAAAATGTAAAATGCTCCAATCCTTCGGCGCCAACAAATTTCAAGTTTTAACCAAGGTTGTGATTCCAAGCAATATCAGCACACTGTTTTCCTCAATGAAAATTAATATCGGGCTGTCCCTGGTGGGTGTCATTGCCGGCGAATTTCTCGTATCAAAGGCGGGTCTGGGCTATTTAATCGTTTATGGCGGTCAAGTATTCAGAATGGATTTGGTTATGACAAGTGTTTTTATTCTGGCTGTTGTAGCTTCGTTCATGTATATCGCGATTTTAGTGCTGGAAAAATGGGTTATCAAATATTTCAGTCATAATTAAAGAGAGGGGTTCTTTCGTGAAAAGATTCTTAAAAATCGTGTCAATTGTTTCCTGCCTTGCAATGATGGTCGCCGTATTTACCGGCTGCCAAAAGAATGGTGAGATAACAACCCTGAAAGTCAGTGAGGTAACACACTCTGTTTTCTATGCACCGCAATATGTAGCAATCAATCGAGGGTTTTTTGAAGAAGAGGGAATTGAAATTGAACTGATTAATGGCGGCGGCGCAGATAAGGTTATGACAGCCGTACTATCGGGCGGCGTCGACATCGGCTTTGCAGGCCCCGAAGCTTCTATTTATGTTTATAACGAGGGAAAAGAAAACTACTGTCAAGTATTTGCACAGGTTACAAAACGTGACGGCTCTTTCCTAATCAGCAGAGAAAAATATGATGATTTTAAATGGGATGACTTAGCGGGCAAGGTAGTTCTTCCGGGCAGGAAAGGCGGGGTTCCTTATATGACCTTGCTTTATGTGATCAGCCAAAAGGGTCTCGCGCTTAACAAGGATGTTCTCTTTAACGACACCATACAATTTGATTTAATGGCAAGCTCCTTTACAAACGGAATCGGAGATTTTGTTACTGCATTTGAGCCGGTTGCCACCAGTATAGAAGAGTCCGGAAAAGGCCATATTGTGGCCTCCATCGGTGAAGAAAGCGGAGAAATTCCATATACGGCATATTTTGCAGCAAAGGATTACATAGAAGAAAACTCTGCTTTGATTGAACGTTTTACAAGGGCTTTATATAAAGGCCAGCTCTGGGTAAGAGACCATACGGCAATTGAAATTGCGCATGCAATTGCGCCTTCCTTCCCCGACACCGATATTGCAGTTTTAGAAAAGGTCGCTGAACGGTATAAAAATATTGATGCATGGTGCGATACTCCGGTATTAAAAGAAGAGTCGTTTGAGAAATTGCAGACCGTTATGTCGGAAGCTGGAGAACTGAAACAAAAAGCACCATACGCAGATGTAGTCAATAATACCTTTGCGGATAAAGTAGTGAAATAATGTCCACTGAATAAATGCGATTTGCGAATTGCATAAAAAAACCCTGTGTCCATCGAGGATACAGGGCTTTTTGTTGATATAATTATCTCTTGGAGAACTGGGGTGCTTTACGTGCGCCCTTGAGGCCGGGCTTTTTGCGCTCTTTCATTCTGGGGTCACGGGTCAGGAAGCCGGCTGCCTTGAGGGCAGGACGGTAAGTCTCGTCAACCAGAAGAAGGGCTCTTGCGATACCGTGACGCATTGCACCGGCCTGGCCGGTGACGCCGCCGCCTGTGACGGTGGCTTCAATGTCAAACTTCTCAACGTTGCCGGTGGTCACCAGGGGCTGACGGACGATGAGCTTGAGGGTGTCAAGTCCAAAGTAATC
>CAYXNK010000155.1:0-5272 GCA_964466395.1 uncultured Oscillospiraceae bacterium | reverse complement strand
CAACGCACCTGTGATAATTTTAACACCTGAAAGACACAAGTTTTTCAGGTGTTACGTTTATTTTAGGAGGTTGTTCAAAAATGAACACCCAAACAAGCAACACAAAGCGTATGGCAACCCTCGCCATGCTGGCAGCCCTGGCCTATGTGGTCATGCTGCTGAGCAAAATGCTGCCCCCCTTCATCCCCGCCGCTCCCTTCCTGGACTATGACCCCAAGCATGTTATCGTTGCCATTACGGGCTTTGTGTTTGGCCCTCTTGCCGCCTTCTCCGTGGCCTTTGTGGCCTCCTTCCTGGAGATGATTACTGTGAGCCACACCAGCTGGATTGGCCTGATTATGAACGTTCTCGCCACCTCAGCCTTTGCCTGCACCGCCGCTTTAGTCTACAAGAAGATGCACGATTTCAAGGGCGCCGTCATCGGCCTTGTTCTCGGAAGCCTTGTGATGGCCGCTGTGATGGTGCTTTGGAACATCCTACTGACCCCCATCTTCATGGACTGGCCCCGGGCAGAGGTTCTCAAGCTGATTTTACCGGGCATTCTCCCCTTTAACCTGATTCAGGCTGGGCTCAACACCGCCCTAACCCTGATTCTCTATAAGCCTGTGGTCACAGCTCTTCGTAAGGTCGGTCTTGTACACAGTGTGGAACGCGGAGAACACACGCTGAACAAACGAAAAAAAAATGGGCTGATTCTCTTTGCCCTCCTGCTGCTTGCAACCTGTGTTCTGGCCATTCTCGCCATGCAGGGCATCATCTAAGGCGGCAAGTCCCGCCGGCTTTTGCATAAGACTTCTCCTGTTTTGCGGAGCAGATTGCAAAATCCTTAAAAAAACCTTGAAATTAGCACGGCTTTGTGTTATTATCTGGTTTGTTATTGTGTCAACGATAGAGGTACCCCTCTTTTTTATTGAAAGGATTGAAAGTTATGCACGCTCTGCAAATTGTCCTCACCGTTATTCAGCTTCTCACCTGCGTCTTTTTGATTGCGGTCGTTCTGCTTCAGTCTGGCAAGCGTTCCGGTCTCTCCGGCGCGATTGCGGGCGGCGCAGAAACCTTCATGACAAAGGCAAAGGCCGTAACCTTAGACGCAAAGCTCGCAAAGGCCACCAAGTGGGTTGGACTGGGCTTCGTTGTGCTGACCCTTGCTCTAAACCTGATTTAAAATCAGCTGATTTTCAGCTTCTGCAAAACAAAAACAGACCGGCGTTTGCCGGTCTGTTTTTGTTATATCCGCTCCTCCAGCGGCAGATACTGCCGGGGCTCAAAGGCCGCGCGATAGGCCGGGCGCATGATTTTACCGCAGGTCATGACTTCCTCCAATCGGTGGGCGCACCAGCCGGCAATCCTGGCAACGGCAAACAGGGGCGTAAACAGCTCCTCGGGAATGCCCAGCATTCTATAAACCAGGCCGGAATATAAGTCCACATTAGCGCAAATCGGGACCGTGAGTTTCTTGCGCGCCGTAATCATCGGAATGCCCAGCCGCTCGATGGTCTGCAAGAGCTGGAAAAGCTCCCCGTAGCCCGTCTTGTCGGCAAGGCCTGCCGCATACTTTTTGATAGTCTCGGTTCTCGGGTCGCTGACGGTGTAGACAGCGTGTCCCAGACCGTAAATCTTCTTGGAGCCGTCTCCCGCCGTGCCGTCCATGAGCCGCTCCAGATAGGTGCTCACCTCGTCGTCATCCCGGTAATCCTGGACATTCTCGCAGAGGCCCCGGAACATCTCCATCACCTTTGCGTTGGCGCCGCCATGGAGGGGGCCCTTCAGAGCGTTCACTGCCGCCGAGACGGCGCTGTAGGTGTCCGTCCCCGTGGAGGAGAGCACCCGGCAGGTGAAGGCCGAGTTGTTTCCGCCGCCGTGCTCGGCGTGGAGAATCAGCATAAGATCTAGCATGTGCGCCTCCTCGGCGGTATACTTTCTATCCTCCCGAATCATGCGCAAAAAGTTCTGGGACACGGAGAGCGACTCCTGAGGCACGTGGAGGTAGAGGGAGTCCCCGTCAAAATGGTGGCGCTTGACCGCAAAAGCGTTTGCAACAATCACCGGAAAGCGGCCAATCAGCTCGATGGATTGGCGCATGATGTTCTCAACCGAGGTGTCATCGGGGTTCTCGTCATAGGAATACAGCGCGAGCACACTGCGTGAGAGCTTGTTCATCACATTGACGCTGGGCGCTTTTAATATCATATCCTCTGTGAAATCCCGGGGCAGCTGCCGCGCCCGAGAGAGCACACTGTCGAAGAGCTCGAGCTGTCGCCGGTCGGGCAGCCTGCCCATCAACAGGAGATAGCAGCTTTCCTCAAAGCCAAAGGTATCGGCTTCCGCATGGGCATTTACAATGTCCTCCACGTCAATGCCCCGGTAATAGAGCTTGCCGGGAACCGGAACTTTGCCGCCGTCCTGCATATAATAGCCCTGAACGCTGCCGATGCCCGTAACCCCGGCCAAAACGCCGGTGCCATCCTCGTTACGCAGTCCCTTTTTGATGGCGTGGTTCTGGTATTCCCTCTTGTCAATCTCATAGACCCTCTGGATATCGCAGCACAGATTGCTGATATACCCGTCCATCGCAGACCTGTTGTCCATCTGCCGTCCCCCCTTCTCCAGTAAAGCTAAGAATAAGCGTAATTATACACATCCCTACTTTTTTTTGCAAGATTATTTTCCATACTATTCAAAATGTCATTATTTTTCGATATTTTACGGCAAATTTTATGCTTTTTTGCAATTTGTCGAATCGTCCCGTAAACATCTTGTCATGCGCCCAAATTATGATATACTATTTATCAAAGTAAATTACCGATGCGTCCCCCGGGACACATCTTGATCCAGTCTCAAAGAAAGGAAGCCCCCGCTCTATGATTAAGCTTTTTGACCGCGGATTTTATCTCAAAAACGGGAATCCCGTCGAGGCGCCAGAGGGCGTGTCAGTTTCTGCGGCTGACCGCAGAAAGACCATTGCCTATCGGATTTTGGAGGCGCACAATCACTCAGGTGATATGGAACACCTCAGGGTTCGTTTTGACAGCCTGATTTCCCACGACATCACCTATGTGGGCATCATTCAGACTGCCCGCGCCAGCGGCCTTGCGGAATTTCCCCTGCCCTATGTACTCACAAACTGCCACAATAGCCTCTGCGCTGTGGGCGGAACGATAAACGAGGACGACCACGTGTTCGGCCTCTCCGCTGCGAAGAAATATGGCGGCGTCTATGTCCCCGCAAACCTCGCTGTAATCCACCAGTACGCCCGGGAAATGATGGCGGGCTGCGGAAAAATGATTTTAGGCAGCGACAGCCACACCCGTTACGGCGCTCTGGGCACCATGGCCATGGGCGAGGGCGGCCCCGAACTTGTCAAGCAGCTTTTGTCCAACACCTATGACGTGAATCGCCCCGACACGGTGCTGGTTTATCTCACCGGCAGCCCCCGCCACGGGGTTGGCCCCCATGACGTTGCCATCGCCCTCTGCGGCGCTGTCTATGACAACGGTTTTGTGAAAAATAAGGTTCTCGAGTTTGTGGGCCCGGGCATTGCAAATCTGCCCATGGACTTCCGCATCGGCATTGACGTGATGACGACGGAGACCGCCTGCCTCTCCTCCATCTGGGAGACGGACGCTGCGGTGCAGGCCTATCTCACCGCCCACGGCAGACCCGAGGCTTACGCAAAGCTTGCCCCCGAGGAGGGCGCTTACTACGACGCTTTCATCGAGATTGACCTCTCGTCCATAGAGCCGATGGCGGCTCTGCCCTTCCACCCCTCCAAGGCCTATCCTATCCGCCTGCTCTGTGAAAACGCGGGAGACATCTTCCGTGAGATTGAGCGGGAGGCGGCGCAGACTCTCCCCGCCAACGTGCGCTTTTCCCTGACGGACAAGCTGCAAAACGGCAAGATTGTCATTGAACAGGGCATCATCGCAGGCTGTGCGGGAGGCATGTTTGACAACATTGCCGAGGCCGCCGCAATTCTCGACGGCGCTTCGGTTGGAAACTCCTATTTCTCTCTCTCTGTCTATCCCTCTAGTGTGCCGATTAGCCTGGCCCTGATGAATAGCGGCATCCAGCAGCAACTCATGGAGGCCGGTGCTCTGTTTAAATCCGCCTTCTGCGGTCCCTGCTTCGGTGCGGGGGATGCGCCGGCCAACAACACCCTTTCGATTCGCCACACCACCCGGAACTTCCCAAGCCGTGAAGGCTCCAAGCCCTCCGACGGCCAGATTTCCGGCGTTGTGCTCATGGACGCCCGCTCCATCGCCGCAACGGCGAAAAACGGCGGTCTGCTCACCAGCGCGGCGGACTTGGACTATGAGGTTTCCAAGCAAGAGCCTTACGCCTTTGATGGCGGGATTTATGAAAAGCGAGTCTACTCCGGCTTCGGCAGTCCCAAAACAGAGGAGCCCCTGCGCATGGGGCCGAACATTGCCGAGTGGCCGAAGATTCCGGCTCTGGCGGAGAACGCCTTCTTCCGTCTCGCCAGTGTGATTCGTGACCCTGTGACCACAACGGACGAGCTGATTCCCTCGGGTGAAACCTCTTCCTATCGCTCCAACCCCCTGAAGCTGGCCTCCTTCACCCTCTCCCGCCGCGACCCCCACTACGTGGTTCGAGCCAAGGAGATTGCGGATTTAGAGACAGCCCGGGCTGTCGGAGAAGTCCCCCAGGAGCTTTTGAGCTTAATTGAAACCCTTGGCCTGTCTGCGAACATCCTGCAAGACAGCGTCATTTCCAGCGTGCTTTTTGCCAACAAGCCCGGCGACGGCTCGGCGCGGGAGCAGGCGGCTTCCAGCCAGCGGGTTCTGGGCGGCGGAGCGAATATCTGCTATGAATTCGCCACCAAGCGCTACCGCTCCAACTGCATCAACTGGGGCATGCTCCCCTTTGTGCTGGACGCGGAGGCCGCCTTCCCCTATGCCCCCGGCGATTGGATTTTCGTCCCCGGCCTCAAAGCTGCCGTGGAAGACGGCGCGGAGGCGGTTGACGCAAAGGTTGTCACAAAAGAGGGCGTCTTTGACCTGAAGCTGAACCTTCCCGGCCTCACAGCCGAGGACAGGGAGATTATCCTGCGGGGCTGCCTGATGAATTATTACGCTGCCCGGCGCGCTTAAGCCCCCACTGCCGGAAAACCATATAACGAGGAGAATCGAAATGCAGAAAATTCCTATGAACCCCATCGTCGAGATGGACGGCGACGAGATGACCCGCATCCTTTGGAAGATGATTAAAGACGAGCTGCTCTCCCCCTTTGTGGAGCTAAACACCGAGTATT
>CAYXNK010000154.1:955-5274 GCA_964466395.1 uncultured Oscillospiraceae bacterium | reverse complement strand
CAGAATGAGCGCGTCCTTACTGTCAAAATAGTTGTAAAGCGAACCAAGCGCCACATTGCAGCGTTCCGCCACCGAACGCATATTCACTGCCGACAGCCCTTTTCCCGAAACAATTTCACGACAGACCTGTAGAATCGCCTCTCTTGAGGTAACAATAGTATTGATTGTGGTCACTTCCTTACTGAACATTGTTCATTATAGGGCCGCAACCCTGCTTTGTCAATATTTCAATGAAATAAATTGGTTGGAAATTCCGTCCATGTCGGGCGAAGTTCCAGATCCCCGAGTACCCGTAACCTCACGATTTCTCATTGCCCTACGATGGTTACCAAATGCAGCGCCGCCGCCTGCCGGACGGTTAGTAATATTGAAGTTTATTGCGTTGTGGAATTAACGTTAAACAATTATCATGTGTATCATAGGGTTCACAAAAAACAAGATGTAAAAGGAGAAAACTATGACACTTGAAGCGAGAAAGGCGGCTTTTAAAAAGTCGTGGACAGTCGGTATTCCCACCGTTATTCTTTGCTGGATTATCTGCTGGTTCTTTAACGCACCCTACGCTGCCAAGGACGTAACTATCATTTCCTGTGCGGCTGCCAGCGGCATGAGCTGCTTCATCACACCGATGATCTGCGGTCTCATCGGATACCCTATCACGGCTAAAATGTTCAAAAAAGCCATGAAAGCCAGGATGGAAAATCCATCCGCCGGATCCAAGCCCGCTCCGGCCATGGGTGCCATGGAAGAGCAGATGCTGTTTTTTAACTGGATTCCGAAAACCTGGTTCTGCTACCTGCTGGTCTTTTCCTTCATAAACTGCGTATTCTGGGGTTATGGTCTGCCAAGCCTGCTGTCCCTGTTCATCCCCACCGTTATTCCCGCCGGCACCGCCTCCCGCGCATTCGTCACCATCATAGGGGGCTTCCAGATCGGCGCTGCTGCCCAGTTCTGCGCCTACGCTTCCAACATCTACTTCGTGCAGCTTCTGCAGAGAAAGGCCGTCGCTGCCGTAGCAAAGTAAGAAATACATATTCAATACTCCTGACCCTAACACAAAACCCGGAGCTTCGGCTCCGGGCTTTGTGTTATATCCGCTTATGTCGGCATTCAATCTCTTTCATATAGGTCGCGCGTATATACCTTTACGCGCACATCTGAGAGATCTTCGTTGCAGCGGTTGGCGGCGATGAGCGCGCAAGAGGCTTTGAAAAGCTCTAGCTGTGCCGTGACGGGTATGCAATCGAATTCCGCAGCACCGAAGGTTGGTTCGTATATGAGCATGGGTACGCCGTATTTCTTAAGCTCAGCCATAACGCCAAGTATCGCACTGTGTCTGAAATTATCCGAATCGGTTTTCATTGTGAGCCTGTATATGCCCAGCGTCCCACCCACTGGTAGAAGAGCGCGAATGCGATCTGACGAAAATTTCTTGCGCGCGGCGTTTGAAGCAGATACCGCGCGGATGAGCGTGCCGGAGGCATCGGGAAAGTCCAGTATAAGCTGCCTTGCATCCTTCGGCAGGCAGTTACCGCCGAAGCCAAAGGAGGGGTTGTTGTAATGCCCGCCTATGCGCTCGTCCAGGGAAAGCCCGTCGATTATGTCTTTCGCGTCAAGTCCTGCGGTCTGGGCAAAGGAATCAAGCTCATTGAAAAAGCTGATGCGCATGGCAAGATAGGTGTTTGCAAAGAGCTTTACGGCCTCAGCCTCCGAGGCGCCCATATACAGTACTGGCGTATCCGGCTTGCGGCAGGCAGAAAGCATAAGGCGCACGATTTGGCTCGCTCTGGCGGCTGCTTTTTCGGATGTTCCCGCCATACCCACGATTATGCGCGAGGGGTACAGGCAGTCGTAAAGCGACTTGCCCTCCCGGGAAAATTCCGGCACGAACAGAATGACGGAATCTGGGTTCTCCGATGACAGCTTCTCCGTGAAGCCAACGGGGAGCGTCGAGCGGATGACGATGGTAGCGTCGGGATTCACAGCTATGGCGGCTTCAACCTCCCGCCGGACGATTGTGGTATCCAGTCCACCGCCTTCACTGACGGGGTCTGTGGGGACGGCGATGATTATATAGTCGGCCTGCGAGCAGGCCGCCGCCGCGTCGGAGGATAAACTCAGATGCAGCCCGCCGTCCACGAGAGCGCGTTCGATTATCGCGTCTTTAATGGGCGAAATACCGGAGGATATCAAATCCCGCCGAGCTTTGTCAATATCCGCTGCCTCAACGTCGTTATATGGTGCCAATAACACGGCGTTTGCAAGACCTATGTAACCGAGTCCGATGACCGCAATTTTCATGGCTGTCCCTTTCAATAGCTACTGTAATAATCGGCAAGCATTGAAGTGAAGCGTCCCTTCACGCCGTGCTTTGCCGGCGCCTGAACGATGTTCATTCCAGGGTTGTGGTTGCCTTCAATAATCTCAAGCTTTCCGCCGGGCAGCACGGCAACATCCCAGCCGACGACATGCAGGCAGTCTAGCTTCATGGAAGCCGCGTGGCACAGCTCCACCGCTTCATCAAAATGAGGTATCCGCTGTCCCTTGAAGTACTCTCCGGTGATGGGATGGGTCTTGTAATAGTTCCCGCACTCGTCAAGCCCGTCGGTTATGACGACGCCGGTGTTCTTATTTATCTCGCAGAAGATGCCGCCACCGTGAGCGTTGTCGACGCTGTGCCCGTTGTTGCCCACGCGCAGACCCGCACCGAATACGCCGAAACGATTGCCGGAGCGGAAGGTAATGATGCGCAGGGTGTTGAGCGAAGCGGGATGGTACTTGGCAAGCTCGGGGTCTGACTCCAAGAACTCCTCCGCAAGGCAGCCCCGATCCAGCAGCTGGCAGTAGAGCGCGCTAAGATCGGAGTATTCCGATACGTCGAGCCGCTTGAAGCCAATGCCCCAGCTGGATTTCGGGGGCTTTAGCGCCATCACGGGGTGCTTTGCAGCAAATGCGCAAAATTCCTCAAGGCTTGCCTCCGGCAGATACAGCCAGTCCCGGCTTATGAATTCTGAGAAGGTTTTCAGAAAGCGCACCTTGTCCTTAAGATACAGCTCGGATTCGCTGTTGTACGGGCGCATGAGGAGTGTAGCCTCCACGTCTGTCAGAAAGCTCTGCTGTTCCACAAGGCCGCGCTCGTAGAAGCCGAAAATCATGTATTCAGACATGGAAACGCGCCTGCCCGGGTTTTGGCGGCGAACCTTAATGTAATCATAAAACAGCTTCCGCTTTGAAAAGCCCTCAGGCAATTCCTGAACGCCGTCGATATAGTCCATAAATTTCCGGCGTAGCTCGGGGTAAACGGCGATGCTTCTCATAATCTTACTTTTCATACGCTTCACCTGTACAGAATAAGATCAGCGGGTACTTACCCACACCGTCAAATTGAATGATATTGCCGCCCGGGTAGCCGAAGTTGCCTTCAATCATTTCCGGGCCCTGGGGCGTCACGGCAAGATCCCAACCCACATAGCCCATGCCGGGCACAAGCTCCATGCCTCGCCGGACATACTCCAGCATTTCAGACCAAAAGGGTATTTGCAGCCCCGGCATATAGACGTCGTAGCCGGGATGGCGAAAATATACCTTGAGCGTCGCGTTATCGCGCCCGGCGCCGCCGACGCAGCCGCTTTCAAGGTCGATGGGATACGCAATGCCCCCGCTGTGGAAATTATCAGCCGCGGCGCCTACTCCACCACATCGTAGGGCGGCGCCGATGAGCACAATGTGCCCCTGCCTGTCCCGGGCGGCGTTCACTCGAACGGAGCTTACGCAGCCGGGATTTATGGCGGCAATAGCCGGGTGCTGGCTAATGACGGCTTCAAGGAGAAGCTCATTTTCAACGCAGCCACGCCAAAATTTGCGCGCATCGGCAATCTCGGAGGTCTTTATGCGCTGAATTCCCGTGCCCTGAGTGCCCGCCCGGGGTTTTACAATTATCTCGTCCCGCGAGCGAAGAAAGACCTCTGTTTCCGTGGCCGATGCCTGCGGGGCATAGAGATGTTCTCTGCGTATAAGGGAGGAAAATTTTCTGTTAAAGAGCTCTTTTTTTGCAAGCGCGGCCTTTTCATCCGACGACGCTTTTGCGTTTAACAGCCTGTCCGCCGCCTTCGACCTGCCGGCTGTCAGATATTCCTGCCGCCTTTTATCCGGCATTGCAAAAAAGCGCAGCACAAAATAGTTTTCGGCGGACGCTCCGTGAGCCCTTGCGCAGTACAGCGCGTCGGCAAGATAGACGGCAGGGGAGCCGCCACGCAAATCGGCAAGCTTTTTTGCCATGCTGTATCGTTTCTTAAAAGCGGTGCTGTATGACATAGCAG
>CAYXNK010000154.1:0-945 GCA_964466395.1 uncultured Oscillospiraceae bacterium | reverse complement strand
TTATCTATGGTGCGCCCCGCATGACGCATATCGCGCCCCAGCGCGGCGGAGGACAGCTCAATGAGGGATGTTGCAACGGGAGTGGGCACTCCGACCACCGAGCCTAGGGACTCAAGCAGTACAAGCCCCTGCGGCACGTCCTCCGTTATGTAGCGTGAGTTTACGCTGACAGGTCCCTTCGCGCGGCTGGGCATACGGGCGTAGTCGAAAAACACTTCCTTGCCGTCCCGCATTTCGTCAAGGCTGTTGCGGAATTTGCAGGCCTCGACGTAGGGCGTTGGTTCAAAGCCCAGTGCGCCCAGAACCGCCATCTTTTCGCCATCCAGCCGCTCTAGCATATTCCACACGCAGGGGGTGAAAACCTCGTGGTACATACAGTAATCGCCACCTGTGGCCTCAATGCGGGGAATGCTCATCACAGCGCCCACGGTGTGTACGATCATGTTGGGGTTATGCAGCGCCGCTTCCGCAACGCTGTTCAGATAGGTGAAGGGCGTTCCCAGCCTTTGCAGGATATCCTTTGCCTTCGGCAGCGCCGACACAGGGTACACGCCCACGGGATTGCGCACGTTGCGAAAGCCCACATGGAAGCGTCCAGGAGCGGATATGCGCCCGTCGATGAAATTCGATTCGCTCTCCGCCGTTATGACGCCCTTGTCACCGCAAAAGCGCAGAACGTATGCGGTGGAAAGATAGCCTGGGTCTAACATCAGCAGCTGACCTGAGCGAAGATAGGGAGCAATTGAGCGGATGACCTGCTCATGAAAGCCCGTCTGCGTGCAGATGAGGATTACCTCGGCGCTGCCAACGGCGGATACTTCGCGGGTAAGGCGGGCTATTCGGCAAGAGCGCTCCTCGCCGAATTCATCCAATATCATTACGCCCCCGTTTTGCGAGAGATATTCAAAATTTTCGTCGTGCATGGAGCGGGAGGTCTTTATGAGC
>CAYXNK010000153.1:0-5275 GCA_964466395.1 uncultured Oscillospiraceae bacterium | reverse complement strand
AACCGTATCTGGCACGAATTCCATAATATCGCATATATCACAATTCAAAGCGGCACATATTTTTTGTAGTATCTCCGTATTTACATTTTCGTTTCGTCCAAGTTTCGTTATAGTAGCCGAACTAACACTAGAAAGCCTCTGAAGGTCTTTCTTTTTCATATTTTTATCTATCAGAAGCTTCCAGAGTTTGTTGTAACTAATCGCCATCATCTGCACCTCCCGTGAAATATATTTTATTATATCACTGAAATTAGCTGATTACAACGAAATTACTTTAGTTCCGCATTAATAATGCTCCGAATTTATGGGTAATTGCACTTTTTACATACGGCATCCGAAATAATAGCGGGTGCCGTATTTTTTCAGGGCTACGGTAGGCGCGATTTTTCCCTATCTCTATAAGAAGGACGGCGCACAGAAACAACACTTACAGAAACTTTTCCTAACACAGGGCATATAAAAGCGCTTTCCTTTTTCCGTGTAGCGAATGGGCAAGAGATTTTCCGAAAATGGACGAAAAAACGGCATAGCCGCAATTTACGACTATGCCGTTTTTTTCAGAAATACCAAACCCTATGTGAAGACAGCTTTTCGCGCCGTCCCTTTTTAACTTGTCAAAAAACTCGCTGTGGGGATTTTTCAATCGAGAGTCCTATTTTTTTGTCTCATCGCCCTCTGTCTTCTCCGGCAGGTGGCGGCGCAGGACGACATTTAGGGCATTTCCCATTATTAGAATCTGTCCGCAAACGTGCAGCCAGAGCATGAAGATGATAATCGAGGCCATCGAGCCATAAATCAGCGGATACTTGGTTGACATGCTGATAAACGTGGAGAACAGGACGCTCACCAGCACAATGACAATTGCCGCCGTTGCAGCGCCGGGAAAAAAATAGCTCCGGACTTGGGAAGGGGCTGTAATCCGGTACAGCCCGTAGATGATGAGGGTGAAAATCACGAGCATCAGCGGAAAGCGCAGGCTGTTCCAGATGGCAATATGGGAGAGCGCCGGCCAAAGCCCGGTGATGGTGTTAATCAGCCAGTCCCCTGTCACCATTACGATGATTGCAAAATAAATTGCCGCAAGAAACACCAGGGAAAAGGCAAAGCTGAAAATCAGGGCAAAAATGCCCTTGAACCGGGAAACGCCCTGGATTTCGCCCATGATGCTGTGAATCGAGCGAAAGGCGGCGGCCGAGGAGGTCGCCATGCCCAGGATTCCCGCCGTCAAAAGGGCTTTGCTCTGGTGGGTGGTGATGTACCAGAGGTAGTCTTTAATGAGCTTCAGTGTGTCTGAGGGAAAGATGCCGTTTAGTTCCTCCAGAGATAGGGAGATGCCGGGTAAAAACCGCGCCACCAGCGTCTGGAGGCAAATCAGGGTGGGGAAAATCGAGAGCATGAGAAAATAAGCCAGCTCTGCTGCCGAGCGTGGCACATGGTTTTTCACATAAATCTCCACAAGCTCACGGACATAGGTCAGAGGGCCGGGGGGCTTTTGGGCTTTGTGCAAGGCAATCCCTCCAGTTCTTGAGTCTATTGAAAAGCTCCCCCCGTTTAGCAACGGGGGGAGCTATGGAAAAGCCGAAGCTACTTGGAATTAAAAATTTTGAAAATGCTGTCGAAGGGGTCCTCTTCCTTTTTCGGAGCCTCCTGCCCTCTGCCCGTTCCGGCCATCTCGGAGGCCGCGGTATAGAGGCCCTGGGGAGCTGCGGTCTCGCGCTCCTTCTTCGCCTCGTGGGCGCTCTGGACAGGGCCGTCGTCAAAGCCTGTTGCGATGACAGTGACACGGATTTCGTCGTCCATGGTATCGTCAAAGGTGGCGCCGAAGATGATGTTTGACTCGGCGTGTGCGGCCGCCTGAACCAAGTTCGCCGCGGCTTCCACATCCTCAAGCCCCATGTCCATAGAGCCTGTGATGTTAATCAGAACGCCTCTTGCGCCGTCGATAGAGGTCTCCATCAGCGGGCTTGCAACCGCCATGCGGGCAGCATCTTCTGCCTTGCCCTTGCCGACAGCATGTCCGACGCCCATGTGGGCAAAGCCCGCGTCCTTCATGATGGTGGTTACGTCGGCGAAGTCAAGGTTAATGAAGCCGGTGTTTTTAATTAAATCGGAGATGCTCGTCACTGCCTGGTGGAGCACGTCGTCCGCGATTTCAAAGGCATTTGCAAAGGTGACTCTTTGGTCGGTTGCAAACTTCAAGCGGTCGTTGGGGATGATGAGCAGGGAATCGACCTTGCCCAAAAGCTCCTCAATGCCGTGCTGCGCTTGGTCCATCCTGCGCTTGCCCTCAAAGCTGAAGGGCTTCGTTACAACACCGACGGTAAGTATTCCTGCTTCCCGGGCAATGTCTGCAACGATGGGGGCAGCTCCCGTTCCCGTTCCGCCACCCATGCCGGCCGTGATAAAGACCATGTCGGCATCCTCAAAGCTCTTTGCGATGTTGTTGCGGCTCTCTTCTGCGCTGCGCTTGCCGATATCGGGGTCAGAGCCTGCGCCCTGGCCGTGGGTTAGCTTTTCCCCGATTTGTATTTTCTGTGTGGCATTGGAGATGGAAAGCGCCTGCTTGTCCGTATTGATGGCGATGAATTCAACGCCCTTTGTGCCCGCCTTCACCATACGGTTTACGACGTTATTTCCCGCTCCGCCAACACCAACAACCTTAATTGTAACAACATTTTCGGGACCGGTTTCAAGCTGAAACGACATATTTATAGCCTCCCATATTTTAATCAATCCGAACCGTTTTTTCAGGGTTCAGGCTAATAATCTAATTATCCGCTTTATTTTATACCGAATTTGCTTTTTGGTCAAGTGTTGTTTGCAAATATATTATGTGAACTAAAAATTTATTTACACATTTTTGTCAGAAGTGACAAGGCCGGACTCTATTCGACGAAGGGTGAAAACTGCCCCCGCTTGTCCTGGGAGAGGTCAATGATCCCTCTGTCCCCGGGCTCCAGCTTTTCCACAACCTCCAGCAGCAGCTCCAGCTTATAATCGAGGTTGTCCCGGCTCCCCAGCTTGACCCGAAATCGGCCATCCAGATAGTCCATTTCGGCGTTGACGGGGTTTTGCACGTCCAGTGTGGCAATGTCCGCCTGCAGTCCCGCCGCGGCAACGGCCTCCAGCAGCGCCTGCAAAAGAGCAGCGTTTGGCTTTTCCTCCTCCGGCGTTGAAATCCCCACACCCGCCTCGGGCTTCACGGCGGAGAGACCGATAATCCGCATGTATTTGTTTCGCTCCCCCTGCGGGCAGGGCTCTAACAGCCGCGCGGACTTGTCAACCAGCCAGAGGCCGCCGTCCGTCTCTAAAATCGCTATGCCGCCGCTTTCCTCCACGGCAATGGCAATGGTGGTGGGCAGTTGCCGCTTAACCTGAACCTCGCCAATATAAAGCAGCTTTGATTGAATCCGCCGCTCCACGGCCTCCCTGTTAATCAGCATCAGGTTGTCCCCCTGCTCAATACCGGAGGCCTCGATAATCTCCTGCTCGGAGTAGCGCCCCGCGCCGGTGACCGCAAGCTCGGAAACACGAAAAAACACGCTCATGCCGAAGACAAGGGCTGCGCAGATAATCACGAAGGAAAGGGTGCCAAAGATAACACCTCCGCCGCCGCGGTCTTTTTTCTGAGGGCTGGACATGGACACTCTCCCTTATCGGGCGGCAGACAGCTTGTCCTCTCGCCCGCTTTTTTTTCGGGACGGCAGTCCGGCTGCCGTCCCCTTTTAGGCTTAAATCACAGAGGCAAGGGACTTTTCCACAAAGCGAACCTCTGCCCCCAGGCTCCTGAGCATGGCTTCAAAATCATCATAGCCCCGAACTACATGGCCAACGTCGTGAATCCAGCTCTCGCCCACAGCGCCCAGAGCCGCCGTAATCAAGGCAGCGCCGCCCCGGAGGTCTGCTGCCATCACCTGGGCACCATAGAGCTCCTTGACGCCTGTGACAACGGCAACCCTGCCCTCTAAGCTGATGTCCGCACCAAAGCGGCGAAGCTCCGGCACATGCCTATAGCGGTTTTCAAAAATATTCTCGGTGAAGGCCGTGTTCCCCTCAGCCTTCAAGGCCGCCGCCATCAAAAGAGGCTGGGCGTCCGTTGGAAAGCCGGGATAAGGCCTTGTGACAATGGGCTTCGGCGCGCGCAGGCCACCCTTTGCCGTAAGGCTGACAAAGTTGCTGCCCCGGCGCACCTCACAGCCCATCTCTTCCAGGGCTGTGGTAATGGTCTCAAAATAGGCAGGCACAAGCCCGCGCAGGGTGATGCTGCCGCCGGCAGAGGCCGTACAGCAGAGAGCCGTTGCCGCAACAATGCGGTCTGTCATCACCCGATGCCCCACAACCGCAACAGGCTTCATGCCGCTAATTGTAATCGTGGAGCCTCCGGCGCCTGAAATGGCGACGCCAAGTGTCCGTAAGTATTCCTGCAGGTCAATGATTTCCGGCTCCCGCGCGGCGTTCGTAATGACGGTTTCTCCTGTTGCACCGCAGGCGGCCAGCATGGCATTTTCTGTTGCGCCCACGCTGGGGAAGGCAAGATTAATGCGCGCCCCCTTGAGACCCTTGTCGCTGCAATAGAGGTTCCCCCCCTGTTCCGAAATCTCCGCGCCAAGACTGCGCAGCGCTTCCAGATGCAGGTCGATGGGTCTTGCGCCCAGCTCGCAGCCACCCGGATAGGAGAGCTGTGCCTCATGGGCACGGGCTAGAATTGCACCGAGAAAAATGACAGAGGAACGCATCTCCCGCATCAAATCATGGGGGATATCCGTCCTGTTCATACCCCGGGAGTCAATCCAAACCGAGTCTCCCTCCCGCTCCGCACGACAGCCCAAATGGCGCAAAATCGCCATGGCCGCCTCAACATCACTCAACTGCGGGCAGTTTAAAAGCTCGGTCTGACAGCCACGGATGATGGCTGCCGCCATAATGGGAAGCACCGCATTCTTGGATCCCTGTATCTTAATTTCGCCTTTCAGCTGTCTGCCTCCCAGAACCTTCCAAACGCTCATATTGACCCCTCCGCACAGTGGATTTTACGCCATACTATGCGGAAAGCGAGAAAAGTGCTAATTTTCTGAGCGGGCTTGGGGGCAGCGTCCCTTCAGAAATGACGTTCTCAGCCGCAGTGCAGGCCTTGTATCCTTCAGTGTGTAACTCCTTTATTTTGCCAGCTCAAGTATAATCTCCGCAATTTTTTCCGTGGCGTCGCCAAGGCTCAGCTTCTTCATCTGCTCGCCCATGGCGTTTAGGGTGTCGGGGCGGCTCAAAAGCAGGGAGA
>CAYXNK010000152.1:1814-5334 GCA_964466395.1 uncultured Oscillospiraceae bacterium | reverse complement strand
TACTAAAATGAATCTCATCGGTACTCGAGAAGACACTTATCTTCTCGCATATGCCTGTCGGACGCAACATACATCTAAATATATGTTAATGCTCCGAACAAGACATAGTCTTGCGCCAAAGCGCGATTTTGCTTATTTAGGTCTCTTTGCGCCGTACTTACTGCGCGCCTGCTTGCGGTTTGCAACGCCCTGAGTATCCAAAGTACCACGGATGATGTGATAACGAACACCAGGAAGGTCCTTTACACGACCGCCACGAAGCATAACAACGGAGTGCTCCTGAAGGTTGTGTCCAATTCCGGGGATGTACGCAATAACTTCATAGCCGTTTGTAAGACGAACACGAGCGATCTTACGCAGAGCGGAGTTCGGCTTCTTAGGTGTTGCTGTACGAACTGCGGTGCAAACGCCTCTCTTTTGGGGTGAAGACATATCAGTCTCTTTGTTCTTGATAGTGTTCAAACCGTGCTGCAATGCGGGTGATGTGGACTTGTATGTGGGCATCTGTCTGCCCTTTCTCACCAGCTGGTTAAACGTAGGCATAGTTTTCCTCCTTTCTTCCATATTCATATATTTTTGACGGAAACCAAGTGGATATTCCGTTAAAAACCAAGGTAATTCAGGGGCTTTTTTCCAAAAATGAAAATTAAGTCCGTGCAAATAGGTATTGTAGCATAATGCACAAGTTTCGTCAAGGAATTTTTGCATATGCATTTGTAGCCTAAATATAGCCTGAGCAGTTAAATGCTGCCCAGGCTATACAGCTAATCAGATAGCGTTTGTTCTTCCCACAAGAGCGGAAAGGTCAACGTAGTCGTTGGCAGAGCTCTCTACCGTCTCATCTGTTTCGGCGTCGAACTTGCGATATACTTCAAGCCCGCTGCCGGCGGGGATAAGCTTACCGATAATGACGTTTTCTTTCAGGCCGACCAGTCTGTCTATCTTGCCCTTGATTGCGGCATCGGTTAAAACCTTGGTGGTCTCCTGGAAGGAAGCTGCCGATAGGAAGCTTTCCGTTGCCAGAGAAGCCTTGGTAATACCCATAAGTGTTTGAGTATAGGTTGCGGTGGAAAGGCCTTCTTCGCCGGCTGCAATCCTAGCTTCGACTATTGCATTGGCGTCGTTAAGATCGTTCCAGTCAACGGTTGAGCCCGAAAGCAGCTCAGTGGTGCCGGGGTCCTCAACTCGGACCTTGCGCATCATTTGACGAATAATAACTTCAATATGCTTGTCGTTGATATCAACACCCTGCTGACGGTAAACCTTCTGAACCTCTTGGATAATATAGTGCTGGCACTCGCCAACGCCAAGGATGTTAAGAACATCGTGAGGGTTGTATGCGCCTGCTGTAAGCGGCTGTCCCTTTGTTACAACATCGCCTGTTGCAACCAGAATTCCGGCAGAGTTGGGAGTAGCATAATCCACAGTTTCACCGGATTCGGGATTTGTGATGAAAATGGCGGACATAGCATTCTTCTTGGTTTCCTCAACGGTGATCTTACCGGGTATTTCAGCCAAAATTGCCATTCTCTTGGGCTTTCTGGCTTCAAACAGCTCCTCAACACGGGGCAGACCCTGGGTGATATCGTCTCCCGCAATACCGCCGGTGTGGAAGGTACGCATGGTGAGCTGCGTGCCGGGTTCACCGATAGATTGGGCAGCAATAACGCCTACAGCTTCGCCTTCGTTAACGGGAGCGCCGGTGGCAAGGTTAACACCGTAGCACTTGGCGCAAACGCCGCTCTTAGCATCGCAGCTTAAAACGGAACGAATCATGATTTCGTGGATGCCGGCAGCCTCAAGGGCGGCAGCGTCACTGCGAAGGAGCATATGATTGGTATCGAAAATCACTTCGCCCGTTTCTGGGTTGGCGATGGGGTTCAAGGGGAAGCGGCCGTGGATACTGTCACCAAAGGACTGAACTTCCTGACCCTTGTCGAAAACAGCCGCTGCCTTAACGCCGCGAGTTGAGCCGCAGTCGGCTTCACGGATAATAACATCCTGTGAAACGTCAACCAGACGGCGGGTCAGATAACCGGAGTCTGCGGTACGCAGAGCGGTATCTGCAAGACCCTTTCTCGCACCTCTGGAGGAAATGAAGTACTCCAGAACGGACAGGCCCTCACGGAAGTTTGCCTTGATGGGGATTTCGATAGTCTTACCGGCAGTGTTCGCCATCAGACCACGCATACCTGCCAGCTGACGAATCTGGTTCATGGAGCCACGGGAGCCGGAGTTTGCCATCATATAGATGGGGTTGAACTCATCCAGATTGTTCTGCAGCGCTCTTGTAACGTCCTTGGTAGTCTGTTCCCATTCGGCAACAACCAGACGGTAACGCTCTTCATCCGTAATAAGACCGCGCTTATACTGACGCTCAATGGTAACAACCTTCTTCTCCGTTTCGGAAATGAGCTCCTTCTTTTCCTTCGGAACAGTCATATCCGCAATGGAGATTGTGATTGCGCCAATTGTGGAGTACTTATAACCAAGGGACTTGATGTTGTCCAGAACCTCGGCGGAAATAGTAAAGCCGTGCTTGGAAATACACTTTTCAACAATTACGCCCAGCTGCTTCTTGCCAACCTGGAAGTTGACCTCGTAATTGAACATCTGTTCCGGATCGCTTCTGTCAACAAAGCCCAGATCCTGAGGAATGGGTTCATTATAAAGAATACGTCCAACTGTTGTCTGAACCAGCTTGTTGCGCAAAATGCCGTCAACAGTCTTTGTAACTCTAACTCTGATGGGAGAGTGCATTCCGATTGCATTGTCTTCATAGGCCATAATGGCTTCGGCAGGGTTTGAGAACGCACGAACGCCTTCAAAAGTGGCCTTCGTAAGCGATGTGTCTCCCGTCTTCATCTTTTCAGCAATAATATCGTTTGCTGCGATAATTTCGCTGGATGCAGTGATCTCACCTGCCTTGAGGCCGGTGTCGCCTGCGTCAAGCACCCGAAGCTTTTCGTTCTCGTATTCGCCCATGCGAATGAAGGTCATATAGTATGCGCCGAGAATCATGTCCTGTGTGGGGATGGTAACGGGGTTACCATCCTGAGGACGCAGCAGGTTGTTCGCAGAGAGCATAAGGATCCTTGCCTCAGCCTGCGCTTCCGCGGATAGCGGCACGTGAATAGCCATCTGGTCGCCGTCAAAGTCCGCGTTATATGCCGTGCAGACCAGAGGGTGCAGCTTCAAAGCACGCCCTTCAACAAGAATCGGCTCAAAGGCCTGAATTCCCAAGCGGTGAAGGGTAGGCGCACGGTTGAGGAGCACGGGGTGTTCCTTAATAACTACGTCAAGCGCGTCCCAAACTTCGGTCTGCTGCTTATCCACCATTTTCTTGGCGGATTTAATGTTGTTTGCAAGGCCGTCCTCAACCAGCTTCTTCATTACAAAGGGGCGGAACAGCTCAATTGCCATTTCCTTAGGCACGCCGCACTGATAAATCTTCAGTTCCGGACCAACAACGATAACGGAACGTCCGGAGTAGTCAACACGTTTTCCCAGAAGGTTCTGG
>CAYXNK010000152.1:0-1804 GCA_964466395.1 uncultured Oscillospiraceae bacterium | reverse complement strand
CCCTGCTTACCCTTGAGCATGTCTGAGAGCGATTTAAGGGCGCGGCTGTTTGCACCGGTAACGGCGCGACCCCGGCGACCATTGTCGATAAGAGCGTCAACCGCTTCCTGAAGCATACGCTTCTCATTGCGGACAATGATGTCGGGAGCGTTTAGCTGAATAAGTCTCTTAAGACGGTTGTTGCGATTAATTACACGGCGGTAAAGGTCGTTAAGGTCACTGGTTGCAAAGCGGCCGCCGTCCAGCTGAACCATAGGTCTGATTTCAGGAGGAATAACCGGCAGAACATCAATAATCATCCACTGGGGGTCGTTGCCGGAGTGCAGGAATGCCTCCACGACCTCAAGGCGCTTCACGATTTTCGCCTTTTTCTGTCCGGTGGCGTCCTTTAGCTCCATACGCAGCTGGTCAGACAGCGCCTGACAGTCGATGTTGGCAAGAAGCCTCTTAACAGCCTCCGCACCCATACCCGCGTCAAAGTCGTCTTCATACTTTTCACGCATATCCCGGTATTCCTTCTCAGAGAGAATCTGATTCTTCTGGAGGGGGGTGTCACCGGCGTCGGTTACAATATAGGATGCAAAGTACAGAACCTTTTCAAGAATGCGGGGGGTCAAATCCAATAATAGTCCCATTCTGGAGGGAATGCCCTTGAAATACCAAATGTGTGACACGGGAGAGGCAAGGTCGATATGACCCATGCGTTCACGTCGAACCTTTGCTTTTGTAACTTCAACACCGCAACGGTCACAGATTTTACCCTTATAACGGATTTTCTTGTACTTTCCGCAGTGGCATTCCCAGTCCTTAGTCGGTCCGAAAATGCGCTCACAGAACAAGCCGTCACGCTCTGGCTTGAGGGTACGGTAGTTGATGGTTTCCGGCTTTTTTACTTCACCGAAAGACCATTCACGAATCATTTCAGGAGATGCAATGCCAATTTTAATGGCGTCAAAAGGTGCATAGCTCATACTTATATCTCCTCATCCAACATTTGTTCGCTTGACTCGGCTTCTTCTGCGACCTCCGGCTCACCGTCTTCGTTCTCAATGGTGAAGCCCGAGGCGACTATCTCGCGATCTTCCGGCTTGTAGACGTCTTCGCGGAAGTCAGGAGCAAAATCGTCCTCATCGTCGTCTTTTAGCTCAATTTCATCGCCGTTCTTGTCCAAAACCCGAATGTCAAGGCACAGAGACTGGAGCTCTTTGACCAGAACCTTGAAAGACTCCGGTACGCCGGGCTGCGGAATATTGTGTCCCTTTACGATACTCTCGTAGGTGCGGACACGGCCGGTAACGTCGTCGGACTTGACGGTTAAAATCTCTTGGAGAGTATAGGCCGCGCCGTATGCCTCAAGAGCCCAAACTTCCATCTCTCCGAAACGCTGGCCGCCGAACTGGGCCTTGCCGCCCAAAGGCTGCTGAGTAACCAGGCTGTAAGGTCCGGTGGAGCGGGCATGGATCTTATCGTCAACAAGGTGGTGGAGCTTTAAGAAGTAAACATAACCAACGGTTACAAGGTTATCGAAGGGTCTGCCTGTGCGTCCGTCATAGAGAACGCTCTTACCGTCTCTTCGCAGACCGGCAAGCTCAAGTGTATCGTGGATGTCATCCTCGTTCGCGCCGTTGAAAATCGGGGAGGCAACCTTCCAGCCCAGTGCCTTTGCCGCATAGCCAAGGTGGACTTCAAGAACCTGTCCGATGTTCATACGGGAAGGAACGCCCAGGGGGTTCAAAACGATATCCAGCGGTGTGCCGTCAGGCATGTAGGGCATATCTTCCTTAGGGAGAATGCGGGATACAAC
>CAYXNK010000151.1:0-5346 GCA_964466395.1 uncultured Oscillospiraceae bacterium | reverse complement strand
CAGAAATCATTATATCCGAACGTCAAGCAAAAGGACTTCCCGAAGAAGCTTTTATCGTTATTGGTAATTCACAAAGAATTTATATCCTCGAAAAACAAGACGATAACGGACTCTATTTCCGCCCGACGACTGTTAAAACCGGAATGACTTCTGACAATTACACAGAAATAATATCAACCATACCAGAACGGGAAATTCTTGTAAAAGGAGTCTATAACCTCCCTTCTGAATAAACTGCAATATCTAATTAATTCATTAAACGGTCTCCTCCCTCTTATGTTTGAATAGTACAATGTTATAATCTTTATTATCGTTGAATATTGACTCTAAGTAGTTAACAACAACCATATGTATACCTGTATCACGCACACCTTATCCGAAAGCGGATGAGCGCTTGATGTTTTTCATTTTTTCTGACTGTCTCTAAATCTTTTTTTGGGTTTTAGGGACTTCTTTTTGATAGTGAATGACGGACAAAAAGAAGCAAAAACCCATCAGCAACAAAATTATTAGGAATGTGTTTATCAATATATTATTAAATGAAAATTTTATATTGACAATCAAGTTTGTGAATTATTACATTCAAAACAGGATTTTTTGAAACTATTATTTTCGTATATTTGCGTAAACTATTCTCACTAATGCAAGAACCGAAAAAGGACAATTTCGTTGAAATATTTCATCTTCCCGATGATGGCTCGCCTCATAAGTTTCCTTATGTAGGGACCATTCCGGCAGGATTTCCCTCACCAGCGGCAGATTTTAGGATTGAGCCGCTGGATATTTTAGGCAAGTATTTAAAAAACAGGGAAGCCATATTTATCGGAAGGGCGTACGGCATTTCAATGGATTCTTTTATAAGCGACGGCGATTACTTCTATATGGACAGGTCTTTGCGTTTAGAACCCAAAGACGGAGACATAGCTGTTTGTGCCATAGACAACGAGTTTACGCTGAAAAGAATTCAGTTTTCCAAACAAGGGATTGACCTGCTGCCTTACAACGAGAATTTCCCTGTGATTCATGTTTCTAAAAACGATGATTTTGCCATTTGGGCAATTGTCGTATTAATAATAAGACCAACACCGACCCGATGCTTGCGCTGATAGATTGCAATAACTTTTATGCTTCCTGCGAACGCAACTTTAATCCCAAGCTCGTTGGCAAGCCGATCGTTGTACTAAGCAACAACGACGGATGCGTTATTGCCCGTTCCGATGAAGCCAAGCGTTTGGGTATCTCGATGGGTGCACCTGCTTTTCAATACAAAGAGCAATTTCATAGATACGGAGTAGAGGTATTTTCTGCTAATTTTCCGCTGTATGGGGATATGAGCCAACGGGTAATGAGTATTCTTTCCAACTACAGTCCCGTGCAAGAGATGTATTCAATTGACGAATGTTTTTTAGATTTGAACGGTATAGAAGAAGATTTGTATGAGTACGGAATGAAAATGAAAAAACAAGTCGCCCTTTTTACCGGACTGCCGATATCGGTAGGCATCGCACCCACCAAAGCATTGGCTAAGACAGCTAACAAAATTGCCAAGAAGTTCCCGAAACAGACCGCAGGAGTTCACGTAATAGATACCGAAGAATTACGGTTGAAAGCCTTAAAATGGTTGGATGTGGATGATGTGTGGGGTATCGGAAGACGCAATGCGGCGAAACTTCACGGAATAGGTGTCCACAAAGCCATCGATTTTGTCGAATTACCCGAAAGCCGGGTGCTGAAAAACATGACTATCGTAGGACTCAATCTGCAAAAGGACTTGAAAGGTATTCGCACCATTGAAATGGAACGCGAGGAAAAACATAAAAGCATTTCTACCACTCGCACGTTCGAAATGGATTACCGAACCTTCGACCAACTCAAAGAGCGAATAGTTACTTTTACTTCGCTATGCGCCGATAAATTGCGACGTCAGGATTCACTCTGCAAGCGATTATCGTTATTTATTCAAACCAACATTCACAAGGAAGCTGAAACGCAATATGATAATTCAGTAGAGATCAAACTACCTTTCCCTACCTCTTCAACCTTAGAGTTAGTAGAGTTTGCCGTTGCCGGACTGACTTCCATATTCAAAGAAAACCTGCACTACAAAAGAGCAGGTGTAATATTGTCGGATTTTGAAGATGCCAACAGTTACCAGCCATCGCTGTTTTTCAACTCAGATCCGAAACACGCAAAATTGATGAAAGCAATCGATAATATAAACCAAAAATACCACAAGAACCTCATTCGGGTAGCCGCTATGGATTCTCAAACATTTAAAATGAAACAAGAGCAGTTATCCCCTGCATACACTACAAATATTGATGATGTGATTAGGGTGAGAATAGGAAAAGTGGAAAAATAATTCCATATCAAAGACTAGGAAAGGAAGAACTTTATATTTTTTTTATCTACTCCAAGAATTCAAGTTTTCAGCAAAAAATCGAAGATGAAGTGACAGGCTCCTTTGGAGAGCCTGAAATTATAATTGAATTTCTAAGTAAATTACGAACTATAAACAAAAAACGTAAAACTGACGAAAAAATACATGTTGTTGGGTTAGACATCAGGCAAAATGATTTTTATGTTTTCGAATATTTAAGAGCATACAAAAACATGAGTAGGCGGAAAGATTTTCTGAACGACGTTTTCCTTAAGATTGACACTCTAAATTATAATCAGTTAGGTCCTTCCTTTACCGAAATTGTGATTGGAAAAGGGGTAACGAATTCAGGGAGGCAAAAAATTCCAGAATCAAAAAGATACACAAGTCTGATACCTGTTATGGAAAATTTCAAAAGTTTGGAAATTTTAATGGGAGAAAATAATTATCGTTATTTTACAGAAGGATTTTTGTTGAATATACCAACAGACAGAGATAAATCTTCAGATTCAGATATAGGGAGCAGGAGAGATTATATTATGTGGCAAATACTGCAACTCGCAATAGCTTGTTATGCCCCAAAAGATAAAGACCGAATTGTTATTAACTCACACAGTATGCACTTGAGCAAGTCATACAATTCCTACAACTTAATAAATAAGATAAAGGGCTTGGGTGTATATATAACAGAAAATTACCATGATGATTACCTTGCCGTTAGTTTTCAAGTAGGGACAGGTAAATTCAAAACATTCAATTCAGTGACACAGAAGGTTGGTGAAGCAAATTTGCAGATTCCACCGAAAGGGAGTTTCGAGCAAGCTGCAGGGCAAGTGTGCTTCAATGATTTTTATTGCAAGCAGTCAGATTTGGGATACTTTGCTTCATTTAGGTCTATTGGGAGCTTTGCTAAGAAAAACAATCAGTTTTATCCTTTTTCATTACGTCGTTTCGACGGTTATGTGTATATTAACAATTCTGTTCCCTGTTCCCCATTGGAATGGAGATTAAGCGAAAAAATTGGGAGGGAAATAGATAAAAATATATATATCGATTCGCTTGAGGTGGAGAATAAACCTTACACCTCGTTAAATTATTACATTTACTTCCCGGACAGCACAATTAAATCTCATATTGCAACCCCTGAAGGATTTAGATGGAAAAAAAGAACTTTTACTCCTTTTGGTAATAACGACAAACATTATATAATTAAAGGCTTTTTTGAATCGAAAGACCAAGAATGCATCATTTTAATTAATAATACTTTGCAGCTTAATTCTACAATGTATACTCGTCAAAAGAATAAGAAGATGTCCTTCCACGATAGAATCGAGGAAGAATACGCGAGGAGAGGAATCATGGCACATGCTGAAGAAATATTTATTGAAAGTTTTTCCTTGAAGTCTTCATTGGAAGACGATGAAGAATACCAGAAAGATAAATATTCACTAATGAGGAGATACTTGAGGTTTAGAGATGAATCATATGCAAAGGAAGTGTTCAATGCCGACAAGGTAATAGAAATACCGTTGAGAATAACTGGTGGCGATGATATAAATCTAAAACCTTTAGGAGATTTCAAACAAGGTGAGGCAATCCTACTAGGCAAAAAAGATGCAACTGTTCGTCTCAATATTTTTTATACGGAAAAGGGATACAGGCAAAAAGAAAAATATCGCAAAGCGATAGAATCACTTGTGACATTCGAATAACTAACCTATTATTAAATACTTAAAAATTATGTGTAGCCGTCATAGTTAAATAACTACTTTTTATTTATCTAAATCATATTTTAAAATAGCATCTTGATTAGACACATAGCTTAATCTTAGCGGACCAGCTCCGTGATACGACCCTTTTGGGGCTGTTAATTCCCAATAACGCAGGTCAGTTGGATCTTGATACAATATATCCCATCCACCATTTGTTGTAGCTTTCTTTATCAAATGGTTATCAGCAAGATAGCGAATCCTCATTGATGCTTTCCAAGCCTCTTCCTTTGATCCAAGAATATCCATATCACTTTCGATAATAGTTTCATTTGGTTTGATTTCCATTTATAATCAAAATATTTAAAATTTAATGCGAAATATTCTTACACCATTTCCTTTCATAATGGATTGATAGTAATAATCGCCACCAAGATACAGCTTTTCTTTTGTTCTCGAAACTCCTTCATCCAATTCGTATTGTCCCCCCAAATAATAACGACGTAACTTCCCGAAGAAGCTTTTATTGCTGTTGGCAATTTACAAAGAATATATATTCTCGAAATAAAAGACGATAATGGACTCTATTTTCGTCCGACGACTGTTAAAACAGAAATGACTTCTGACAATTACTCAGAAATATTATCAACCATACCAGAACGGGAAATTTTAGTGAAAGGAGTCTATAATTTCCCTTCTGAATAAATTGCAAAATCTAATTAACTCATTAAACGGTCTCGTCCCTCTTATATTTGGATAGTACAATGTTATAATCTTCATTATTGTTGAATATTGACTCTAAGTGGTTTACAACCGTCATGTGAATACCTATAATGTAGGAGCGCGCGAGTTCGAGTCCCGTCCATACCGCAAAGAGAAAAGGTAAAGAGCTTACAAATAGCTTTTTACCTTTTTCTTTTTATGATTTGCACAACATTTGCACAACTCATATTTATCTTTCTATACTTTTCAGCATTACCTTACTTATAGTTTCAGCCAAATATTCAATTTTTCTGCTTTTTAAATTTACAACAAAAATTTTTGGAAAATTTTTTTCACACCTTACCGTCACCCCCTTTTTAGATACTCATTTCAGAAAAAATGAATTTAGCGGATTAACATGTAAAATTGAATGAAGGTAGCATGGGAGTAAGGAGGAGTAACGTAAGAGTGTAAATGTACCCCCCCTCATCATTATAAAATAAAAAAATATTTTCTTATATCCCCAGAGCTTTGAAATCAACTTCTTCAATTATT
>CAYXNK010000150.1:732-5401 GCA_964466395.1 uncultured Oscillospiraceae bacterium | reverse complement strand
ACAGCAAATAGGGTAAACAATTTTAAGCATGGCACATCCCCTTAAATCAAATTTTGAGGAAACGGGCAGGGACTGGCCGCTCACTGAAAAACGAGTAGTTTGTATCTCCAAAGATCAGTTTGCGGGGTTCAAGTCCCATTTATTTGTGCTTGAAAGAGCGGCCGGCACACATAATTATGTGGTCAGCAAACAAGCTGTGCCCACTCACCTCTACTTGCTATGTAGTGTATCCGCTTCCTCAGCCACATTGCAACAGAAGTTTACAATTTGCGCCAAGGCGAGATGGTTTCATCCCGTTTCGTGCCTTGCGCGCAGCGAAAGGAATGGTCAAAATTATGAAAAAATATCAATACCTCTTTTTTGATTTAGATGGAACCATCAGTGATTCTGCGCCGGGGATTGTCGGCTCTGTGCTGTACGCCGCAGAGCAGATGGGCACAGAGCCTGGCGACCCCAAGGCGCTGCTCAAATTTGTCGGCCCTCCCCTTCCCGAGTCCTTCCATGAGCACTTCGGCTATTCTCCTGCCGAGATTGAGCAGGCCGTCACGCACTTCCGCCGCTACTACCGGGAAAAGGGCATCTTGGACAACACCATGTACGAGGGCATGGACAGCCTTCTGGAGGCCGTGAAAAGGGCGGGCTTCACCTGCGTAATTGCAACCTCCAAGCCCGAGCCTTTTGCCCGCATCATCATAGAGCGCTACGGTCTGGCCGAGCACTTCCGCTATATTGCGGGCAGCACCATTGAAGAAACCCGGACAAAAAAGGACGAGGTCATCGCCTATGCCCTGGAATCCTGCGGCATCACAGACCCCTCCACCGTTCTCATGATTGGCGACCGCCGCCACGACGTGCTTGGCGCACGAAAATGCGGCATGGACTGCGTGGGCGTGCTCTATGGCTACGGCAGTCATGAAGAGTTGGAAGAGGCTGGCTCCATCGCCATTTTGGAGACTGTCCCCGCTCTTCTGGATTATCTCCTCTCCCTCTCCTAAACACGGATTATTTGCACGGCTGGATTTCTTCCTGCCGTGTTTTCCTTTGTCTTTTTCCCTAGCCTTCCACCGCGGCTAAGAAAGCTGTTGACTGGAAAACCAGGCTGGGTTATAATAGTCTTAATTAACCTGTTATCTGGTTTCTGATATTATTTTAGTAAATACGGATGGTAACCCTATGAGAAAATTCATGCTCACCTGCTGCTCAACAGCGGATATGCCTGTCGCGTTTTTTGAGGAGAACGAAATTCCCTTTGCCAGCTTTCATTTTATTATGGACGGGAAGGACTACCCCGATGATTTAGGACAGTCTATGCCTTTTGACGTCTTTTATCAGAAAATCGCCGATGGCGCCACCCCCACCACCAGCCAGATCAATGCCGAGGACTACGAAGCCATGTGGCGTCCTCTCCTGGAAAATGGGCAGGACATTTTACACATCACTCTCTCCAGCGGCATCAGTGGAACCATCAATTCCGCGCAAATTGCCAGAGACAACCTCAAGGAGGCCTTTCCCAACCGCAAGATTCTGGTTGTGGACTCTCTGGGCGCCTCCAGCGGCTACGGTCTCTTGGTGGAAAGCGCCCGCCAACTGCGGGACGAGGGCAAGACTCTGGAGGAAGCCCACGATTGGATAGAGAGCAACAAGCTCCGTCTGCACCACTGGTTCTTTTCCACGGATTTGACCAGCTATGTCCGCGGCGGGCGCATCTCCAAGGCCGCCGGAATCTTCGGCACTATGCTGAAAATCTGCCCTCTGCTGAACATGAACACCAGCGGCGAATTGATTCCCCGCGAAAAAATCCGCACCAAGAAAAAGGTCATTGCCGAAATCGTTGCCCGTATGGAGCAGCACGCCGAAAACGGCCATGATTACAGCGGCAAATGCTTTATCAGCAACTCCGCCTGTTATGAGGACGCTCGGGCGGTGGCCGATTTGGTGGAAAGCCGCTTCCCCAAACTGGATGGCAAGGTGCTGATTAACAGCGTCGGAACCGTCATCGGCGCCCACACAGGCCCCGGCACCGTCGCCCTCTTTTTCTTCGGCGACCAGCGTGTAAACTAAAAAACGCCCCCTCCCGAGACTCGTCTCTCATGCGGAGGGGGCATTTTTATGACTTAATAGGACGGCGAAGCCTGTCCCCAGTTGGGCTGCGGCATATCTCTGAGGGCGAGGTAATAATTCGCGTAGGTTATGGAGACATACGGGGTAACCCAAATGCTCACAAAGGGGATAAAGGTCAGGAGCTGCCAGCCGATAAAGCTGAGATCCAGCACAAAAAGCTCTCCCTTGTGCCCATTCATCATTCGCTTGCTCTCGCGGATGCAGTCCAGGGCGCTCCGATCCGGGTTTTCAACCATGATGTAAAGGGCCTGCCGATAGCGATAGGCGGCCACAATGCCGGGGATAATGAACAGAAGCGTCCACAGAAAGATGAAGAGATACATCAAGATGCTCAGCCAGAGAATCTTAAATAAAATCGCAAATCCATCAAATAGGTTGCCGGCGCCACTTTTACGCCGCTGCACCACATTCAGGCAGTAGATCGTAAAGCCCGTGCTCATTATGAGCGTCATTAGCGCAATGGCGATGCTCAAAAGACTGCCAACAGTTCCCACCTTGGGTGCGACGGGGATATAGTCGTAATTTCCCGCCAGAAACTGATCCATCACCTGCTGATACATCCGATGCTGTCCGATGACCGTCACGCTTAATATCTGCAGTATGTACATGATTCCAATAAAAACCAGACCAATCAGTATGGGGCTGGGCTTTGTTTCGGAAATCAGCATCTTTGCGTTCTGTTTAATCGCCTGGCGACTAATTCTCATGTCGCGTTCCTCCTTTTACCTTCGACAAACCTCAATAGCATTAGTTTACCACAGGATTATAAAAAAATAAATGACAATCTTTTCTTCGACGATTCTCTCCATTTCCTACAAACAAAGTTTGAACCCCATTTCTTCCTGTGCTATACTATCGATGCACGCAGGATTTTGTGGCCTTCCTGCCCCGGACCCGAGAGGGCTTTCCTGTGAATATTTGTATTTTATCGCCGCCGAGAAAGGAAAAAAGAACCCAGATGAACGAAATGCAGGACAATATCTTAAAGCTAAAAAAAGAGCGGAACGCCCTGATATTGGCGCACTATTACCAGCCCCTGGAAGTGCAGGAAATCGCGGATGAGGTGGGCGACTCCTTCGCCCTGGCAAGGCTGGCACAAAAAGCCACCCAGGATATTATTATTCTCTGCGGCGTTCGTTTTATGGCAGAGAGCGCAAAAATCTTAAACCCCGACAAAACCGTCTATCTCCCCGCGGCAGACGCGGGCTGCCCTATGGCGGACATGATTACCGCCGAGGACGTTCTCGTCCTGCGGGCGGCGCACCCTTCCGCCGCCGTTGTCTGCTATGTGAACTCCTCTGCCGCCGTCAAGGCCGTTTCGGACATCTGCTGCACCTCCTCCTCGGCGGAAAAGGTCGTCCGCTCCCTGCCCCACAACCAGATTATCTTTGTGCCGGATAGAAACCTGGGCGCCTATGTGGCCGGTCTGGTTCCTGAGAAGAGCTTTATCTATTTCGAAGGTTACTGCCCCATTCACGATGCCGCCGGTGCGGGTGACGCCAACGCAATGAAAGAAAAGCTGCCCGAGGCAAAGCTTCTCGCCCACCCCGAATGCCGACCGGAGGTGCTGCGTCAGGCAGACTACATCGGCTCGACCACCGGCATCCTGGACTATGCCCATAAAACAGAGGCTAAGACCCTAATTATCGGCACGGAGCAGGGCGTTTTTGACATTCTCTCCAAGGAGCTTCCCGGTAAGGAGCTCCACCTTCTGCGGGAGGGCTTTGTCTGCGCCGACATGAAAAAAACACGACTTGAGGACGTCCTCGCCTGCCTGGAGGGCAAGATCTCCCCCACCGAGGTCTCCGAATCGGAGCGAAAGGGCGCCGCCCAAAGTCTGGAGCGCATGGTTGACATCGACTAGCCTTTCAGCCCCAAAAGCATAAAAAGCCCACCGACTTCGAATCGGTGGGCTTTTTCATCTTATGATGCGGGCCGAAAGCGGGCAACCAGCTCCTCAAACTTGCTCAGAACACCCTCAGCCTTGTAGATAATTTTCTCAGTCTCTGTCCCCTGCCCTTCTGCAGCGGACACATCTGAGACAACGCACCAGGCGCTTTTCTCCACAAACCAGATGGAAATCAAACGATCCTTCGCGTTTTTATTGACCGTTGTATTGGCCGGAACAAAAATGGTATAGACGGGGTCTGCCTTCAAAATTGCGGCGTCCTCTAGGGAATAGGCAACCGCCCTGTCCGGCATCGCGGTGGCCAGGGCATAAACAGCGGCGAGATCCTCCTCGGTTGAAACCGTGAACAAAAGTTTATTCTTCTCCGTGGCTGTCTCCGTGGAAAAGAACTTTCCCGCGTAAAGTCGGAGCTCCTGCGCGTCAAACAGGAAGGCAGGTTCCCTGCTCTCACTGGAGATGGCTACTTCCTGGGAATTGCTCAGATTCGAAATGGCAAATCCGAATTGGACAAAGGAGATTTCCTCGTCTTCATTTTCATAAAGCTCCAACGGCTCGGAGGCAGGCTCCGTGCTTGCAGGCTGTCTGGCATCAGGCTGTTCCTTATTCGCTGCAGGCTGCTCCGGCTGATATAATTGCTGC
>CAYXNK010000150.1:0-722 GCA_964466395.1 uncultured Oscillospiraceae bacterium | reverse complement strand
GTTCTGGGCACTGCGTTCTTGCCCATGCCAAGGTCAAAATTATTCAAAAGTCCGGAGCGAGAGGCACCCACAAGAATCAGCGCAACGCAGGCCGCAGCAGCTGTAAAGCCGCCAATGCGGGAGCGCTTTTTCGCCTTTTTTTGTTCCTCGATGCTGATTTTGAACATAATTCCCTGAACCAGGGACTCCGGCGGCGCGACAAGCTCCCCCGTTATTGCCTGGGAAAGCCCCGAAAACGCCTCATAAAGGATTTTACAGGATGGGCAAGTCTCCATGTGGGCACGAAGCTCAGCCTCCTGCCCTTCATCCAGCACTCCGTCAATCAATGCGCTGATCATCTCATCAAATTGTACACAGGATTCCATGCTTCACACCCCCTTTATCTTTTCTACTTTCTTTGACGCAGATCCACCAAAAATGTTCCCGTCCTCCATGAGGATTCCGCAGAGTTTTTTTCTGGCGCGGAAAATGCGGGATTTCACCGTCCCCTCCTCCAGAGAGAGGACATCGGCAATTTCCTCATAGCTCAACCCCTCAATTTCACGCAAAAGTAAAATTGCCCTATAATTCTCGGGAAGGCGCATGAGACCCCGGTTTACAGCCTCGCGCAGCTCCTTTTTTTCGGCAATGGTCTCGGGGGAAAAGCGGTCGTCGTAAATTTCCAGCTCCTTTTCCCCGTCCTCCTCGCTGAGGTAGGTCAGCGAGCCGTGCGTCTTCCGACT
>CAYXNK010000149.1:0-5511 GCA_964466395.1 uncultured Oscillospiraceae bacterium | reverse complement strand
TCCTGAATCTCCTCAACGCCCACAAGGCCGTCGCGAATCTTGGCCTCATAGTCTGCCGTGACCTTCAATGCCAGCAGGTCGATAATGTCCGGCGTATAATTTTTGCTCTGTGCCTCAAAGGCCTTTGTGATGGCGGTGCTGATTTTGGCTATATTAAAATCGCAAATCTTTCCATCGCGCTTTACAACTCTGTACATTGTTATTTGCCCCCTAATCAATCGATCTCTTGCGCGCAGCCCTCACTCCTGTTGGATGGCGAACTGCGACTGAGTCCTATCCTAGCATATATATCTTGTGCTTGTCAATGACTGTTTCCCAACTTAACCACTAAATATTGTGTATACTTTTAATTTCTGAGGGTGACGTCATCTACATATTGTTTCAGTCTGCTGCGAAAGTGTGCAAGCTCCGACGGGGAAAAGCTTTCCAGAGGTCTTGCCTCCGTACCGGACGCAAAGCCAACAAGATCGCCGCTGTCCTCAAAGCTTTGAAGGAAATAGCGCTTTGCCCCGCGGACGGCCTCGCCTATGCTGTCCATGTCCGTCTCTGTGTGGAGAGGCTTCACCAAGGTGGTGCGGAACTCAAAGGGCGTATTTCCGTCTAAGAGAAGTCGAATGCTCTCAAAAACGGGTGTGGGGTCAAAATCGGGGATGCCCACGGTTTCAGGATATTTTTCAAAGGAATTTTTCACATCCATGGCAACATAATCCACAATGCCTTTGGCTAGAATAGCCCCGAGCCGCTCCGGAAAGCAGCCGTTTGTGTCAAGCTTAACGAGAAAGCCTTTTTCTCGAACCTTTAAGATAAAGTCCTCCAGCCCCTCCTGCAGCAGAGGCTCGCCGCCGGTGATGCAGACCCCGTCCAGCTTGCCCCGGCGGGTTTCGAGAAAGTCGAGAACCTCCTCCTGGGAAATGCGGCCGTCATTGGACAGATGGGTCACAAGGGAGGCGTTGTGGCAGAAGGGACAGCGGAGATTGCAGCCCCCTGTGAAAACTGTGGCTGCCAGCTTCTCGGGAAAGTCGAGGAGTGACAGCTTTTGCAGGCCATATATTAACATTTGTTCCTCCGTTTTATGCTTTGTCCTTGCCAATCATACCGCAAAACCTGGAAAGATTCAAGAAAAAATTGCACCAAAAATCATATATATAGTTTTGCTATTTTTACTTTTTTTATATAGCCACTATATCTTGTGGCTGAGGTGAGGCAGAGACACAGGGGCTTTGTTGACAAGCGGGGCAAAAAAGAATAGAATCAAGCCAAAGAAAATACAGGGAGAAAACCATGAAGGCAGTCAAAATTTCCCTCGTTATTCCCACGTATAACGAGGGTGCAATCATAAAAAGCACCGTGGAAACGGCGCTTGCGTTTTTAGAGGCGCGGTTTCCCGACTTTGAGCTCATCATCTCGGACGACGGCAGCACAGACAATACACGCTCGGTGGTTGCGGGCATTGCGCACCCACGGCTGCGCTGCGTGAGCCACAAGCCCCGCAGGGGAAAGGGCAGCGCCGTGCGGGACGGGATTTTGGCCGCCACGGGAGAGCTTGTGGCCTACACGGATGCAGATTTGGCCTATGGGCTGGAGGCGGTGGGGGAAATTCTCGACCTGCTCCGCGAAACGGGAACAGACCTTGCCATCGGCTCCCGGCGGCTCCACCCCGAGGGCTATGCCAACTACCCCTTCATCCGTCTTTTGGCCAGCAGGGTGTTTGGAATGGTGACGGGCCTCTTGGCGGGCTTTCGCTATGACACCCAGTGCGGGATCAAGGCCTTTACAGCCGACAGCGCCCTGGAAATCTTCACCCGCTGCGAGACAGACGGCTTTGCCTTCGACTTTGAGGCCATGCTTCTGGCAAAGGCCCTAAAGCTCCGGGTCTCCCAGCTTCCCGTGACGATTATCAACCACCGGGAGTCCAAGGTGAACGTCTGGAAGGACAGCGTGGAAATGTTTGGCGACATTGTACGCATCCGCAGAGAGGTGCGGCAGCGGCTCAAGCAGGAGAGCCAGCAGGGCAAATAAAGCCGAACAGCCAAGTGAAAAAAGAAGAAAAATAGTCCCGCAGGCCGTGAGGTCTGCGGGACGTTTGCTTTATTCGAGGAGTTCCTCAATAAGGTAGGGGGGCCTGTGCTTGGTTTCCAGATAGATTTTACCGATATATTCCCCAACCACGCCGAGACCTGTTAAAATCAGCCCACCAAATAGGAAAATGAGCAGGAGCAATGTTCGCTCAATCGGGAAGCCACGGCCCAGAAAGCATTGAATTAAAAAAACGAGCAGCAGGGCAAAGTTCAGCCCAAGGCTGAGCGCGCCTGTCAATAGAATTGCCCGCAGGGGCTTAACGCTCAGGGAGCTGATGCCCTCGGAGGCCAGACCGAGCATTTTTTTGAATGGGTACTTGCTCTCGCCGGCAATCCGCTCGCCCCGCTCATATTCCACGGTGTCGGTCTTGTAGCCCAGCATGGGCACGATGCCCCGCAGAAACAGGTTTACCTCGCCGTATTGGGCGAGGGCCTCAAGAGCCGTGCGGCTCATTAGGCGGTAGTCCGCGTGGTTGAACACAACCTCCCCGCCCAGGCCGGCCAGGAGCTTGTAATAGCCCTCCGCCGTGAAACGCTTGAAAAAGCTGTCCCGATCCCGGGAGGAACGCACACCGTAGACGATCTCACAGCCGTTCCGGTACTTTTCCAGCATTCTATCAATGGCGTGAATGTCGTCCTGGAGGTCGGCGTCCATGGAAATCGTCACGTCCGCCCGTTCTTTTGCCGTCATAAGACCGGCGAGCAAAGCGTTCTGATGCCCCCGGTTGCGGCTTAGAGAGAGGCCACAGAACAGGGCGTCTGCCTTGTGGAGGGCGCAAATCAGCTCCCAGGTGCGGTCTGTGGAGCCGTCATTGACCAGCAGGATGCGGCTGTCTGCCGCGATGGCGCCGGCCTCGACCAGACGGTGGAGCTTATCCCGCAGCCGTCGGGCTGTTTCGGGCAGCGCCTCCTCCTCATTATAACAGGGGATGACGAGATAGAGTCGCAAACCCCGGTCGTTGTGTTTCAAATCGTTCAGCTTGGTCACCTTCTCAAAAGAATTAGTGGCTTTATCCCGCCAAATGGGGGTGTAAGCGTCCTCTGGGTGTATATACTATTATAACGTCTCCTGACATGTTTTACAAGTCCGGTGGCTTGTTCCGTGCAAACAGTACAAATTTGACCCGAAATAAGTGAAAAAGAATGCCGAATATCAAGATTCTATCCAAATTGTTCAGAATTTACCTTTTTTATATTGAAATTTTCAAAGAAAAAGACTAGAATATAGTTAAGACATCATAACGTCATTACAAGAACAGCAAAAAGGCGGAACATAGATGATCGACATTATCCTAGTTGAACCGGAAATCCCCGCGAACACCGGGAACATTTCCAGAACCTGCGCCGTGACAGGAGCGAGGCTGCACCTGATTGGCCCCTTGGGCTTTGATATTTCCGACAAGGCGCTCAAGCGGGCTGGGCTGGACTACTGGGCCTTTCTGGATGTGCAGGTCTATGAGAGCCTGGAAGAATTTTTCAAGAAAAACGGCGATGATAACCTCTGGCTTGCTACCACCAAAGCGCCCCAAAGCTATGCCGAGGTAGATTTGTCCGGAGACGTGAAGCTGATGTTCGGAAAAGAAACAGCGGGGCTGCCAGAAGTGCTCCGCGCACAGTACAGGGAGCGCTGTATCCGCATCCCCATGCGGGATTGCAGCCGCAGCCTGAATTTGTCCAACAGCGTTGCCATCCTTTGTTATGAGGCCTTGAGACAGCAGGGCTTTCCCGGACTCTCCGGGACAGGCAAGATGTCAGAGGCTTGAGAAAAAAGTAAAACAGGAGGTTTGACATGAATTACAATAAAAAGTCCGTCAAGGACGCCGAGGTGAGAGGCAAACGAGTCCTTCTGCGCTGCGACTTTAACGTTCCCCTGGATAGGGAAACCGGCGCAATCACCAGCGACAAACGCATTGTTGCGTCCTTACCCACGATAAAATACCTGCTCGAAAACGGCGCAAAGGTGATTGCCTGCTCCCACCTGGGCAAGCCCAGGGGAGAAGTGAAGCCTGAGCTGAGTCTGGCGCCCGTCGCCAAGCGCCTGTCCGAGCTGCTGGGCAGCCCCGTTGCCTTCGCGAGCGATGTAGCCGGTGAGGAATCCAAGAAACTGGCAAGCGAACTCAAGGAGGGCGAGCTGCTGCTCCTGGAAAACCTGCGCTTTGACATTGGCGAGGAGAAGAACCATCCCGCGCTGGCTGAAAAGCTCGCCTCCCTTGCGGAGCTCTACGTCTCCGACGCCTTCGGCACCGTCCACCGTGCCCACGCCTCTACCGCCGGCATTGCGTCCTTCCTGCCCGCCTATGCAGGCTTCTTGGTAGAGAAGGAGCTGTCCATCATGGGCGGCGCCCTCAATGAGCCCCGCCGTCCCTTTGTCTCAATTCTCGGCGGCGCAAAGGTTTCGGATAAAATCGGCGTGATTACAAACCTTCTGGATAAGGCCGACACCCTGATTCTCGGCGGCGGCATGGCCTACACCTTCCTGAAGGCTCAGGGCAAGAACATTGGAACCTCCCTGTTGGAGTCCGACAAGCTTGATTTGGCCGCCGAGGTCATGGAGAAGGCCAGGGAGAAGAACGTCAGATTCCTTTTGCCTGTGGACATTGCCATCGGCGACCGTTTTGCGGCGGACTGTGAGCGCAAGGTCGTAGACACGGACAGCATTCCCGATGGCTGGATGGGTCTGGACATCGGCCCTAAAACCATTCAGATCTTTTCCGAGGCTGTGAAGGATGCGGGCACTGTCGTTTGGAACGGCCCCATGGGCGTGTTTGAGTTTGCGGCCTTTGCAGACGGAACCAAGAGCCTGGCCTCTGCCCTTGCTGCCTCTGGTGCAATCACCATCATCGGCGGCGGCGACTCCGCAGCAGCTGTGGAGCAGATGGGCTTTGCCGACAAGGTGACCCACATCTCCACCGGCGGCGGCGCTTCCCTTGAATTTCTGGAGGGCAGGGAACTGCCCGGCATTGCCTGCCTGCTGGACAAGTAAGTCCGGCGTACTAGTTCGATAAATCCGCGCTCCGGCGCGAAGGAGGCTTATTAATATGAACAAAAAATATCGCAAGGCGCTCATTGCGGGGAACTGGAAGATGAATCTTCTGCCCTCGGAGGTCAAGGGCTTCGCGGAGGAACTGCGCTCCTTGATGCCCAAGACCAAGACCTGTGAGACAGCGCTGATGGTTCCATACACCCATATCTCCGTCCTGCGCCGCACCCTGAAGGACAACCGCATCGGCTTCGGTGCGCAGGACGTGAGCCTGCACGAAAAGGGCGCCTACACCGGCGAGGTTTCGGCAGATATGCTGGCGGACCTGGGCACACATTACGTTATCGTCGGGCACAGTGAGCGCCGCCAGTACCACGGCGAGACGGATTTCACCGTTGGCGCAAAGGCTGCCGCCGTTCTGGAAAAGGGCATGACCCCCATCATCTGCGTGGG
>CAYXNK010000148.1:0-5517 GCA_964466395.1 uncultured Oscillospiraceae bacterium | reverse complement strand
CGCCATAATGGGAAGCACCGCATTCTTGGATCCCTGTATTTTAATTTCGCCGCTTAGCTGCCTGCCTCCCAGAACCTTCCAAACGCTCATATTGACCCCTCCGCATCCTGGATTTTACGCCATACTATGCGGAAAGCGAGAAAAGTGCTAATTTTCTGAGTGAGCTTGGGGGGCAGCATCCCTTCAGAAATAACGTTCTCAGCCGCAGCGTAGGCCTTTGTATCCTTGGGTGTGTAACTCTTTTATTTTGCAAGCTCAAGTATAATTTCCGCAATTTTTTCCGTGGCGTCGCCCAGACTCAGCTTTTTCATCTGCTCGCCCATGGCGTTTAGGGTGTCGGGGCGGCTCAAAAGCAGGGAGACCGAGCCCAAGAGCTTATCCGCTGTAATCTCGTCCTCGTTCATCAGCACGGCAGCGCCCGCTTTTTCGAGAACCCGGGCATTTTTTTCCTGATGGTTGTTGGTCACATTGGGCGAGGGCACGAGGATGGCAGGCTTGCCCAGCGCCGTTAGCTCACTCAAGGTGGAGGCGCCGCTGCGGCAGAGCACCAAATCGGCTGCCGCCATCACAAGTGGCATATCATAAATATATTCCCGAACCTCCATGCCGTTTCCATCGGCCGGCTGGCCCTGCGTCTTCAGTGCCTCCACCATGGGGCGGTAACCACCCCTGCCGGCGGAATGAATCAGGCCGAAGGAGCCGACGCCCTGCGCCTTTGCGATAAAGCCCACCATGGTCTTATTCATAAAGGCGGCACCCAAGGAGCCCCAGACAGAAACCACCAGTGGCTTCTCGGGGTCAAGCCCCAGCTTTTCCCTTGCCGCTTTTTTCTCTGCCGTCAAAAAGTCCTGGCGCACCGGTGTTCCGGTGACAACAACCTTCTCCTTTTGCCGGTAATGGGCGCGGCTTTCCTCAAAGCCCACGAGGATTTTATCCACCGAGGAGGCCAGCATCTTTGTGGTCAGTCCTGGAACGGCGTTGCTCTCGTGGACGGCGGTGGGAATGCCCATGCTGTGCGCCGCGCGCAGAACAGGATAGCAGACATAGCCGCCGGTGCCGATGACGGCGTCGGGCTTAAATTCCGCAATAATTTTCTTGGCCTGGGCTGTGGCGGTCAGCACGTTTTTCACGGTGTCCAGGTTGTGCTTTAAGCCCTCCACGCTCAGATTTCTGCTGATGTTCGTAATTTTAACGGTCTTTATCGGAAAACCCTCACGGGGAACAAGCTCCGTTTCCATATGACCCTCCGCGCCCACGAAAAGAATTTCGCAGTCAGGCAGAAGGCTCTGCATCCGCTGGGCAACGCCCAGGGCGGGATTGATATGTCCGGCGGTTCCGCCGCAGGTAAATATCAGCTTCATCAAGGTTTCACCTCTCTCCGGTATTTGCGATGGTCTATGTACCTTGGCTTTGTTTTTTTCGTTTCTTCACAATCTTTTGTACCGGGATATCCCGGGAGGCGCTGAGGATAATCCCCATTTCGCCCAGCTGAATCAGCAGAGCGGAGCCGCCGTAGCTGAAAAAGGGCAGGGAGATGCCCGTTGCGGGAATCAGATTTGTGCAGACCGCCACATTGAAAATCACCTGGAGCGCCAAAAGGGAGGTCACGCCGGTGACGACAAGGCAGCTGTAACGGTCACGGGAATGCAGGGCAATCCAAAAGCCCCGGACAATCAGGAGCGCAAAGAGCGTGAGAATCAAGAGTGCGCCGATAAAGCCCAGCTCCTCACAGACGATGGCGAAAATAAAGTCGTTGTGTTCCTCCGGCAGATAGAGATATTTCTGGCGGCTCTGCCCCAGCCCCAGACCAAACAACCCACCGCTGCCCACGGCATAGAGAGACTGGACAATCTGAAAGCCCGTGTCCGACGGATCGGAAAATGGGTCGCGCCAAATGGCGATGCGGCTGGAGGAAAATCCCGGTAGCAAAGACAGCAGCACCAAAAAGCCCACACCCGCCCCGATGGCAAGCAGCAACCATTTTGCCTTCATCCCGCCGACGAACATGATCATCGCGCCGATGACGGCAATGATGACGATTGCCGAAAAGTGGGGCTGTGCCGCAAGCAGCCCCAACACCACAAACAGAACGACGCAAAAAGGCAAAACGCCGTATTTGAAGGTCTCCATATCCTTGTTATAAACGCAAACCATATGTGCAAAAAAGAGAATTACGCCGATTTTCGCAATTTCAGAGGGCTGAACGGTCACAGGCCCCACTAGAATCCAGCGGGTTGCCTGGGAGTTGCCTACGCCGATGACCAATACAGCCACCAAAAGCACAATGGCAGTCAGCAGCACCCAAACGGATATCCGCCGAAAAAAGCTCATAGGGAAACGGGAGGCAGCCAGCATGGCCGCCACGCCCAGAACGGCAAAAACAAGCTGTTTTCCAAAATAATAGCTGGCGTTGCCGCCGGTTTCACGGCTCAGGTCGTAATAGGCGCTGGCATAGCTGGCCGAGAGCACCATCACAACGCCAATGGTGAGCAGCAGCAGGGTCAGCACCAAAAAGGGGATATCCACAGGCCCTCTTGCAATGGTATGGTCGCGGCGGTAATCCCGCAGCGTGGCCTCTCTTCCCGACATGCTTTCCTCTCCTTTCGCCAATTGGCGGCTCCTCGTCAAATATGATAGCGGTCAAAAACGCCGAAGAAGGCCAGGAGGGCAAAGACGGCGGAGACGCCCGTAAACAGGGCAAACAGCTGCTTTTCCGTCCATTTCTTCCCGCTCCAGCCCCCCATCTCAAGATGGTGATGGAAGGGCGCCATCTTAAACACGCGCTTTCCGCCGCTGAGCTTGAAATAGCCCACCTGGATGATGTCCGAAACGACTTCAAGGAGGAAAATCATTCCTATCAGAATAATAATGAGCGGCATATCCAGGGCAAGCCCCATGCCGGCAACGGCGCCGCCCAAAAAGAGCGAGCCCGTATCACCCATAAAAATCTTTGCGGGGTTGTAGTTATAGAGCAAGAAGCCAAAGAGCCCGCCCAGCATCCCCGAGGAGAAGATTCCCAGAGACAGGTAGTCGCTGCCCCAGACGGTGACCACCGCGGTGTAGAAGAAAAACACCGGCAGGGAGGTTCCCGTCGCCAAGCCGTCCACCCCGTCTGTCAGGTTCACGGCGTTGACCGTCGCCACAATCACGAAGATGGAAAAGGTAAAATACAGCCACTCGGGAATGGGCACGCTCAGGTTTGCAAAGGGGATGTAGAGATTTGGCTTTAAGTATCCAAACCGGCGCAGCAGAAAGACAAACAGCGCGGCAACGGCCACCTGAAGTAAAAACTTCATCCCCGCCGTCAGCCCCAGGTTTTGCTTTTTCTTCAGCTTTTCATAGTCGTCCGCAAAGCCGACAGCGCCAAAGGCAAGGGCGAGAAATAGAACAAAAATGTGTCCGTACTCCCCCTCCAGCATCGCGGGAAAACCCACGGTCAGGCAGGCGAGGGTCACGCCAAACATGAAGATAATTCCGCCCATTGTCGGGGTTCCCGCCTTGGACATATGCCAGGTGGGGCCGTTTTCCTTAATCGACTGTCCCGCCTTAATGTGGCGGAGCCAGGGAACCACAAGCTTTCCCAAAATTGCTGCAGCAATAAACGCTATGATAAAAGCCAAAGCCAGCTTTCCTGCCATCAGTCTCTTTCCTCCGTTACACTACCCGGTTTATTCCGGGTTTTTCCCTCCCAGGTGCTCCGCCACAATTTCTCTCTCGTCCATGTGGTGCTTCACTTTCCCGATAATCTGATAGGTCTCATGGCCTTTTCCGGCCAAGATAATCAGGTCGCCCGGCTGGTGGTTGTCAATGGCAAAGGCAATGGCCTCCCGCCTGTCTATGACCACCTTATAGCGGCTTTTCGGCACCTTGACACCCTCTAGGATATCGGCGATAATCGCCTCCGGCGCCTCGGTTCTGGGATTGTCGGAAGTGATTATAGCATAGTCTGCAAGACTTGTCGCCTTTTCTCCCATAATTGGGCGTTTTGACCTATCTCTGTCCCCGCCGCAGCCGAATAGTATGACAAGTCTGCCTGGCGTGACCTCCTTCATGGACAAAATCACGTTTTCCAGCGCGTCCGGTGTGTGGGCGTAATCAATCAAAATCGTAAAGTCCTCGGGTGTGGGAACAACCTCCACCCGGCCCTTCACGCCCTTTGCGCTCTTCAAGGCCTCACAGATTTCAGCCAGGGGTAAATCCAAAAGCAGGCCAGCCGAAATAACCGACATGGCGTTATAAACGGAGAATCTTCCAGGAATCTCTAAAGTCAGCCGCTCGAGCAGGTTGTTGGCCAGAGCGCAAAACTTCACATTGGTGGGAGAAAGGCGGATGTCCTTGGCAACCAAGTCCGCCTCCAGCCGCGTCTCCGAATAGGTCAGCACAGGGCAATTTGCCCGCTCTGCCATATAGCCGCCCCAGTCGTCGTCCAGATTGACAGCGGCCTTGTCACAACGGGAGAAAAGCTGTGCCTTTGCCCCGGCATATTCCTCCATGGTCTTGTGAAAATCCAGGTGATCCTGGGTCAGATTTGTAAACACCGCGGCGGCAAAGTGCAGCCCCGTCACCCGGTCTAAAACTAGCGAGTGGGAGGAGACCTCCATTACCACATAGTCACAACCGACATCCGCCATCTCCCGGAAAAGCTTCTGCAGCTCATAGGATTCGGGGGTGGTGTGCTCGGTTTCCAGCACCTCGTCGCCAATCATATTCTGGTTTGTGCCGATAAGCCCCACCTTGGCATTGGTGCAGGCCTCTAAAACATGCTTCATCAGCATCGTCGAGGTGGTCTTGCCGTTGGTGCCTGTAAAGCCCACCAGCTTCATCTCTCCGGCGGGATTGCCGAAGAAATTGCTCGAAACCAGAGCCAGCGCCTCCCGGGTGTTTTTCACCTGCACATAGGGCAGGTTTTCCTGCTCGGGCGGCGTCTCGCAGAGAATCACGGCGGCGCCGGCAGCGGCGGCCTTGTCGATAAACCGGTGGCCGTCGCTCTCAAAGCCGCGGATGGCCACGAAGAGGTCACCCGCCCGGGTTTTTCGGGAGTCATAGGAAATGTCCGAAATCTCCGTGTCCATCTCTGCCTTAGCTTCAATTATTTCAATATTCTTTAGTAAGTCTTTGAGTTTCATACGAATCCCCCTGTATCTGGCGGCTTTAGTATTGACCAAGATTGCTGGCGTCCGCGACGGAAACCTCAATCACTGTGCCGTGGGGCACAGCCGTTCCGGCTGCGATACTCTGGCTCATAACCGCCACCTTCGACGGGTCCAGAACAGGCCCCGAGGAGCGCACATAGAGCGCCAGCAAACCCAGACTCTGTCTGGCGTTGCTGTAGGACATGGAGCGCAGGTCGGGAACGGTCTCCATTCCACCCGAGGGATCCGCGTCGCAATAGACAACCATTTGGCTGCCCGCAGCAACAATGGTGTTGGCCGCGGGAAGCTGCGCGGTTACCGTCTCACCGCTGCCGATGAATCGGATGGAAAGATTTGACGCCTCGGCCTTCTGCATGGCCTCTGA
>CAYXNK010000147.1:0-5547 GCA_964466395.1 uncultured Oscillospiraceae bacterium | reverse complement strand
CTCTTTCTACGCTTTGTGCGCTTTGTGTTTTAATTGTTTTTTATTTACATTTGGGAAAAGAGAGGGGGATTTCTCCCACCCCACTATAACCCAAGTATGTACGGATAAATGTACTTTCCACTATTCACGATAAAATCTAATTGCCCCATATAATAGGCATATTCTTTTTTCGTGAAAGGTTGTTCTTGTAATAACATCAGAATTTCGTTATAATACAATCTTGCATTTGCTTCATTATATGGCTCTAACGATTTTACAAGTTGTGATACTTGACCTACAAATATTTTTTCTATGCTAGGAATATGCACTAAATTCATTAAACGTCACCACCCTCGGCTTGTTTTATTATTTATTATTTTGTTTACGCTTTTACAACCTTGCCATTTTAGATATTATTGGTTTGCGGAGTAGTCCTGCTATCAGACTTTTTCACTAAGACGAGTTCCGCACCTAAAATGTTTTATCCCATTTTATTAAATTGTAAAAGCGCATATGTTTGGTACTCTTTAAGTATAATCGATATACTTACAAATGTCAACTAATTTATGTATCAAGTTCGAAATATTTTATTGTTTGATGTGCCTGCGGAATGTTAACTGTTTTAGCATATAATATACTTTCACTGTAAACCTCTAAAAATTGTTCAAAATCAATATTATACTTTTCGGCTGTAGTAACTTTACAATTATTACTCCTTAAATATCGTTTCTTGTTTTTCAAATTATGATCCAATTCTTTTGTGATGTATTTTGTAATATATCCACTTACTTTTTGCGTATCTGTTACTTTAGTTGCCGTAGTAAAACCATAATTCCATTGGGGCATATTAAATATAATTTGATTATTTTTCGTGCGGTGTCCGCTATCAACAAATTTCATACCTTCCACATTTGAAAGCAATCCATGAAAGTGAAAATGTTTGCCGTCTGAATGTAATTCCGGAACAATTAAATAAATCATGTTAGGGCAATATCTTTTGCGCATATTATTCATAAAAACAGTTAACTTTTTTACTACTTCGTCATAGTTCGCGCTATCTACTTTTTGTTGGTTAAATGTTAACGTAATAAAGTATTGCCAGTTATTCGACCTTGCAAGATTATAAATTTTGTTTTTTGCTCTATTCATCGATTGATTAATACAATGCTTTTCTTGCTGTTCGGTTCGATTTTCATTATGATATGATTTTTTGAAATTTTGTGATTTTTTGACATTTTCAGAAATAGCACGAGTATAAATAGAAACGTGTTGACCTTTTGGATAGTCAACAACTTTACAATTATAAGCCATAATTTTTACCTTTTCCCTTTTATTTTATATAGTCATTTTTTCAATGACTACAACTTATTGCTATTGTCAAGTATAGGCAAGCCGTTAATCTTGTACGCTTTGCGGATACCGACCGAACGGAAAATGCACCCCCGCGCGTCGCGCGAAACCCTTTTCCGTTCAGCCAGTATCAATCAAATTGATAAAAATTAAATCCTCGTCATCATAACCCATAACATCTATTTGTGCTTTTTCTTGAACTTCCTCTTTTTCTTCAAAATCCTTAAATGTTTCGTAACTATCATATAATTTGTATAGTTTGCGATTTCCTCTAAAGAACGTTTGACCGATTTTCTCTCGCACTCCGTACCAGTATTCAATGCACACGAACAAAGCACCACCCGATAACATTCCCAATATCCAACCAAACGTAGTAAAGTTATTTATTTTCCTATGCTTGATTTCATATTCAAATAATGCCCTAATTTGTCGGTCCACTAGTCTATCAAATTGCGATATTAATATTATGTCATATCCATAGTGTCGGTGTAATTGAAAAAACTCGTTCCATTCTTTGCGCCCTCCTGCGTTCCATTCACGTGCGCCGAACAACCTTTGACATTCGTCAATAATTAATAATGTTTGTCCCTCCTTACCTCGCTTGTGATTTTCCATTGCGTATTCATATAAATATTCGGGTGTCATTTCAACATCATTTTTGTAAATGTACTTCCCACGACCTTTATGCTTCAATGCGTCTTGATTAACCATGATATTGCCAATTACAGTTTTGCCATATGAAATACGTTCATAAATATCACGTGCAACGTGCAATGATTTTCCACTCCCTGGAGTTCCACTATAAAACCAAATCATTTGCAAACCCCCCTTATTTCGTTACGGCATATTGTGTAATACTTACAACTCGGACAATATTGCTTACATTGTTTTTTTTCAAACAAATAAAATTTTAATTTATCCCAATATGTACTTCTCTTAAATACAGATACCTTCATATTTATCCTTTCCTTTCTAAAAAGTTAAAATGTTTGAACTTTTATTCAATCGCTTTTACCCAACGTAAAATGATAGAGTATAAATAGAACAACCCAACCGCCACAAGCCATGCTTCACCTATGACAATAAAGTTATCTATCGGTACGACCCAATTCAACGTTGAAAGCCATTCATAATTTTCCAACTTGTCAATATATGCCCTGAAAGGAGAAGTGGGTAACAAATTCATTACCCCTTGTCCTGCTTCGTTTACAATATCTTTTATATTTGTCCAAATACTTGATACTTCCATTTCATCACCCCTTTATTAATTTCCGAGTTGCCATTATTAGACCGAAAATGAAGAGTATCGTAAAACATATACGACATACTTCCGCTACTGTTTCAAATTGCGCAAAATCAATTACAATTTCCTCATGTATATTCAATTTTGAAATATCAATAGGAAATACCCACCTCGGCGGTTCGGGTGTTGCTTTTAATGCCTTAATTAAATAAATTAAATCGAACGGAATACAAAACGGAAACGCTGTTGATAATACACCGCCTAAAGTCACATCATCAGAAGGCGGTACTGGCGGGTTAGGGTTTGTGGGTTCATCAATAGGCGGTATTGGCGGGATAGGTTTAGAAACTGGTAAAGTAGTGTCTATATCATCAATAAGCCTATCTTTTATATCGTCAACTACATCTTCGGGGGTTGTATCGGGTGTAATTTGCTCTTGTATATCTGAAACAATATCTTGTATATAATCTTGCATTGCTTGTTGTATGTTATCATAAGGTTTATCAATTCCCTCATTTTCCATTTTGTCAAGCAACTCGTTAAATCCATTAATTATTTCTTGCAACTTCTTCTGTTCAATAGTAGGTTCTGTATAATTTTCCGCTACTTCAATTCCTACCTCACCATTTCTATATTTGACACCGTTCTCATATGAAAATATTGGAATATTTGTAAAACAATTATCTATAACTACTTTATTTAGCATAGCACCTAAATTAAATTCAGTATAACTTGATATAAACCAACCATCTTCGGGAATTCTCATATCTTTTATTTTTGTTTCATTTAAACCTAATATAAAAGGTTTGTCCTCCAATGAATAGAAAAACACCTTATCCCCTTCTTGATTATAATAACCATAAATATCCGTTCCAGTAACATTAATATCTTTTACTTGTTTTTTTACATATGTTTCATGTTTGTATTGATATGTCAAATCTGGCAAAGTCGAAAGAAGGCGATATTTTTTTTCCATTCCAACAGTATATTCATTACAAGTAAAATCACCGTCTCTTGTGACAATTTCCCCAGTGTTGGGGTTTATAATAGTTTCGGGCGCTTCGGTACCTTCAAGAAATGTAATAATATCCTCACCAAAATAACCCGAAGCACCAACCAATGCTGAAAAACCTAATGTGCCTGCGAGCAACTTTAATACAAATTTTCCACTATCATTTTCGGGTGGTTCGGTTGGATTATTGTTATTAACGGTTTGCCTAAACAATTCAAAATCAAGGGGGTTAGTGTCCCATGTTTCGGACCAAATTTCTCTGCGAGTTGGGTTTCCTTCAATTCCACCTACTGGCAAATCCCAAGGCAATCCTTCTTGTTCATATGCAGACCATGCTTGACCGCAATATTTTGTAGTTTCTTTAAGTATTTCAATAGTAGCACCCATTCCGGGTGACTGGACAGTACGCAACAAATCATTCCATGATACTTTGAAATTTTCTTCGGTGACTCCTTTTCTACTTAAAGTTAATCCAGCAACAGCACCCCCACCCAAAATTAAAGCAATAATTTCAGCGGTTGTTAGAGATATGGTAACAGCGCCTTTTACTTCTTGTCTTTCATAATGTGTAACGCTTGTTACAATGAGAGTAGATACTAATATCATAACTAGCGTCTTTTTTATTACTTTTTTCATATTTCAATATTTCCCTTCTCATATTTTGAAAGAAAAGGGGATTGACCATTTTGGTTAACCCCCTTTACACATCTACTACTCTTTAGCCAGTAATTTTTTTGAAAAACTTAATTCCTAACTTAATCGCAATAAATGTTCCTGCAATAGCAAGACCAACTGGAAGCGCTGATGTAATAAATGACATCGTATCTGTCTGTACTGTACCAAGCGCTGTTTCGAATGCTGTTTTTAATCCTTCCATTTTTTTTCTCCCTTCTCATTGCCTTAGAACGCAATGTATATTATTTATGTATTCCCTTTTTGGGTTACATACTATGAGTTCAACAACGAAAAACCTTTTTTAATTCCATAAGATATAAATACTAACACAACTGTTATGATAAAACCGTATCCAATACCAAGAGATAGATACTGTATAGCATATGCAACTGTTTCTTGCGTTTCTATCATTCCAACCACCTAAAGACCTTTCCGCACCATATCGTGCCTATCAATAGACCAACTCCAATGATTAATGAAGATAACAAGGTTACAATCATATTCAAAATATTAATCACTTCGGAAAAATCGGTGTTTTCGATTTGTTCAGTATCTTCTGATAGTTGCTCGTCTACCACCACAGCAACAATGTTCTCGCTAACTTCTTTATTAATCGTTTCAGTTTCCACATCTTCAGCCACCTCTTTTGGGGGTTCTTCCTCTAACTCCGCAGGAACGGTGTCGGGGGTTGTAGTTTCTTTATCTTCTTCGATAATAACTTGCTCATCGGCAATATTATCAGATACTTCCGCATGTGCCGTTACTGTACCATAAATAATCATAAGCAAAATAACAACGACATATACAATCTCAATTTTATGTTTTGAAATAATGTTTTTCATCGTCTAACCTTCCATTTTTGGTTATTTCCGTCATGTCAAATATATGACTACACCATAACCACTTACGGGTTATTCCTTGATAAAATCTGTTATCAAGAAAAAGGGTGTTATCGCTTATTTTTCGACAGAAGATTTTGCACTTGTGGGTGATTGTAATATTGAACTGATTTTCAAAGACAATTTACCTTGATAATCACTTATTTCAGCGCCAAGAAAATACTGGTTCATCGGTTCGATAGCCATAAATACTTCCTGCGTACATGAAACGCTTCCCGCTTCGCCCTCTTGAACGATTGCTACATTGTAATATTCTTTTGTACCGTCTTGTGACCTCTTGCTTGATTTGCCCGCTACAAGGGCTTTTAACTGGACTTGTGTTCTCATTTTTAACCTCTTTCTACGCTTTGTGCGCTTTGTGTTTTAATTGTTTTTTATTTACATTTGGG
>CAYXNK010000146.1:0-5575 GCA_964466395.1 uncultured Oscillospiraceae bacterium | reverse complement strand
TTGACGAAATCAAAAAGAAATGGGGTGGAAGGGTTGCAGGTCTCGCCTGCACTTAATAAAAAAGAAAAAACCATAAAAGCCCGCAATCTCACTTGCACTGATTCAAAATCAAAACACCCCTCACATATGCTTGACAAAGCCGCCACGTGATATTATAATAATTTCGTGCTTTGCACAAGGGGTGCTGACCCAAAGTCGGCTGAGATCAGGCAGAACTGTGCCTGGGACCCTCGAACCTGATCCGGGTAATGCCGGCGTAGGAATCAAACGGAATATTCCTTTGATAGACCGCGTTGCCATACCCGCAACTGCGGGCTTTTTATTGCCTTGCAATAAAATATTAGCCGTTTCACGGCAGAAAAATCGGAGGCTTATTCATGAAAGTAAATCTCAAGCGCATCGCAGAAAGCAGTATGCTCATCGCCATCGGCACTGTGCTCTCCCTTTCCATTTTCACCTTCAAGGGTCCTTGGGTATACGGAGGCGGTATTACTGTCTGCAGCATGCTCCCCCTTGTGATGCTCGCCTGGCGCTATGGCACAAAATGGGGCGTGTTTTCCGCCCTGGTCTACAGTCTTTTGCAGCTGGTTTTAGGAATTAGTAACGTGCAATATATGCCGAACGCCGCCAGCGCTGCGGCCGTTATCCTTTTGGACTATGTCGCCGCCTTTTGCGTCATCGGTTTCTCCGCAGCCTTTTGCAACGTTTTCAAAAACCGCCGTCTGGCCCTTGTCGTCGGGATTGCCGTCACCTTTTTTGGGCGCTTTGTCTGTCATTTTATCAGCGGCATCATTATTTGGGAGGCGCTTTTCCCCAATGAGCTGGGCTGGGCACCGACCGTTTGGTCTCTGGCTTATAACGCATCCTATATGCTGCCGGAAATTCTCATTACCTCCGTTGTGGCCTATTTGTCCTATGCTCCTCTGGAGCGGTTTTGGCAGGGACAGGATCTTTCCCGAGCCTAAAAACGTTTTTCACAGAGCTACTCAGACCTAAGGCAACATCGCGCTCCCCTTTGTGCAAAATTGCACAAAAAAAGCTCTCAACGCATGATGTGTTGGGAGCTTTTTGTTTTCCTGTCTCGTTGATTCAGCGGGCGGGGGCGTAGTAAATCTCTCCGGAGGCAAAGCCAAAGGACACGTTGCGCATGGCGTGATCGATGCTGTATTTGGCCGTACCGATGGTGATTTCCGTGCCGGGATAGATGGTTCCCGGGCAAATAATTTTGCCGCCACCGTGATTTTGGATGGATTCCGTGGTCTCCTCCAGCCTAACATTCACGTCCTCCAGGGCTGAAACTGCCGCCTTTTGCTTTCTCAGGATGTCGTTGAACGACTCCTGCTTGTCGGGCGTAACCCTGTTCGCCCGCTGCAGCTGGGCATACAGGGTCAGAAGGGGCTTGAGTCCCTCCAACAGCTTTTCCAGGCTCTCTCTCTGCTCTAAAAGCTCTTGGTGTCTGCCCAGAATGGCATCTCGGGAGCTGATTTCGACCCTTGTTCGCACATAGGAGGTGGAGCCGATGTTGCCGGATGTAATGTTGCCGCTGGAGACACATTGTCCGCCCAAAATCCTTGACCTTTTTCCAGCTGTGGTCAGATTGCCGCCACAGTGGACATTGCTGTGCATCACATATTCCGCATCAATGTCCCCCTTGACGAAAATGTTGCAGCTTTCAACAAAGCGACTAATCAGGTCGCCCTCGCAGTGCATCTCACTGCCAATGATACCGCTTCTGAGCCGGATGTTGCCTCCCGCGGAAATCTTTGAAGAATCCACCGTGCCGTAGATGTCCAGGCTTCCGCCTGTTTCAATGGAGAATCCGGGCTTTACATCTCCTTTGATTACGAGATTGCCTAGGGCGTGAACATTCCCCGTCGCCATGTCTACATCGCCCTTTACGTGATAGGTCTCGTTGACGCAGACCTTCTGTTTGATGAAATCCACCTGACCGTCAATCTTGGCATAGAGGCTCTTTCCATCCGAGCTCAGCTCCGTATTGTTTCCCACACAGACAGGGATCGGACGACCCTTTCTCTGAGAGATGGCCTGTCCTTTCACGGACATTCCGGGGCTGCCCTCCGTGGGGAAGCTCAGCGTAGCCAAAAGCTGCCCCGCATACACGTTGTCAATGAGGTCAAGATTCCTGTAGTCCACCGTTCCGTCCTCATTCTCCTTGGGCTTCAGACTGTGCTTTCCTGTATTGAAGTGGATGGCCAATTCGCCGTTTTTGCCGTTCACCGGAGCCGTGCCCCTGGCCACAAGGACAGGCTGGTCATACACCGGGCTCTTCTCCAGCGTTGCCAGAGCCTCCTGATCGACGCCAAAGCCCACATCATGCTCGGCAAGCGCCGCGCGCAGACTGCTCAGCGTGGGCGCAGCCCCGCCATGCACCGGTGGGTTAATTAACAGGCTCGCGGAAAGGGCGCTCTCTCCAATCAGCACCCTGACAACCGCGTCAACACTCTTTTGCGTGTTGCCTTCGGCAGCCGGATGTGCCTCCGGGGATGTTCCTTGCTGATTCAACATACTCATTTGGTGATTCTCCGCTCTCTCATAATTTCGCCAGGACTATAGATAAACATTATACAACATTTGTATCGGCTTTGCAAAATCTGAACTTTAGAAAAATCCCAATTTCTTTAAAATTTTGAAAAAACAAGACTGCCAGACCGAAATATAGATCTTGCAGTCTTGTTTTGTTAGTAAATTTGGCTTTTTTAGATAACAGCCAAGAAAAAATTATTGCAACCACGGAGCACACAGCAACATTTTTCCTGTCAGCGCTCAGTCTGGGGCAATGTGCTATCCTCATTTGCGGGCTCATCTCCCCGCTCCTCTTCAGCCCAGGACGGGGAAATGCAGCGTTGCTTTGAACAGGTCGCCGTCTACGGTGAGGGCGAGCTTTCCGTTTTGCAGCTCTGTCAGGCTTTGGGCAATGGAGAGGCCGAGACCGTTTCCCTCGCTGCTGCGGGCGGCGTCGTTTCTTACAAAGCGCTCGAACAACTCATCCGCCGGGATATCCAGGGCATAGCTTGAGGTGTTTTTAAAGGAAGTGACCGCCTCATCGCCTTTGACCTCGATACTCAGGTAGACCCGCGTGCCGCTCTGGGCATATTTGCAGATGTTATTCATCAGGTTGTCGAAGACCCGCCAGAGCAGTCTGCCGTCAGCCATAATCCTCACCGGGGTCTCCGGCTGCTTGACAATGAGCGCAAGCTCTCGATCCGCCAGGCGCTGCTCATATTCTCCCACAGCCTGAGTCAGCAGGACACCCACCTCGCAGGGGGCCAGTAAAACCTCCACGTTTCCCGTGGACGCCTTGGAAGCCTCCACAAGATTTTCAATCATGCTTTTCAGCCGTTCGGACTGCCGCAGCAACACCTGGGTATATTCGGTAATCTGGGGGTTTTCCGTCTCCTCCCTGCCGATCAGCTCGGCGTAGTTCACAATGGAGGTCAGCGGCGTTTTAATATCGTGGGACACATTGGTAATCAGCTCCGTTTTGAAGCGCTCGCTCTTGAGCCGCTCCTCCACCGCCCGTGCCATGCCCTCGGCGATACAGTTGAGCTTTTCGCCGTGCTTTTTGAAGTCCCAAATCATATATTTTGTGTTCACCTGATAAGAGAGATCGCCTTCCGCCAGGGCTTCACCGCCCTTTTGCAATCTCCGGAGCACCAGCGCCAGATAGAGCACTCCCGGGAGGACCACAGGACGCGTCAGAATCCAAGCCATAAGAATCCAGGAGGTGTCATAGTAGAAGGCGACAAAGATCAAAAATTCAATAGCCGTAATACCGGTGAGCAGCAGGGCGGTTTTCCAAATCAGGGGCAGGTTCAAAAACAGGCCGACGAATCCCCGCCAAAGTCCCTTAAGCAGCCGCCAACAGAAGGCGAGCAGGCGGTAGGCCACGGTGTTTTCCCACCAGCGCCCCAGCTTCACCCGGACAGCAAAATTCATGCAGAGCCCCATACCCACAGCAAGAGCCACCACGGTGGCAAGCACTACGAGCATGAAGGCAAAGAGGTCACTCGTATGATACGAGACATTGTCGAAAAACAGGGAGAGGGCCACGAAGATTAAAAAGCCCACAGCCACAACGAGCAGATCCAGGGGCACCTTCACAAGGCCGCCCGCGTACAGCTTCTCCTGTCCCGCCCTGTGCCCTGCGGCAAACAGCAGAAATATAAAGCAGGCTGCTGCCAAAAGCCCCGCTAAAATGCCGATTGCATAAACGGCATAGCGCAGATCATGGCCTAGGCTCAGCAGCTTATGCAGCAGAGAATACTTGTCTGTTTGAGAAAGGCTTTGATCAATATAGGCTCTCACCTCATAAGTTTCTTCGCCCACAAGCTCGGGGACTCCTAGCTCGTCTTTTTCAATGACAAAGGTATAATTAGGCTTGGTTTGACCTGCTTTGCGGGTGTCCGCCAGTCTGGCGCCTTGGCTGTCGATAATCTCATAGCTGAAATTCGTGTTTTCAAAGCTGCGCCACAGCCCCTCCTCGTCGCCCTGCAAAACCAGGTAGAGGGCCGTGCGGCTGTCTGATCTGGCTGGGTAATACAACTCGTCATCAATGATCTGCTCCTTGCTTCGGATATAAAAGTCCCCCTGAACCAAAACCACCGCACCCAAAACACAACCCACCGCGAGCAGTGTCATCAGTACCACGAGAAAAAATGCTATGGTCTTGGCGACCGCGCTGTGGGTTAGTTTTCTTCCTTTCATGTTCCCGCTCCCTTTTCCATCTTATATCCGTGTCCCCAGACAATTTTCAAATAGCGCGGCTCAGCGGGATTAATTTCCAGCTTTTCCCGCAGGTGCCGGATGTGCACGGCAACCGTGCTCTCGCTGCCCAGGGGCGCATCGTTCCACACCCGCCTGTAAATCTCTTTGGGAGAAAAGACCTGTCCGGGGTGGGACATGAGAAGCCTCAAAATATCATATTCTGTGGGAGTCAGGGAAACCGGCTTGCCGTCCAGGCTCACCGACTTGGCCAGGTCGTCCAGCTCGATGCCACCAATGCGATGGCATTGGGGCATTTTCACGCCGCCGCCCAACTGCATATACCGGCGCAGCTGGGACTTGACCCGCGCTAATACCTCCACCGGGTTAAAGGGCTTTGTGATATAGTCGTCCGCTCCCAGATTCAGGCCGAGAATCTTGTCCGTGTCCTCGCTCTTGGCCGTCAGGAGGATAATCGGCACATTGCTCTCCTCTCGAATCTTCACCATAGCGGAGATGCCATCCATCTCGGGCATCATCACGTCCATCAAAACCAGGTGAATCTCGTTTTGGTTCATAACAGCCAAGGCCTCTCTGCCCGTATAGGCCTCAAACAGGCGATAGTCCCCGTCGGATAGAAAAATCTTCAAGGCGCTGACGATATCGCGTTCATCGTCGCAAATCAAAATATGATACATAGCTTCTCTCCTTGGTTTCTATGATATAGGGGGGCAGATTAAAAATAAACAGGCCGGGGAATTAAGAATTCCTTAAGATGGGTCTTTTCAATAAAAAGCTTAACTTTCTGTATGCTCAGGATTGATCTTACGTAAAGGCGCCACAGGAGTTGTTA
>CAYXNK010000145.1:0-5654 GCA_964466395.1 uncultured Oscillospiraceae bacterium | reverse complement strand
CTTTGGAAGCGGTCTCTGCTGCTGTCTGTGCAGCAAAGGGTGTGGACTTCTTGCTTCCGCGGAAGCCCATCTCACCAGCGGACGCCCAGGAAATTACATTTCCGTGAACATCTGCGATTGTTATCATGGTGTTGTTAAAGGAGGACCTAATGTGAACGACTCCTCTTTCAATGTTCTTGCGCTCTTTACGGCGCATTCTAACCTTTTTCTTAGGTGCTGCCATTGACGGTGTTCCCTCCCTTACTTCTTCTTATTGGCAATTGTGCGCTTCGGACCCTTGCGGGTACGGGCGTTTGTTTTGCTTCTCTGTCCGCGGACAGGCAGGCCGCGTCTGTGGCGCAGGCCGCGATAGCTGCCGATTTCAATCAGGCGCTTCACGTCAAGAGCCGTGCGGCGGCGCAGGTCTCCCTCAACCATGAAGTTGTTTTCAATGCATTCGCGCAGCTTGGACTCGTCTTCCTCGCTTAAGTTCTTCACGCGGATGTCAGGGTCAACTCCGGTCATTTCCAGTATCTTTTTTGCACTGGTGCTGCCGATGCCGTAAACATAGGTGAGCGCAATTTCAATTCTCTTGTCCTTAGGCAGGTCAATTCCGGCGATACGTGCCATATTTTTTAATCATTCCTTTCGCTTTGATGCCGACTCCTGTGGGGAGCTGATCCGGCAAGACTCATGCGCAGCTTCAGACTGGCTTCTCTTAGCCCTGTCTTTGCTTGTGCTTCGGATTTTCACAGATAACCATTACCTTGCCGTTGCGCTTGATGACTTTGCACTTTTCGCACATCGGCTTCACGGACGGTCTTACTTTCATAACTAAACCTCCATTATTTGCTTCGCCAGACTATTCTTCCCCGTGTGAGGTCATAGGGTGACATTTGCACTGTGACCTTGTCCCCGGGAAGAATACGGATGAAGTTCATCCGCAGTTTACCGGAAATATGGGCCAGAATCGTGTGCCCGTTTCCGATATCAACCTGAAACATTGTGTTGGGCAGAGCCTCAATGACCTTGCCCTCAAACTCTATAACATCATCTTTTGACAAACTGTTTTTCCCTCCTCGGTCATGCCGGCCTCGCTGCGAAATATTGCAAGCTCCTTCCGGATTGCAGTGTCTGTCACTCCGCCTTGGACTAAGGCCTCGGCGAGCTCCTGTGATCCCGTTTTCCCCAAGCGGATATGCTTGAGGCTTTTGCGTTTGGGGTTTGTGAGCTTTCTCGTCTTACCGTCAACAAGAAAGGCATAGCGCTCTTCCGTTTCAAGGACAAAATACGCGCTGTGCATGTCGTGACCGGCGAGTGAGAAAACGATGTCGGACGGCCTTGCGGTCTCCATTACAGGTCCTCCGCCATGGTCAGAATCTCCGGCTCCCCGTCTGTAATCAGCACTGTGTTTTCATAGTGCGCAGACAGGCTGCCGTCAACGGTGACAACCGTCCAGTCGTTATCTAAAACGCGGACGGCCCTGCCGCCAATGTTGACCATGGGTTCAATCGCGATGGTCATCCCTCTGACGAGACGAGGTCCATGTCCGGGCTCGCCGAAGTTTGGAACCTCAGGAGCCTCGTGAAGGTTTTTCCCGACGCCGTGCCCCACATATTCCCGAACCAGCGAATAGCCGTGGCGCTCCACATAGTCCTGGATGGCGTGAGAGATATCGGAGATGCGGTAACCCTCTTTCGCAAACTTAATTCCCTCAAAAAAGCTCTGACGTGTGACTTCGATGAGTCTTTTTGCCTCCTCGGAAATCTCGCCTACGGCAAAGGTTGCCGCGCAGTCACCATGAAAACCGCCCTTAAAGGCACCCACATCAACGCTGACGATATCGCCCGCGTGAATTAGGCGTCTGCCGGGGATTCCATGGATTACTTCTTCGTTCACCGAGATGCAGGCGCTGCCGGGAAATCCGCCATATCCCAAAAAGGACGGCACAGCACCGGATTTTGTGATGAACTTATTAATTTCTCGATCTATTTGCTGAGTCGTGATACCGGAGGTCACCAAGTCCCGCGCAAGCGCGCGAGCCGCCGCGGTAATTTTCCCCGATGTACGCATGAGCTCCATTTCCCGTGGGGCTTTGATAATAATACTTCTCATCGCCCAAGAGCCTTTACAGCCGCTTCAGTTGCCTCCTGTGCAGATCCCCCTGAGGCGATCGTGTGGAGGATGCCCCTCTTCTCGTAAAAGTTCTTGAGAGGCTCTGTTTCTCTGTGATAAATTGCAAGGCGCTCCCGAATCAATTCGGGTCCGTCGTCCTTCCTCATGATCAGCTCACCGCCGCACTTGTCACAGATTCCCTCCACCTTGGGGGGGATATTGACAAGATGATAGGAGGCACCGCAGTTCGCGCAGGCGCGACGACCAGCCATGCGCTTGATGATGGCTTCGTCAGAAATTTCAAGGGAAAGCGCAGCGTCAATCTCGATGCCGCCCTCAACCAATGCCTCTGCCTGGGGAATTGTCCTGGGCATTCCGTCCAGAATGTAGCCATTTTTACAGTCATCCTCAGAGAGGCGCTCCCGAATAATGTCGATAATAATATCGTCCGGCACAAGCCTTCCGCTGTCCATGTATTCCTTTGCCCTCAGACCAACGGAGGTGCCCTCTTTCATTGCGGTTCTCAGAATATTCCCTGTAGAGATGATTGGGATATTGTACAGGCGGTTGAGATTGTCCGCCATCGTACCTTTCCCCGCACCGGGTGCGCCTAAAAGAATCAACTTCATAATCTGATCGTTCCTTTCGCATTGCCCTGTCCGCCGCAGAGCCAACCTTGGGCTCTGCGGCACGGGCATTTTCGGCTGTCTCTCAAACAGCCGGCGCCGCATACAGGCAAGCCGGCACATGCTGGCTTTTCCTTCTGTGACTATGATCAATCGAGGAAGCCCTTGTAGTTGCGCATAATCATCTGAGCCTCAATCGCCCTGACTGTTTCAAGGGCAACACCGACTACGATGATAATTGAAGTTCCGCCCAGCGAGATGCCGCTATTTCTGGCGGACTCACTAAAAACGCTGATTAAGATAGGCGTAACGGCGACGATGCCGAGGTAAATCGCGCCGAAGAGTGTAATTTTGTTCAGCGACTTCTGAATGTATTCACTGGTCGGCTTGCCAGGACGGAAGCCGGGAATGAACCCGCCGTTCTTCTTCAGGTTGTTTGCAATCTCCACCGGGTTGAACTGGACGGTGGAATAAAAGTAGGAGAAGAAGATAATCAGCAGAAGATACAAAATCGCATACAGGATGGACGAGGTGTCAATCACCTTCAGGAAGCCCTGCCAGAATCCCGAAGTAGGCGCGGGGAAGAAGGCCGCAATGGTCGCGGGCAGTGAGGCAATGGACTGGGCGAAGATCACCGGCAGGACGCCGGACATGTTGACCTTCATGGGAAGGTGTGTACTCTGTCCACCATACATCTTACGTCCCACAACCCGCTTTGAATACTGGATGGGAATTCTTCTTTCGGAATCGGTGACAAAAACAATCAAAACGACGATTGCCAGGGCGCCGATGAGCATGAGAAGAACCATGGGAATCGAGAGGGCCTTTGTAGAAACGCCGGTGACGGTCTGGATGATGGAGCTGGGGAAGCGGGCAACGATGCTGGAAAACAGGATGATGGAGATGCCGTTGCCGATTCCGAACTCCGTAATCTGCTCACCCAGCCACATAATGAGGGCGGAGCCGGCGGTGAAGGTCAGCACGATGACAATGGCTTCCCAAATGCCGGTGGATACAAGCAGATTGTAGTTGCGAATCATGATATAGAAGGCAAAGCCCTGAAGCAGGCCGATGCCAACGGTGGAATAACGGGTGATTGCTGCAAGCTTCTTCTTGCCTTCCTCGCCGCCTTCCTTCTGAAGGCGCTCTAAGGCAGGGATTGCAATGGTCAGAAGCTGAATGATAATCGATGCGTTAATATACGGCTGGATGGACAGTGCGAATATCGTAGCCTGTGAGAACGAGCCGCCGGACATAACGTTGTAGAGTCCGAGCACAGTATTCTTGAGCGAATCAAAATGTCTGCCCAGTTCCTCAATGTTGACATAAGGAACAGGAATTGCGTTTCCCAAACGGTAGAGCAGGATGATAAAGAGCGTAAAAAGAATCTTCTTGCGCAGCTCGTCAATTTTCCATGCGTTGCGGAGTGTTTCGAGCACTTAGACCACCTCCGCCTTCCCGCCTGCGGATTCAATTTTCTGCTTCGCAGTCTCGGAAAAAGCGGTTGCCAGTACAGTAAGCTTCTTGGTAAGGTCTCCGGTTCCAAGAACCTTCAAGCCATACTCACATTTAGACAATACGCCGACAGCAAGCAGTTTTTCCGCGGTGATAGTGTCACCATCTTCAAATCTGTTGAGCACAGAAACGTTAATTGCAGTGAGCGGCTTTGCAAAAATGTTGTTGAAACCACGCTTGGGAACGCGGCGTGCCATAGGCATCTGTCCACCTTCAAAGCCAACTCTGACGCCACCGCCGCTACGGGCCTTTTGGCCCTTGTGGCCGCGGCCCGCGGTCTTACCGTTACCAGTAGCATGGCCTCTGCCCTTACGCTTGGCCACGTGAGTAGAACCGGCAACGGGGGAAAGTTCATTGAGTTTCATGCCAGCGCCTCCTATTCTTCGGTAACCTTCAGAAGATAACCAACCTGGGCAATCTTTCCTCTGGTCTGGGGATTGTCGGGCTGCACGGTCACATTGCCGATCTTGTGCAGACCCAGAGAGTTGGCAGTGGCAATGTGCTTATCCAATCTGCCGTTTAAGCTCTTCACAAGCTCTATCTTAAGATTAGCCATTGACAAACCCTCCTATTCCTTGATTTCTTTTGCGGTCTTGCCCCTGTAAACGGCAACCTGTTCCGCATCGCGGAGGCTGCGCAGGCCGACCATGGTAGCGGCCACGATGTTCTGGGGGTTGTTGGAACGCAGGCACTTTGTGCGGACATCCTTGATGCCGGCTGCCTCGACAACGGCACGGACAGCGCCGCCGGCGATAACACCGGTACCGGGTGCTGCGGGCTTGAGCAGAACCTTGCCCGCGCCGAACACGCCAACCACCTCGTGGGGGATGGTGTTCTCGGACAGGGTAATGGTTACGATGTTCTTCTTCGCATCGTCAATACCCTTGCGGATTGCCTCAGAGACTTCGCCGGCCTTGCCCAGTCCGAAGCCTACGCGGCCCTTACCGTCACCCACCACGCAGAGCGCGGAGAACTTGAAAATACGTCCGCCCTTAACGGTCTTGGAAACGCGGTTGAGGGAAACGACCTTCTCAGTAAATTCAGACGGGGCTTCGTTTCCACGTCTGTTGTCTCTATTGTTATTATAAGCCATTTTGTTTCCTCCTCCCGACTAAAAGTTCAGACCGCCCTCGCGGGCGCCGTCTGCTAATGCCTTAACACGGCCGTGATAAAGATAGCCGCCTCTGTCGAAGCATACGTTTTCAATTCCCTTTGCCTTGGCGCGCTCAGCGATGAGCTTGCCGACCTTTTTGGCGCCCTCGATGTTTGCGCCGCTGCCCTCAAAGTCCTTCTCGACGGAAGAAGCAGAGGCCAGTGTGACGCCGTTGACATCGTCGATGAGCTGGGCATAGATGTTGGTGTTGCTTCTGAAAACGTCCAGTCTGAGGATTTCGGGCGTGCCGGATATCTTGGCACGGA
>CAYXNK010000144.1:0-5663 GCA_964466395.1 uncultured Oscillospiraceae bacterium | reverse complement strand
GTTTGTAACAATCGTCGTCTTGTTGACAACCTTGCAGGGAAGCAAGCCGCCGGCATTGAGCGCGTCGACGATTTGCTTACTGTTTTCCGCCACCTGATGCAGCGCTTCGTCTCCGTAGAGAAACTGGCTTCCGGTCACGAACCAGAACTCGTAATTGTTTGTCATAGTAAACCTCTCAATCATATAGATTTTCGACTGCGGCGCGTTCAATGGGCAGCCCTTTCACAAAACGTGCTAGATAGCTTGCGAAACCCTCAACGGTCGCCTTGTCCGGCACTGTCGTTATGCTGGGAGCCGACGCAAAGACCCTTTTGGACAGATAGGCGTCCAGCCGCTCACCGACAGCCTTGTTTTTCATATATGAAGCCAGAACCGCCATACCCCATGGGCCTCCCTCACCGGCCGTCTCCATGACGGTGACGGGGATGCCCAGGGCCGCCGCCATAATACCCTGTCCAACTGCCGGGGTTTTGAAAAATCCGCCGTGCCCCAGCATCCTGTCTAAGGTGACCTGCTCCTTTTCGGTGAGGATATCCATGCCCAGTCGGAGCGTCGCAAGGCTGGAGTAGAGCTGCGCACGCATGAAGTTGGGCAGAGTAAAGAGGCTGTTAGGCTCACGCACGAAAAGTGGGCAGCCCTGCTCAAAGCCAGTAATCGGCTCCCCAGCGTGGTAGTTGTAAACAACTAGGCCTCCGCAGTCCTTATCCCCTTCAAGCGCCTTATAAAAAAGAGCGCTGTAGAGCGTACCCATGTCCGCCTTCATGCCAAGGCTTCCAATTGCTTCACGGAAAAGTCCAATCCACGCGTCCAGCTCCGATGTGCAGGTGTTGCAGTGCACCATGGCAACGGGGGCCCCGGCGGGAGTCGTTACTATATCGATTTCAGGATAGACACGGGATAGGGGCTTCTCCAGTACAGACATTGCAAATACCGAAGTCCCCGCGGACACGTTGCCAGTTCTGGCAGCAACGCTGTTGGTGGCCACCATTCCCGTTCCTGCGTCGCCCTCCGGGGGACAGAAGGAGATGCCTGCTTGAAGCTCGCCTGAGGCATCCAGGAGAGCGGCTCCCTCAGGTGTCAGAACCCCGGCCAGTTCGCCCGCCGGCAAAATCCGGGGCATGATTTCCCGAAGGCTCCAGGCGTAGCCCGCCTTTGCGGCGAGAGTGTCGAATGCTTCCATCATTCCAGCGTCATAATCGTTTTTTCCGCTGTCTATCGGGAACATGCCGGAAGCGTCGCCTATACCCAGCACCTTTTCACCTGTCAGTTTCCAGTGCACATATCCAGCGAGGGTGCATAGATAGTTAATGTCCTTTAGATGCGCCTCGCCGTTGAGCATCGCCTGATAAAGATGGGTAATGCTCCAGCGCTGCGGCATGTTGAAGTCAAAGAACGCGGTCAGCTTTTCTGCGGCCTCCGCGGTAATCGTGTTGCGCCAGGTGCGAAAGCCCGCAAGGAGGTTTCCGCTCGCGTCAAAGGGCATGTAGCCGTGCATCATACCGCTGACACCGATCGCGTCTACGGTTTTGAGCGGTACACCATATTTCTCTTTCACGTCGTCGGAAAGGCTCTTGTAGCAGCTTTGGAGTCCCTGCCAAATATCCTCAAGGCTGTAAGTCCAGATGCCGTTTTCAAGGCGGTTCTTCCAGTCTTGACTCCCTGACGCTAATACGCTGCCTGCATCATCTGTAAGCACGGCCTTTATACGTGTCGACCCAAATTCAATTCCCAGATATGTCCTGTTATTCAAGCAGTATCACTCCCTCTTTTATGTGCTTCTCAGGAATGTGAAGAAGCGGAGCTAGGAAACGTCACTGTTATTTCCGACCTTTCCCCGCAACTTCAGCCACTCAGGAAGCACCGCCTTGAAACTGCCGCCCTTGCTGCGGCTGGCGAGAACAACACTTTGCAGCAGAATAAAGAAGCAGAGCATCGCGCCGGTGGTAATACTTTGCCACCATGGTTCCCTGAGTCCGGAGGCAATGACAACTGATTTGATTGTTGTCAGCGTGAGCACGCCAAAGAGCGTGCCAATCACATTTCCGACGCCGCCGGTCAGAAGGGTGCCGCCAATAATAGACGCCGCTATGGCGTTCATTTCGGCTCCGGCGGCATTTGTGGCATTGCCCGCGCCAGTGTGCATGAGAAAGACAAAGCCAGCGACCCCGGATAGCAAGCCGCATAAAAGATAGGAATAAAACCGTGTGCGTTTTACATTGATGCCAAGCATCAGCGCGCTTTGGCGATTGCCGCCCGCGGCATAGAGATTGCGTCCGAACCTTGACCATTTAAGGACGATAAAAATAGTCAGCACAACCACCAATGCGACAATAACGCCAGTTTCTATCCTTCCGGGAATCAGGTCGCCGCTTTTGGCGGCGTAGCCGAGCCACGGGATTTCCACCCTTGTATCCTTTAACGCCAAAAAACCCGCGTGCTCAGCTGTGCGGGGATTCACACTAACAATGGTTGTCATCCCGCGTGCAAAAAACATGCCCGCAAGAGTGACGATAAAAGGCTGAATTTCCAGGTAGGAAATCAGAAGCCCCTGAATCAGCCCGAAGGCCAGGCCTATCGCCAAAGCCAACATTGCCGCGCTTAGAATGCTTCCACCAAAGTCATCAAGGTGGACGACACAGGACATGACCACCAAGGCGGTGATTCCCCCGACGGAAATATCGATACCTCCCCCGATCATAACAATCGTCAGTCCGCAGGCAACTATAATTAGCGAGGCATTGTTATTAAACATGTCAAAAATCTGTTGTGGCCTTAGAAAGCCCCCACCCCAGACGGCTATCGCCATAATGTACATGGCGATAAAGATGCAAATCGTGATGGTCAGCAGCAGATTGGTATCGGTAAGCGGTTCGCGGAGCTTACGTTCTTTTGAGTAGGTGGATGTGGCTATATTCACTTTCATACTATTCACCCTCCGCAATCGCAGTCCGTTTGCTTTTCGCTGTCAGTGTGCGCCATAATTTGCCGGCATAGGCCTTTACCACCGGCGAACCGATTGCCACAATTAAGATAATAACAACCGCCTTGTATGCTTTTATCTCTGTGGACGAGACCTTCATAGCATAGAGCGTCGTCGTCAGCCCTTGAATAACATAGGCACCTAAGATGGATCCGGTTAATTTGAACTTTCCGCCGCCCAGCATGTTGCCGCCGATGGCCACTGCCAAAATCGCGTCCATCTCAATATCAATTAAGAGAGTTTCGTGGTTAATCAATCCAAGTCGGCAGACGCTGATGCAGCCAGCAACAGCAACGCAAAGCCCTAATATGGTAAAAGCCAGCAGCTTGATTCCGACGGTGTTAATCCCGTTTAGGCGGGCCGCCTTTTCGTTGATTCCCACCGCTTGGGTATAGATGCGAAGATTTGTTAATTTGAAGAGAAGCGCAAAGATACCTCCGCATATCAATACGATAAAAACCGGCGTAGGAATGGGAATGCCCGGTATGAAGCTGCCAATGTAGTTGATCAGCGGACTTGAAATTGTCGGTGTGGCGCCGCCGTTAATCCAATATGCTATGGAGCGTCCGGCCGTAAACAAAATCAGTGTTGCAATCATCGGCTGAATCTTGAACATGGCCACTAGCGTGCCATTAAACAAGCCAAAAATTACTGCGACGAGACAGCTGGCCGCAAAAGCAAGCAATATTGCTCCGGCTGTAATCTCGCCTGTGCGCAAGATGCCTACAAAAACACTGCCTGCAATTGCCGCAACTGCACCTACGCTGATATCCTGGCCGCCCGAGGCGGCAGTGACCAAGGTCATCCCCATGGCCAAAACCGCAAGCGCGGACGCCCCGTTAAGAATACTGATGAGATTTCCAGCAAGAACGGCATTGCCCTGGTTATTTGTGGTCATCTCTATGGAAAAAAAGCCCGGATCCCGAATCAGATTAAAAATAACCAGCAGGCCAAGTGCAATCAGTGGAACAAGCAATGGGGCTCGTTCATTTTTTTGAGATGATTGTTTCAATCTTCTGCTCATCATAATCTGCCTCTCCCGCAATTGTACGCATTACGTTATCCTGTGAGATTTCGCTTCCATTCAGTTCGCCCACGATGCTGTTGTCGCGCATGACGATGAGCCTTGAGCAGGTGCGCAACATCTCTTCGATTTCGGATGAGATGAACGTAACGCTCACGCCATCCTCCGCCAGCTTTAACACGAGCTTTTGAATTTCCACCTTTGTTCCAACGTCTATCCCCCGCGTGGGCTCATCCAAAATCAGATACTGTGGATTGGTGAGGAGCCAACGGGCCAAAATTACTTTTTGCTGGTTGCCGCCCGAAAGGGACTTGGCCGGCGTATTAATTGAAGCAGTTTTAATTCCCAGCAGTTTTATGTATTTTTCGGCAAGGGCTTCCCCCTCCGCTTTGGAAAAGGGCCTAAAAAAGCCCTTCATTGTCTGTAACGCTAGAATCATATTGTCCCGCACCGACAAATCGGCAATAATACCATCGTTTTTACGATCCTCAGGCAGATAGCCTATTCCGTTTTTCATAGCATGAATCGGCTTGGATATTTTAACGGGTTTTCCGTTCATCCTCACTCTGCCTCCGGTTACCCTGTCCGCGCCAAAAACTGCACGTACGCTTTCGCTGCGGCCGGAGCCTAGAAGGCCGGTAAAACCATTCACCTCGCCATTGTAAATCTTGAAGTCAAAGGGCTTCGAGCGGACCTCGCTTGAAAGCCCGATGGCCTCATAAACAGGCGTGCGAGCGGAATCAACGAAGGAACTCTCTTTTTTATTCAATCCGGATAAGTCGTCCAGCTCTTTTCCCATCATTTTGGATACCAGCTCCACCTGCGGCAGATCCTTGATTTTATACTCCCCGACAAGCTCGCCATTGCGCAGGACTGTAATTCTGTCGCATACCTCATATACCTGCTCAAGAAAATGTGTGACAAAAACAATTCCAACCCCGCGGGACTTCAAATCACGCATGAGCGAAAACAGCATGGAGACCTCCTGATCGTCCAGTGAGGAGGTGGGTTCGTCCAGTATTAGAACCTTGCACTCCATATCCACAGCGCGAGCAATGGCAACCATTTGCTGCACGGCCAGGCTACAGCTACCAAGCTGCTGTTTAGGCCTTGCCGGAACCTTAAGGTTTTTCAGGATCTCACCGGCTGCTTTCTCCATCGTCCTCCAGCTTACAAATTTGTGTTTGCCGCGTCCGATGAAGATGTTTTCGGCTACAGAGAGATTTGGGCATAGGGAGATTTCCTGATAAACGGTGCTGATCCCCAAATTCTGCGCTTCCCGCGGTGATTTCACAGTAATTTCCTTGTCTATGCCCGCAAGGGAAACATTGCCGGCGTCTTTACTATAAACTCCGGTCAGGACCTTAATTAAGGTTGATTTTCCTGCTCCGTTCTCACCCATCAGCGCATGGATTTCGCCCTTGCGAAGGGTGAAATCCACATTCTGCAAGGCCCGCACACCTGGAAATGTCTTGCACATGTTTCGCATAGACAAGACAACATCGTTTTGCATGAACCGGTTCTCCTTTCGAATGCAATCCGTGTATAGAAAACGCGCAGTGCGAATATGCGGGAACCGTCCACATACTCCGCACTGCGCGATTCATAACAGCTAAAAGTTCAAGTAACTATTTATCCAAGGCCATAAGTGTCAATATC
>CAYXNK010000143.1:0-5804 GCA_964466395.1 uncultured Oscillospiraceae bacterium | reverse complement strand
ATGACGCCAGTGTTCTGCGCGCAGTTGGGCAGATTGTTGCCTTTATTCAAAGGCAACTTGAAAAGAGCCAGTAAGGCAGGACGGCGCGGGGGATTTCCCTCTGTCGCCGTGATGACAACACAAATTAAAAAACTCAAGAGGGCGGTTGAAGTCCTCTTGAGTTTTTTATGCTTACATTTGCTCTTTGCTTTGGTTAAAGAAGGGGAGACGCAGGCGGCTGCCGGAGCGTAGATTATGAATCAGCAGGCTGCCGAACTCCCGCAGCAGCTCGCCTATGAATGCTTTCATCTCGGGGTCTGTTTCCCGGATGGCACTGAAGATGGCAGCGTAGTTTTTCTTCCACTCTCGGTCAATTTCCGCAAAGGTTTTGGCATCGCCTACATCCAAAACACCGAACAAAAGCTCTGTGAATTTTTCCAGTTCCTCAGGGGAGAGGGCAGTTAGCCAATCCCGCAGGGTACGGTTGAAATAACGGGCAGCATCGCTCACTTCCTCGGTTTTGATGAAGTCCCCGTCCTTGATTTTCCAGGAAAAGGGGTCGTGCTGGAGAATGCCGATACGGGTACTTTTGACGACGGTATATTTTTTGTGCCCCTCCAGGAACATCCCCACCAGGGCGGACTGGGGGACGGTTTTTTCGATGCGATCTGCAATTTCCCGATAGCCCTCGCAGTCTAAGGCGCCCTCCTTGAAACCGGGGCCGTCGTGGTCATAGACCTTTTTGAGGCGGCGGCGGACGGACTCAGGGGCGGAAAAGGCCGAAAAAACTGCAAGGTTTCCACCCTTGGAATGGCCGCCGAGGAGCAGTTCGCCGGGGCTGATTTCGGCAATGTGCAGCAGATATTGGAGGGCGCGTTTCTGGGAAGGGACAGGAAAGATGAAGGCCAGGTGGAAGTCCTCCTTCCAGCCGACGATGGTGTTGTCCGTGCCCCGGTAGGCCAGGTAGAGGCTCTTGTCCGGAAGCAGAAAGCTAACGGCGGAAAACTGTTTTTCTTCCTCGTAATCAAATTCACTGACATAGGCCGTGAGCCCAAGCTCCCGAAAGCGGGGGCTGGCGGCTGCGGCAAAGAGCAAATCACGGTTTTTGTCAGGGTGGAGGGTTCTCTGGAGCATGTCGGGAAACAGCTCAGCCCGCAGGCAGTCGGCAAGCCGGACAGTTTTGAGAGTTCTTGCAGGAGGGGGAACGAGGGCGGAAAAATCAAGATAGGCCAGCTGGGATAAAACAAGGCTGTCGGCAGGGCCTAAAGGGTGCTCTGCGAAGCTGCGGAGCTCTGTTTTTACGTAGTCGATAATGTTCATTGAAAAACCTCCAGGGATATTTTGATGCAGGGCAGCCCGCTTGGGTATTGGGGCAGAACGCCATGGATTTATTTTTGAATTGACGAAAGCTGAGAATACAGGTAGAATAAAAAGATAAGGCTGGGCATGATAAAAGAGCCTGGCAAAGGAGGGAAAGGGTGATGGCGGATTTTGGTGAGCGCGCCTTTTCCTCTCATGCTTATATTATCGCCTCTCAGGATGCAACGCTTAGGGAAAATGAGGCAAAACTTTTGGCCTGCCGCTTTCTCTGCGACAGCACAGGGGAAAGACCTTGTCTGACCTGCCCTGCCTGTAAGCTGGTGCTGGCGGGAAGGCATCCCGATTTGCTTATAATTGCGCGGAAGATCGATGAGAAGGGCAACAAGAAAAGAGATCTTCAGGTTGACCAGATTCGCCAGATGGCGGCGGATGCCTTTATCCGCCCGTCCCAGGCCGCGAAGAAGGTCTATCTGATTGAGGACGCGGGGCTGATGAATTCAGCTGCCCAGAACGCGGCTTTGAAGATTTTGGAGGACCCGCCCCACTATGCGGTCTTTCTCCTTTTGACAGACAGCGCTGAGGCGCTGCTGCCCACGGTGCGCTCCCGCTGCGCGCTACTGCGCCCGCAGCCTGACAAGGCTACAGCGCCGGAGCCTGTGGAGCACGAGCTGGCGGAGGAGTACCTCACCCTGCTTGCAAGGGGAGATGAGCCGGGACTCTGTGCCTTTATGGGCAGAAATGAGGCCATGGACGGGGAAAAGCTCGGGGGATTGATTGCGGCGGCAAAGGCGCATCTAGCGGCCTTTCTCTGTGGAAGAGGGCGGCTTGAGGGTGTGAACCGGAAGGAAGCCTTTCGGCTGCTTGCCCTCCTGGACAGGGCGGACGAATATCTGCGTTTGAACGTAGGCGCAAAGCATGTTTTAGGGCTGCTCTGTGTCTTTGAACGATGAAATGAGGAAAATACTTTGGTTAAGGTTGTCAGCGTTAAATTTAATCCCCATGGGAAGACCTATTATTTTGACCCGGAGGAAATTGAAATCCGCGCCGGAGACACACTGATTGTGGAGACTTCCAAAGGGGTGGATATCGGCATCTGCGCATATGGCGAGCACTATGTGACCGAGGAGAGCGTGATTGCGCCCCTGCGGCCTGTGATTCGCATTGCGACAGAAGAGGATTTGAAGCTTGCTGCGGAGAACAAGGAGCGGGAGAAAGAGGCTCTTGTTATTTGCAGAGAAAAGATTGCCGCCCACGGGCTGGAGATGAAGCTTGTGGATGTGGAATGCGGCTTTGAGGGGAACAAGATTTTGTTCTTTTTCACGGCGGACGGACGTGTAGATTTCCGGGAGCTGGTGAAGGATTTGGCCGCCATCTTTCGCACCCGTATTGAGCTGCGTCAGATTGGCGTGCGGGACGAGACGAAGATGCTGGGGGGCATGGGAATCTGCGGCAGACCCTACTGCTGCAGTCAGTTTTTGAATGAGTTCCAGCCGGTTTCCACCAAGATGGCGAAGACCCAGTCCATGTCCCTAAACCCCACGAAGATTTCGGGCAGCTGCGGCAGGCTCATGTGCTGCCTGCGCTATGAGCAGGAGGCCTATGACGAGCTGCTCAAGACCATTCCGAAAAACGGCGCCTTTGTCCAGACCCCTCAGGGCTATGGCAATGTGATTCAGACCAATGTGCTGCGCCAGAAGGTCAAGGTTCGAATTGATGGTGACGGTGCGCAGGAGGTTGTCCTCTTGGATGCGGACGAAGTGGCGGCTGTTCCGGGTGGAAGACCCAAGCTCGGAGAGCCCTTGCCTGATTTGCTCAAGGATATCGTGCGCAAGAAGCCGGAAAAAGAGCCTGAGGAGGATATTTGGGCGGCTCCGAACCTCTTTGCGGAGGACAGCTCGAGTCAGGCAAGGCCGGAGGGCGCAGAGAAGCCTCAGGGGCAGAGACCCCGCGGTAAACGGCCGGAGGGGGCGGGCGGAAACCAGGAGGCGCGGAAAAAGCCGGCGAACGCTGGAGGCAAGCCCCGGCAGCAGGGCAACAAGGCCAAGGCTCCCGTGAAACAGACGGAGGGCGGACAAAAGTCCGCAGCAGCCGAGCCCGCCAAGGCAAAGCCTGCGGTGCAAAGCGAGGCGGGAGGCCAGCAGAAGGGCGCCGCGAAGAACAAAAAGCGTCGCTATTACAAGCCCAAGGGCGGGGGTCAGAACAAAGCTTAAATTATGATTCGCTTCGGCGCATTCCTAAAAAAACGCTCCCCGTCGGTGGACACCGGCGGGGAGCGTTTTTTGCCTTATTCTGCGGCAATCATATAGTAGTAAACCGGTTGTCCGCCGTTTACGATGCTGAGATCTGCCTCGGGCAGACCTGCGCTGAGGGCGGCACCCAGGGCTTCTGCTGCTTCCGGCTCCACGTCCTCGCCGTAATAGACGGTGATAAACTCGGGGGAAAGCTCCAGGAGCTTTTCCACAAGATGATCCACCAGAGCCGCGATGTCGGAGTTACTGCCCAGAAGGGCCCCGTCCAACATGCCGAGGAATTCACCGGCCTTAATTTCATAGCCGTCAAAGTCGGAGTCCCGGGCGGCGTAGGTGATTAAGGAGGTGTGGACGTTGGCAATGGCCTCCATGGCGCTCTCTGTGATTTCAGCCTCATCCTCTGTGGTTAAATCCATGCTGAGCATGGCGGCAACGCCCTGAGGGATGGTTTTTGTGGGCAGGATGACAACACGCTTTTCCGTAAGGGGGGCGCACTGCTCGGCTGCCATGATGATGTTTTTGTTGTTGGGCAGGACATAGACCACATTGGCGGGGGTGGACTCGATGGCCTTTAAGATGTCCTCTGTGGAGGGGTTCATGGTCTGGCCACCGGTAATAATCTTGTCAACGCCCAGATCCCGGAAAAGGTCTGCCATGCCCTCACCGGCGCAGACGACCACGGAGCCGAACTCCTTTTCCACCTCAAGGGGGCCTTGGTGCTCACCTGCATGCTCGCCGCCGTGCTGCGCACCCTCGGAGAGCTCAGAATGCTGCTCACGCATATTTTCAATTTTAACGGTGAGCAGGCTGCCGTAGGTCAGAGCTTCGGTTAAGACGACGCCGGGCAGGTCTGTGTGGACATGAACCTTGACAATTTCCTCGTCATCCACCACAACGGCGCTGTCGCCAATGTTCTGGAGGAAGGCGCGGAGGAGGTCGGCGGATTTTTGGTGGTCCCGGCTGACGATGAACTCCGTACAGTAAGTAAAGGTGATATCGCCGGCTTCAAAGCGGGCAAAGTCCGCTGTTTCGCTGAGGGAGGGGGACGCAAGGTCGTAGGAATCCGGCGTTACCTCGCCACGCAGGGAGGCGAGCATGGCCTCCAGAATCACAACATAGCCCTTGCCACCGGCATCCACCACGCCGGCCTTTTTGAGAACGGGGTTTTGGTTGACCGTGTTGACAAGCGCTTCTTTGGCGGTTTCAAGCGCGCAAGAGAGCAGAAGCTCCACATCGCTGCCGTTTTCGGCAAAGTCTGCCGCCGCTGCTGCCGAAAGGCGGGAAACGGTGAGAATGGTGCCCTCCGCGGGCTTCATGACGGCGTTATAGGCGGCGTCAACACCCTCCTGCATGGCCACAGCAAAACTGAAGGCATCCAGGTGTTCCTTGCCCTTGAGTCCCTTAGCAAGGCCGCGGAACAGAAGGGAGAGGATGACGCCGGAGTTGCCGCGGGCGCCGCGCAGGAGCGCGTCTGCCGCTGTTTTGGCGGCGTCGCCCACGGTGGCGGGCTTTTTGCGCCGAAGCTCGGCCGCGCCCGCGTTCATGGTCATGCTCATATTTGTACCCGTGTCGCCATCGGGGACGGGGAAAACGTTCAGTTCGTTAATTGGCTGCTTGTTTACTTCCAACGCAGCCGCAGCGCAGAGCAACATGTCTGTAAAGCTCGCGCTGTCTATGATTTCTCTCAAAATAAAACACCTCCGGGGAGAAATGACGGGTCATGCCCACTGTAAGAGACAGTCGGAGATCTCAGCTGATGTGCATGGAGTCGATGTAGACATCGACGGTTTTGACGGGAACGCCCGTCGCCTTGGAGACCTTATAGCTGACCTCGTTCATGATGCTTCCCGCAAGAACCTTGATATTGACGCCGTGATCAACCACAATGTGCAAAGCAATCGAGACGCTTCCGTCTTCATCGAAGCTGACACCGACACCCTTTGACATGGATTCTCTGCGAAGCAGATGGACAAGGCCGTCGGTTTTTGAGCGCGCTCCCATGCCCTTGACGCCAAAGCAATTTGTTGCGGCATCCCCGGCAATGTTCATGAACACGTCGCTGGTGATGCTGATAAGACCAAGCTCGTTTTGGATTTGAACCATGATGTCGGCTCCTTTCCTGTAATAGTGGCCACTTTGACCATTATCATAATTTGGATTTGAACCATGATGCCGCGCTGCGGCGATGCTATATGCGCTCCGCTAAAAAGCGGAGAGAGCGGACATTATACCATAGCCGCAATGCGGCGTTATGGT
>CAYXNK010000142.1:0-5831 GCA_964466395.1 uncultured Oscillospiraceae bacterium | reverse complement strand
GGGCGCAGGATATTCTGGATGCCCTGGACAGAGGCGACCTCTCCCTCTCGGACTTTGACCTCTCCAACTGGCGGCTCATGCACATCGGAGCACAGCCCGTACCCCCCTCCTTAGTCGCCCGCTGGAGGGAATACTTCCCCCACCACGACTACGACACGAACTACGGCCTGTCCGAGTCCATCGGCCCCGGCTGCGTGCACCTGGGCGTGGAAAATGCCCACAAGGTCGGTGCCATTGGCATTCCCGGCTATGGCTGGGAGACCATGCTGGTGGATAGCGAGAAGAAGCCTCTGCCCCAAGGCGAGGTGGGCGAATTAGCTGTCCGCGGCCCCGGCGTGATGACCTGCTATTACAAGAACGAGGAGGCGACCAAGGAGTCCCTCTCCCCCGACGGCTGGCTCTGGACCGGTGACATGGCCCGTGTGGACGAGGACGGCTTCATATGGTTGGTCGACCGAAAAAAGGACGTCATCATCATGGGCGGTGAGAACATCTACCCCGTCCAGATTGAGGACTTCCTTCGGGCAAATCCGAAAATTAAGGATACCGCCGTCATCGGCCGTCCCCATGAGCGCCTGGGCGAAATTGCCTGTGCTGTCATTGAGCTAAAGCCCGGTGAAACGGCAACAGAGGAAGAAATTAACGCCTTTTGCGTGGCGCTGCCCCGCTACAAGCGCCCCCGGGAGATTATCTTTGACGTCGTTCCGAGAAACCCAACAGGTAAGATTGAAAAGCCTGTTCTCCGTGCAAAATACGGCGGACTGGAGCTCGTTTTGGCACAAACCGGCGCCAAGGCCAGCACAAAGAAATAAAAGAACTCCCGCAGAGCCTTCTTCAGTCAGTTTGCTCTGTGGGAGTTCTTTATAATTTCTTTATAATTTATAATCGTTAGCAGACCTTAACAATCCAACCGAAGGGGTCCTCTGCCCTGCCCCACTGGACGGCAGTGAGGGAGTTGTAGAGTCTCTGAGTTATTTCGCCGATTTTCCCGTCGCAGAGGCAGTGAGACTTGCCCTCAAAGGAAATCTCGCCGATGGGAGAAATAACGGCGGCGGTGCCTGTGCCCCAGGCCTCTTCCAGGCTGCCCTTTTCGGCGCAGGCAATCAGCTCGTCTACGGAAATCTCCCGCTCCTCCACCTCGTATTCCCAAGCGCGGAGCAGTTCGAGGCAGGATTTTCTCGTGATGCCGGGCAGCACGCTGCCGGTGAGGGCGGGGGTAATAACCTTACCGCCGACTTTAAACATGACGTTCATGCTGCCGACCTCTTCAATGTTGCGCCGGGTCAGGCCGTCCAGCCAGAGCACCTGGCTGTAGCCACAGTCTGCCGCTCTTTTTCCGGCGCGGATGGAGGCCGCATAGTTTCCGCCGCATTTGGTGTGGCCGGTTCCGCCGCGGACGGCGCGCACGTCGTTGTTCTCAATCATAATCCGGACAGGGTTCAAGCCCTCGGGATAATAGGAGCCCACGGGAGCTGTGATTACCGCAAAGAGATAGCTGTCCGAGGCGCTGACGCCCAGGTGCGGTGAGGTCGCAATCACAAAGGGGCGGATATAAAGAGAGCTATCCGGTGCGTCCGGCACCCAGTCCCTATCAAGGGAGACAAGCTGACGGATGGCCTCCAGGAATATTTCCTCAGGAAGCTCGGGGATGCAGAGCCGCTCGGCAGAGCTGTTGAGCCGCCTTGCGTTCTCCTCGGGACGGAACAGGAGAATTTCGCCCTTAGGGCTGCGATAGGCCTTCATGCCCTCAAAAATTTCCTGGGCATAGTGAAGCACAACAGCCGAGGGAGCAAGCTCCAAATTTCCATAGGGGACGATGCGGGGATCGTGCCAACCCTGTCCCTTATCGTAGTCCATCAGAAACATGTGGTCGGAAAAAAAGGTGCCGAAGGGAATGCCCTCAATCGAAGGCTTGTCCTTCAAAACGGCTGATTTTTCTATCCTGATTTTTTTCACCAAAATCACACTCTCTTTCCGAATAAAATATTGCTGTATTATGAACGATTTTACCAGTCTGCCGGTAGATTTCAAGAGAAAAAATGTAATTCAAAAGTTTTTTGTGAGTTCCGTTGTTTTATACTTTAACCAGATGAAAATATTAGTCATGTTTATATCTGGACTCTTGTTTTCCCTCTGTAAATGCTGTAAAATCACCATAGCAAATGAAAGATAAATGCGGATTTTGGCCAAGCTTGTCCCCGGCAAAAAATTCGTGCGGAAAGGAATCAAACATCATGCTCAAGGTCGAACAGGTCACAAAAAAATACGGCAAGCTGATGGCCAACAAGGATATCAGCTTTTCTGTGGACAAGGGGCAGGTTGCCATCTTGGTTGGTCCTAACGGTGCGGGAAAGTCTACGATTATTAAGTGCATCTGCGGGCTTCTGCGGTTTTCGGGCAGTATCACCATCGGCGGTTTTGATAACAAATCCGTTGAGGCCAAAAGGCTTTTGGGCTATGTGCCCGAGATGCCCGCTGTATACGAGCTTTTAACCGTCGCCGAGCACATGGAATTTATCCGCCGCGCTTACCGGCTGCCAGACGACGGCTACGACAGGGTCTTATTGGAGCGCTTCGCTCTTTTGGATAAGACGAATAAGCCAGGCAAGGAGCTCTCTAAGGGAATGCAGCAAAAACTCTCCATCTGCTGCGCGCTGTTACATAGACCGAAAATCCTCATTTTTGATGAGCCCATGGTCGGGCTTGACCCCCATGCCATCAAGGAGCTGAAAAGCCTTTTTCTGCAACTCAAGGAGGAGGGGTGCGCCCTACTCATCAGCACCCACATGCTTGACAGCGTAGAGGATTACTGGGACCTTGCCCACATCATGGTGGACGGCAGCTTTGCCGCAAGCCAGGAAAATGTCCCCGGCGCACGAAATGACAAGAGCTTAGAGGAGCTGTTTTTCGAAATTACCGAGGGCAGGCAGACGGAGGCAGTGCGATGAGGGGCAATGCACTGGGGTACTTAATTTGCACAAAAATTAAAAACCAGCTCATCAGCTTTTTAAAAAAACCTGTTCGCCTGATTTATGTCCTGCTCTTTGTCGGACTCATTGGCCTTACTGTCTTTGGCGGAAACCGGGGTGCGGGGGAGACGGACAGGAAGATACGGGACATTTCAGAGCTGACGGCAGGGCTGCATCTTCTCTTGATTGGCATCTTCTCCATCAACTTTTATGCAGGGCTAAACGCAGGCGGAAGTATCTTTAAAATGTCCGATGTGAACGTTCTCTTTCCATCTCCTTTAAAGCCTAGGAACATCCTGTTTTATGCCCTGTTTCAGCAGCTGGGAACCTCCCTGCTCATCGGCATCTTCATCCTGTTCCAATATTCCAGCCTACATATCTACTATAACCTCAGTTTTTGGGGACTGATCCTAATTTTTCTGACCTATTCCATTGTTGTCTTCTTCAGCCAGACCATGGCGACGATTGTCTATACTTTTGTCAGCGACAGCGACAGGAAAAAGAGAAATGCGAAGCTCCTTTTCCTCCTGCTCCTACTGGCTGAAATTTTCTATCTGGGGCTGCGGCTGCTGGAGAACCACACCAATGCCCTTGGCGCGGCCCTTGCCAGCGCCAACTCCCTTCCCTTTAGGCTCTTTCCCTTTGCCGGTTGGCTGGGTTCTGCTGCTTCCGGCGTCCTCACAGGCGCTTATCTTGAAGCCGGGCTCTGGTTGGGGCTGAGCATGCTCGCCTTTTTCGGCGCAGTCTCTGTCATCTCCCACTCCAAGCGGGAATATTACGAGGACGTTTTGGCTATGGCCGAAAATATGCAGACCGTTGTAAACAGCTCCAGGGACGGCATTGCCCCCGAAGCGGCGCCCAGGCACATTAAGGTCGGAAAGCAGGGGTTGCGCAGGGGCGCAGGCGCCCAGGTGTTTTTCTATAAGCACCTTCTGGAAAACCGCCGCATGAGTAAGCTCTGGGTGAAGCCCCTGTCTCTGTTCTTTGTGGTGATGTGCATTGGCTTTGCCCTGTTTATGAAGAATGGGGGGCTAATTCCAGTGTTTGCCTTTGCGGCATATCTGCAGATTTTCACGGTGGGCATCGGCAGGTTCGGACGCGAAATCCAAAAGCCTTATATCTATTTGATTCCTGAGCCGCCCTTTAAGAAGATGGTCTTTGCCCTTGCGGAAACCCTGCCCACAGAGCTTTTGGAGGGAACGCTGCTCTTTCTCCCAGTGGCTTTTATCCTGCAGATTCCCCTGCCGGTTTTGTTGCTCTGCATCCTGGCAAGGCTGAGTTTTTCCACCCTCTTTTTGGCCTCCAGCATCCTGATTGACCGGATTTGGGGCGGGGCGCTTTCCAAGGCGACGGGAATGCTCCTCTACATTCTGGTGGACGTCGGTCTGGCTCTGCCCGGTGTGGCGCTGGCGATTGTTCTGCGAGTAACCGGTATTACACCCATTGGCACAGCAGCAACGGCACTTCTTGCCCTTGTGCTCTGCAACATTCCAAACTCCGCCTTGATTATCTACCTCTGCCGCAACATGCTGCAGCATGCGGAGCTGTAAAAAAGGTAAGCCCTTCGGATTCCGAAGGGCTTTACTTTTTTACGGTCACGGAGCTGGTCTGGATGACATCAAAGCTCCGGGAGGCGGTGTTGTAGGCTTTGATATAGGCGGTACTTTTGCTGGCTTCGCCCCGTTCTCCAAAGGAAATCTCCCCTGTTGCCCCGGGAAAGGAGAGGGCCTTCAGCGCCCGGTTTAATTGCTTGGGCTGGGTGCTGCTTGCTGACTGGATGGCCTTCATGAGCGCCATATAGCCGTCGTAGCCCAAGGCGGCACCGGCAGAGGGAAGGCTGCTGCCACCGTTTTCCTCAAGGCGTGTTTCATTCTTGGAGACCCAGGTGGAGAAGCCCGCGGCAAATTCTGTGGCCTCCTGCCCGGCCTTTTGACCGGACTGGAAGGGTGTCGTAAAGCTGACATTTTTTAAATCCGCAACATTTTCAGAAAGAAGTAGTGCGCAATCCCAGCTCTGGGAGCCCATAATCGGCAGCCCAAGCCGCTCCTCACGCGCCTGGGAAAGCAGGAACTCCGCCTCACGCGCACCCGAGAGCATATAGACAAAGTCCGCGCCGCTGGATTTAATCTCCGTGAGTAGGGATCGAAAGTTTTCCTGTCCCAGCTGGAAGGTAAACTCGCTGGTTTCACCGCCCAAGGCGACAAATGACTCGGAAAAAAGCCGGCCGGCCTCCTTGGAATAGGCGTCGCCAATCAGGGTCAGAATAGCTGCGTGACGAAGCTCCTGTCCGGTGGCGTAATTGGCTGTAACGCCGTTTTGGAAGCTGTCTGTGTAGTTGAGGGCGTAATAGACAGGGGAACTGCCGATGAGCTTTTCACTGGTGCCACTCAGGCTGATTAGGGGCAGCCCAGCCGCCTCAAAGACAGGCAGTCCCGCTGCCGTGAGCTTTGAGGAATAGGAGCCAAGCACAGCGCAGGCGCCGCCACTGATAAGCCGCTGCGCCGCATAGGGCGCCTCTGCACTATCAGCCATGTTGTCGCTCTCCAGAAGCTTAATCTCATAGTCCACACCGCCGAGGCTTAGGCTGGGATAGAGGAAGTTGGCATAACGGATACCCAGGGTCTCTGTCCGGCCGCCATTTGCGTTTTCGCCGCTTAGTGGCTCATAGATGCCGATATAAATGATGTGTTCCGGTTCTTTCTTTTTTTCGCCCCCAAAGCTGTCTCTTGCCGCAAAACTGCCGATGAACACAAAAACAGCGACGGCGAGTAGGAGGGCGATGATAATATAAATGGCTTTCTTCATCCGTACTCCATTTATGAATTATTTTAATCGAATTATTTTAATCAAATGGCTCCCCCG
>CAYXNK010000141.1:0-5882 GCA_964466395.1 uncultured Oscillospiraceae bacterium | reverse complement strand
GGCATGATTGACCCGGTTCGTCCCGAGGTAAAAGACGCCATTGACCAGTGCCGCAGCGCCGGCATCCGGGCGATTATGATTACCGGCGACCACATCGACACCGCCAGCGCAATTGCCCGGGAGTTGGGCATCCTCAAGGGCGATGATGTGGCCATGACAGGCTCTCAGATTTCCGAGCTCAGTGACGAGGAATTTGAAAAGCGCTTCCAGCACATCTCCGTCTATGCCCGGGTGCAGCCCGAGCACAAGGTGCGTATTGTAACCGCCTGGAAAAATGCCGGATACGTCACCGCCATGACAGGCGACGGCGTTAACGACGCTCCCAGCATCAAGACAGCCGACATCGGCGTGGGCATGGGTATCACGGGAACCGACGTCACAAAGAACGTGGCAGACATGGTGCTCGCAGACGACAACTTTGCAACCATAGTGGGTGCTGTCAAGGAAGGCCGCAGAATCTATGACAATATCCGCAAGGCCATCCAGTTTTTGCTCAGCTCCAACATGAGCGAGGTTTTAAGCATCTTCATTGCAACCCTCTTCGGCTTTATCATTTTGAAGCCCGTGCACCTGCTCTGGATTAACCTGGTCACAGACTCCTTCCCGGCTCTTGCCCTTGGTTTGGAGCGGGCGGAGCCCAACGTGATGCGCCGCCACCCCCGTCCTTCAAACGACGGCGTGTTCTCCGGCGGCCTGGGCGTTGACCTTGCCTATCAGGGGCTTGCGGTTTCTGTTTTGACCCTTCTTGCCTACTTCATTGGCCACGCCATTGAGGACGGAAGCTGGGCAAGCCTTCAGAGCAACGACGGCATGACCATGGCCTTCCTGACTATGAGCATGGCTGAGATTTTCCATAGCTTTAACATGCGCTCCCAAAGGGGTAGCATCTTTGCCCTTCCCCACCGCAACCTTGCCCTGCTCTTTGCCGGCGCTGCAAGCCTTGTCCTGACCACGGCGATTCTCTATATTCCCTTCCTGGCAGATGCCTTCGGCTTTACCCACATCAGCGTCACCGAGTATTTTATCGCCCTGGGTCTCGCCTTCCTGATGATTCCCATCGTCGAAACCGTCAAGTTCTTCCAGCGCAAGGCCGCAGCAAAATAAAAACTCAAACATCGCTTCCAAAAAAACCTTCCCGCTTTGGGGAGGTTTTTTTCTTGACAAGTTGAAATATTGTGATATGATTTTGATATCAAACTAATATTTTACTTTTTGGAGGTTCCGATGAATATGACCGAATCTTTTACCGAACAGAAACGCTTAAAGGCGCCAAACGGCATGGCTGTTCTAATCCTCAATATTCTTGTACTTCTCGGCAGCATTTCCGGCCTGATTTATGGCGCACAACTGGCGGAAAAAGGCAGCAGCCTGGGCGTTGCACTTTTGGTGGCATGCGGCATTTTGGGCTTTCTAATCTGCCCGATTCTCCTGGTCGGTCTCAAGGTTCTAAAGCCCAATGAGGCGCTGGTGCTCACCCTCTTCGGCAAATACCATGGCACTCTGGAGAGCGCGGGCTTTTACTTTGTCAACCCCTTCGTGGTGGCGGTTAACCCCACCAAGCCCTCTGCTGCCGCAGCGGCGGCAGCAGAGGCGCAGCAGAAGCAGACGCCCCGCACCGATAAGTCCGAAAAGTCCGACACCGCCTCGGGCAAGGCTGTCTCCCTGAAGGTTATGACCCTGAACAACGAAAGGCAGAAGGTCAACGACAAGCTGGGCAACCCCATCGAGATTGGCGTTGTTGTGATTTGGCGGGTCGTAAACGCCGCCATGGCCGTGTTCAATGTGGACAATTACATTTCCTTCCTTTCGATTCAGGCAGACAGCTCCCTGCGCAACATCGTGCGGCTTTATCCCTATGACATCTGGGGCGAGGACGAGGCTGCCGACGAGCTCTCACTTCGCGGCAGCAGCCAGGAGGTCGCCCAGAAGCTAAAGACGGAGCTACAGTCCAAAGTTGAGAGCGCGGGGCTTGAGGTTGTGGAAACCCGCATAACCCACCTGGCCTATGCTCCTGAAATTGCGGCGGTAATGCTCCAGCGCCAGCAGGCAAGCGCGATTATTGACGCCCGTAAGCTGATTGTCGAGGGCGCTGTGGGCATGGTGGACATGGCGCTGCAGAAGCTCAGCGAGGACAAGATTGTGGAGCTGGATGACGAGCGCCGGGCGGCCATGGTCTCCAATCTCCTGGTCGTCCTCTGCGGCAGCAAGGAGGCGCAGCCCATCGTCAACAGCGGCTCGATTTATTAAGGCAATGGATAAGCACGATAAAGCCAAAAAGCAAGTCCCTCTGCGCCTTTCCCCGGAGCTTTATGCAAAGCTCGCCGCCTGGGCAGAGGACGATTTCCGCTCGGTGAACGGGCAGATTGAATACCTGCTCACAGAGGCCGTCAAAAAGCGTTATGGCAAAAGCGCCCTTTTGGAGAAAGAGCCGGAAGCTGAATAGGAAAAGGCCGCGCCCGAGTTTTGGGCGCGGCCTTTTCCTATTTTTAGATGCAAAAAAGCAGCCGCCGGAGCAGCTGCTTTTGTCTTTTTTATTTCCCGTCCAGCACGGCCTGCACCTTTGCGTAGTCCACGGCGACAATATAAAACACGTAGGTTCCCTCGCGCTCTATAATCGCATCCGCAAGCTTTGGGGGCTCGGCGGGGGCATAGGACTCATAGATGGCGCTCTGGGTCTCGGCTCGGGTTTTCGCGGCGGTGAGCAGCTTTTCCGCAGCCTGCTCATTGGCACATTGGAACAGGGCAATCTCCTCTGTGGTTGCGCCGGTTGAGCAGAGCACCAGGCTCTCTGTGACCTCCTCGGGCGCAAAGCTGTAGAAGCCGGCGGCAATTTCCGTGCTCACGGGGCTTAAAATGTCTGAAAAGGCGTCCGTGTCATAAATTTTTTGCGAAAGTGCAGTCAAATCAAAGCGCACCGGTTTGTTGACCTCCTGGGCGCAGCCGGAAAACACAGAGGCGAGCAGGCAGAGCGTTAAGATCGTCCATGCTGTTTTTTTCATCATAATAATCGATTCCTTTCGCAAATCCTGATGGTGGCGCGAGACCGCCTCCACCGTCCTTAGAAGGGAGCCGCGCCTAAGCGTAATGGGTTTTTAAATAGTCCAGCCAAAGCTTGTAAACGGCAGGTGAAAAGTGCACGCCGTCAGTGGTTTCCGCTGCGGGTAAAAAGCCGTCAGTCCCCGCAAGGGCGGAAACCAAGTCCATATAATAGCAGCCCTTATCCGCTGCTAGCTGGTGGAGGGCTTCATTATAGCTGCCAATCCTTGTCATATTGAACAAATCACTGCTGTTAGATTTGGCCTGACTGACAGGGGTCAGCCCGAGAATGTAAATATCCGTCTCCGGTTGGGCAGCGCGGATTGTATCCAGCATCTGCGTATAATAGTCAATAAAGGTGGAAACCTCATAGCCAATCTCATTGATGCCCAGCAAAATATAGATTTTGCCGTAGGGCTTTTGGGCCAGTCCGTCTAAAATTGTCCCCAAGGTACCGTTATCCAGGGTAACCGTGCGTTTTTCCCCAACGCCCACCACCGTCATGCTCGTCGCCGAGTAGTAGTCGCAGCTGGTGAGACCCGAAAACAGCTTGAAGCCATCCATCAGGGAGTTTCCGGCCATGGCCGCGTCCTCGAAAAAGCTGTCGTCCACAGCCTCCCGCGCTTCCAAATCGGGGCCTGCCTGCTTTTCCGGGGAGGGTGAGGGCGACGGCGGGGCCGACGCCGGCTCTCGGGAAACAGCGGGCGGCTCGGGACTCACGCCCGGTTCCTCAGCAACCGGCTCCGAAGAGGGCGGCGGCTCCTTGTTACTGTTTCGGGTGGTGAAGAAAAAGATGAGGGCAATTACAATGAGCGTGCAAACCAAAACAAAAAAAATAGCACCGAATTTTTTCTTATTTCTTATATCTAAATGAGCCACTGTAAAACGAGCTCCTTTGTGTGGAATAATATTATGTAGACCAAAATTGGTCAACTCCATTATAGATAAGCCCCTTCTATTATGCAAGGGTAAAATACAGATAATTCGACTTTATTCTTTATTTTTTTCAAAGTGCACAAAGGAGGCGAATATTGAGCATTCGTTCTTGACCTAGGAAAGCTGCTTTGCGTCAGTTCAAAGCCTTTGCCGCTCCCAAAGGATAGCTCTTTATATTGACCCCCTCGCCGTTTGGTGATATAATTTCCTGAATCGGCAGGAATTTCCACGATATATTCGGATTTTTTCTATCAACTGCCCTGATGTGAGGTTTTTTATGTGGATTTCTAATCAATGGAAGGACTATGAGCTTTTGGACTGCACAGGTGGCCAGAAGCTGGAGCGCTGGAAGGACAAGATTCTTGTCCGTCCCGACCCCCAGGCCATCTGGGAAACGCCCCCCAGCCACCCCGGCTGGAAGAGGCCTTCCGCAAAATATAGCCGCAGCGCAACCGGTGGCGGGCACTGGGAAAAAAACGACGTGCCCGAAAGCTGGCGGGTTAAATATGGGGATTTGACCTTTAACGTCAAGCCCATGAACTTTAAGCACACGGGCATCTTCCCCGAGCAGGCCACAAACTGGGATTTTGCCATGAGCGCCATCCACCGTGCAGAGCGGCCAATCAGTGTCTTGAACCTCTTTGCCTACACCGGCGGGGCGACCCTCGCCTGCGCCAAGGCCGGCGCCTCCGTCTGCCATGTGGACGCAGCGAAGGGTATGGTCTCCTGGGCCAGGGAAAACGCCGCTGCCTCGGGGCTTGAGAAAGCGCCGATTCGCTGGATTATTGACGACTGCGTGAAGTTTGTCGAGCGGGAGATTCGGCGGGGTAAAAAATACGACGCCATCATCATGGACCCACCCTCCTACGGCCGCGGCCCCTCCGGAGAGACCTGGAAGCTGGAGGAAAACCTTTGGGACTTCGTGAAACTCACGGCAGGGGCGCTCTCTGACGAGCCGCTGTTTGTAATCATCAATTCCTACACCACCGGGCTTTCGCCCTCTGTGCTCACCTATATCTCCGAGAGCATCTTTACAAAGGCTCACGGAGGCAGAAGCGAGAGCCACGAGCTTGGCCTTCCGGTTACGGAGAGCGGACTTACCCTGCCCTGCGGCGCTAGCTGCCGCTGGCAGCCCAACTGAGAGGACTGTCTTTCCTATGAAAAATCCAATTATTACCGTTGAAAATCTTGTGTTTCACTATGAAAATGACGAGAACCCGGCGCCGGTTTTAGACGGCGTTTCTTTGGAGATTCGTGAAGGTTCCTTCATCGTAATTCTCGGCCACAACGGCTCGGGAAAGTCCACTCTTGCAAAGCACTTAAATGGCATTCTCCTGCCCGCTTCAGGCCGCGTTTTGGTAGACGGTATGGACACGAAGGACGAGGAAAGGCTTCTGGACATCCGCCGCACCGTTGGCATGGTGTTTCAGAACCCCGACAACCAGATGGTCGCCTCCGTTGTGGAGGACGATGTGGCCTTTGCCCCCGAAAACCTCGGCCTGCCCCCGGAGGAAATCCGCCGCCGGGTGGATGAGGCCCTGGCCCTTGTGGATATGTCCGACTACCGCAGCCATGCCCCCCACCTGCTCTCGGGCGGGCAGAAACAGCGGGTCGCCATTGCCGGCGTGATTGCCATGCGCCCGCGCTGCATTGTTTTGGATGAGCCGACCGCCATGTTAGACCCTGCCGGACGGCGGGAGGTCATCGCAACCGTACGCCGGCTTTGCCGGGAGCAGGGCATCACCATCATCCTCATTACCCATCATATGAACGAGGCGGTGGATGCCGACCATGTTTTTGTCATGTCCCGGGGAAAAATAATCCGGGAGGGAACACCGCCGGAGGTGTTTTCAGACAGTCGCGCCATTAAGGCCGAAGGGCTCACGGTTCCGGACACCACGGAGCTTCTG
>CAYXNK010000140.1:0-5958 GCA_964466395.1 uncultured Oscillospiraceae bacterium | reverse complement strand
CACCCATGCCGCCGCCGATGCACATCGAGACAACGCCGTATTTTTTGTTCCGTCGATTTAACTCTGAAAGGAGCTTGCAGGTCAGAAAACCGCCTGTGCACCCAAGGGGGTGACCCAGGGCAATGCCGGAGCCGAGGGGGTTAATGTCCTCCATGCGGTTTTCAAGGCCAAGGAGCTTGACGCAGGCCAGAGCCTGAGCGGCAAAAGCCTCGTTGAGCTCAAAGACGCTGATGTCGTCCGTCGTGAGACCGGCGAGCTTCAGGGCCTTCGGAATGGCGTAGACCGGGCCGACGCCCATGTAATCCGGCTCGCAGCCCGCAACAGCATAGGCCACAAAGCGGGCGATGGGCTTGAGCCCCAGCGCATCCGCCTTCTCCCGGCTCATAATCACGACCGCGGCGGCCGCGTCGTTCATCTGGGAGGCGTTTCCGGCGGTGACGGTGCCGACCTTGGGAATGAAGGCGGGTTTGAGCTTCTGCATGTCAGCCATGGTCAGGCCATAGCGAATGCCCTCGTCCTTGTCAAACTTCTCCAGATATTTTTCAACTCTGCCGTCCCGGTCCGTCTTGACATTGACAGCGTCCACGGGGATAATCTCGTCGCAAAACCAGCCGGCCTTCTGGGCGGCCTCGGCTCTGTTATGGCTCATGAGGCCATAAGCGTCCTGCTGTTCCCGGGTAATCTCATAGCGCTTTGCCACGTTCTCTGCCGTAATGCCCATCTGGGTGTAGGCCTTGGGATCACGCTGAGCAAGACCCACCTCAGTAGTGGCAAGGTTTCCGCCCATGGCAATCATGGACATGGACTCAATGCCTCCTGCGAGGATAACGTCTGCCTGGCCTGCCATAATGGCGTTTGCGCCCATGGCGATGGCCTGAAGGCCCGAGGAGCAGAAGCGGTTGACGGTTTGGGCGGGAACCTCCTTAGGGATGCCGGCGTTGAGCATCACATAGCGGGCCACGTTGTTGCCCTGCTCGGCCTCCTGGAAGGCGCAGCCTAAAATTACATCGTCAATATCCTTGGGGTCGAGTTGGGGAACCTGCTCTAAAACCCCTTTCAAAACCTGTCCGCCGAAGGCTTCGGGTCTTGTATCTTTAAGGGAGCCGCGCTTGGCTCTGCCGACTGCACTGCGCCCATATGCCACAATGACAGCTTCTTTGATTTCACACATGATTTCTACCTCCTTAGTTCCGCAGCGGCTTGCCGTTAGACAGCATGTGCATGATGCGGTCTTGCGTTTTTTCTGTTCCTGCCAGGGCAAGGAAGCCCTCGAGTTCAATGTCATGGAGCTGGTCAATGGTCATTTCGGTGCCATAGGGGACGTCTCCGCCGGTAATGGCACGGGCGATAAATTTGCTGATGTACTCGTCGTGCTCGGACATCTGGCCGCTGCCGCGGGCCATCTCGATGCCCGCTAAGAGCATCCCGTAGCCGAATTCGCCGACAACCGTGACCTTCTGCTTGACGGGGGGCATGTAGCCGCGCTCAGCCAGAGTCAGCACCTCGCGCTTTGCGCTGGAAATGAGCTTGTCGCGGGTCATTTCTACGAAGGTGCCCAGTGCCAAATAACCGTTTTCAATGGCTTCATAGGCGGACATATTCATTTTCGCCGTTGCGATATACTGGAAGGCCTTCATGATGGCGTTGTAGCGGTCGGTTTTTGCATCCCCGAAGCAGCGCTCCATCAGACGGCGGGTCAGCTCTGTGCAGCCACCGCCGGCGGGAATCAGGCCAACGCCCACTTCAACCAGGCCGGAATAGGTCTCCACAAAGGGAACGGCGGTTGTGCAGTGCATCATAACCTCGCAGCCGCCGCCCAGAGTCTGGCCGAAGGGAGCTGCCACGATGGGCTTTTTGGAATAGCGCATGGCGCTCGTTGCACCCTGGAGCTTGCGGATAAGCTTTTCCAGATCGTCAAATTCCTTGTCACAGCCCATCTGCCAAATGGTCAGAAGGTCAGCGCCTGCGGAGAACATCTTGCCGTCGTTGCCGATGACCATGCCCTTCCAGTCTTCTCTGTCCATACGGTCAATGGCTTCATACACAACATCGCCAACCAGAGGGCCGATGGCGTTGCCGGTGCAGTGAATCTCCAGACCCAGAACACCGTCGCCCAAATCTCGGAGGGAGCAGTCGTCATTCTCGGCGACTGTTGTGGTCTCGCTGATTTTTATATAGGGGCTCTTTGCGTCGGCGGGGGTGTAGAAGGTCTCTTGTCCTCGGGCGAGCATGTCGAGCACCCACTGGGCAACGGTGTCGCCCTCGGCCTGCATCCGCTCAACAGCGCGGCGCACGCCGATTTTATCCCAGACTTGGAAGGGGCCGTCCTCCCAGTTGTAGCCTGTGCGGATGGCCTTGTCGATTTCCCGGAAGTCGTCGGCGATTTCGGGAACCAGCTTTGCGCTGTAGAGGCAAATGCCCTTGGTGCAATCCCAATAGAACTTGTGTTCCTTTTCCTCGCCATAGGCCATGGCCTCATACTTGTTCTTGGACTTTAAGGCCGCCTTAACGGTATCCAGGGAAACCTTGCCATTGATCAAATCATATTCGTGGGTCTTGTAGTTCCACTGATATTTGACGCGCTTGCCGTCGATGACATCCTTTTTATAGAAGCCCTGCTTGGTCTTGTTGCCCAAGAAGCCCTTTTCCATCAGCTCTGTCACATAGGCGGGCATGGTGTATTCTGCAATCTCCTTTTCGTCCTTGGAGGAATCAATGACGTTCTTGGAGACGTTTGCGATGATGTCCATGCCGACCATGTCGCCGGTGCCGAAGGTGGCGGACTTGGGGTGACCCATTACGGGGCCTGTTATGTAGTCAACCGTTGCCAGATCATAGTCGTATTTTTCCGTGAGCTGCATCACCTGGGCCGCACCGAAGCAGCCGATGCGGTTGCCGATGAAGTTGGGTGTGTCCTTTGCGTAAACGCAGGTCTTGCCCAGAAGATCGCCGCCCACGTGTGCCATGGTCTCGATGGTCTCCTTCGATGTCCACTGGGTGGGAATCATCTCGAACAGACCCATCCAGCGGGGTGGGTTGAAGAAGTGGGTGCCCATAAAGCGGGACTTGAAGTCCTCGTCCATATCCTCCACAATCTTGGTGATGGAGACACCCGAGGTGTTGGAGGAGATGATGGCATTGGGGTTGGCGTGTGCCGCAATTTGCTTGAGGATAATTTTCTTGATGTCCAGGCGCTCTACAACGACCTCGACAATCCAATCGGCGTCCCCCATCAGGCGCAGATCATCCGTCGTATTGCCCACGCGGATGTTCCGGATTGCACCCTTGTGGAGCAGGGGCATCTGCTTGTCTTTCTTGAGCTTTGCCACAGCCGTGCTTGCAAGGCGGTTGCGGAACTCCAGGCTGTCCTCTGTGAGACCTGCGGCTTTCTCCTTCTCATCCAGTCCGTTAAAGGGGACGATGTCCAGCAGGGTTACCTGCATTCCAACGCTGGCGAGCAGGGCGGCAATGTTTGCACCCATAACGCCGGAGCCGATAATACAGGCCTTGGTGATGATTTTTCTCATAAGATTGCTTCTCTCCTTCTGTCGATTTTTTGATAGCCCAACGCAGGGCGGGGCGGCACGGCTCGAAGGCACGTCCGGCGCTCGGGTCGGCACAGCAGCCGCAAAAAGTTCGATTGTTGTGGACTTGTATAGAAAACCCTTGTCCGCAATGTGAAAACAAAAGGCCAAGCTGTCGCAGCAAGTCGAATTTTGCACTTTTGCACCGGATCCGGGTGGACAGGCCCTCGACCATATCCTTATGTTTATGCTAGCGAGCATGTACAACTTTGTAAAACAAATAAATATTATGCATCAACAACAAAATGATGTGTAGATATCACAAAAAACTTATGGACTTCGACAATGAAATGTTGTATTGTATACTTAACAACAAAATAGGCGGTGATAAACTTGCAGATAAAAGCAATTGAATCTTTCGTTTGTCTCTATCGTGAGCGGAATATGACAAAAGCAAGTGCGAAGCTCTTTATTTCCCAGCAGGGACTGAGCCGTCAAATCCAGGCGCTGGAGAAGGAGCTGGACGCGGCGCTGTTTGTGCGTTCCAATCTGGGCGTCGAGCCGACAGAGGCCTGCAAGCTTCTATTTCCCAGCCTGAACCGTATGTACAACGAATACTTAAACTCCCTGTCCACCCTCCAAGAATTCAAAAAGAAAGAGGGCAACACCTATTCCATTGCCTTTGCCTATGGGGTGACCAATAGTCTGAGCGCGGATTTTATGTTTGACTACCAGAAGCAAAATCCCAGAATCAACCTTGAAATTGAAGAATGGTCTCAGGCGACCTGCATTCAAAAGCTTATAAATAAGGAGCTGGATGCAGCATTTTTGGTTTCGCCCCTTGACCCGAAGCTAATTGATTGCAAGCCCTTAATCGAAGGGGAGATGATGATTGCCGTACATATGACCCATCCTCTTGCGTCAGAAACAGGCCCCATTGTATTTGAGGAGCTAAACGGAGAAAACCTGATTACAGGCGTCCATGAGAATGCCGTCAGAGAGGTTATGGACTACTTCTGCCAAAAAACCGGCATCCGCTTACGTGTGCTGATTTCCTCCAGCAACAACTTAAATTTTATCAATTCGATGACAGAGAAAATCGGCGTCGCCCCCCTGACCCAGACCATGGCGGCCAGAATCACAAATCCGGAGATTGTCTTGCGCCGGGTAATCATTCCGGAGCCAGCCTTCCTGTACTACTGTACGCCTCGGGACGGGGAGAGATGCAAGGCGATTACGGAAATCCAGCGATATGCTGAAAATTATTTCAAAACAACCCCCACCGAGTGCCTGTTAAAACCCAATAGCCAACAGGTGCCTTAGCGCCCAAGAAGCCAGGCTGGGCAAGGCTTGAATAGGGGGGAGGTTGTAAAAAAACAGGAAGCGGTTCGCCTTCTGTTTTTTTGCTGCCAATAGGCAGAAAGCATCATGGACATGGAAATCTCCGCTTGCATATTTGAGTCATTTCATATAAAATATTGAAAAAAGAAGGCGCAAAAAAAGACTACAAAAGAGGGGGGACACATATGCCGTGGACAGAAAACCTATCCGTGGGTGTCGCACAGATAGACGATCAGCACAAAATCTGGTTTGAAAAGGCCGAAAAGCTCTTTGAAGCCGGAAAGAACAATCAGGCCAAGGAATATATCGGAGAGCTGCTGGGCTTCTTAGACAGCTACACAAAAAAACACTTTGCTGACGAAGAGCGCTACATGCAGAGCATCAACTACCCGGAATTTGCCCAACAGAAGCAGGCGCACACCGCCTTCATTGCCGAGCTGACCAAGCTCCGCAACGACTTTGCTTCCTCCGGTGGCAATATTGTGGTCATCATTAACGCCAACCAAATGGTTGTGAACTGGCTGACCAAGCACATCTCCAACATGGACAAAAAAATTGGAGATTACGCAAAATCCAGAGGAAAATAAGATGACAACAAAAGACACAGACAGGCTGCCTCGTCTGTCTGTGTCTTTTTGTGCGCAATGAAGAAAGAAAGGCTAATAAAGGATGCCAATGCCAGACGAAAATATTGCTCGATTATGGAAGCTGGCAGGGAGTATTACACCACCAATTAATGTTATATTAAATGAATCGGAGGAAAGTGAAAATGGAAAACAAGATTATTGAGTATGTAGACAAAAAGTTCATCGTCTATCCCAAGACAGAGAAGGTGGTCGCCCTCCACACCGATCTGCTGTCGCGGATGATGAACCAATATAAGGCCTGCAAGAGAAACGGCATGTCCGAGCAGAAAAGCTATACCCTGGCGATTGCCGAGATGAACCACACTTCCGGGAAGGCGACCAAGCCCGGCATGGCGCGCACAAATTACGGATGTCTGTTTGACAGCATTGCCTAATGGAAAGAAAGCTAGGACAGCAGCGCACAAAGAGCGGCTTGACAGGGAAGCCTGCCCAATGATATGTTAAGC
>CAYXNK010000139.1:0-5959 GCA_964466395.1 uncultured Oscillospiraceae bacterium | reverse complement strand
ACGCCATCGGAATGCACTGCCTGACCTGCAACCTGGCCTTTGACGAAACCGTTGAACAAGCCTGCCAGGTTCACGGCTTTGATGTGGAGGACTTCATCTTCCAGGTTAATAAATATCTTCAGGAACAGGACGCCGCTCGCAAAGGCTAGGCACACCCCCCAAAAAATCGACCGCCGTCTCAATTTCCGTTCTTCGAAATTGCGGCGGCTTTTTCAAGGAGGCAGCTCTTGTCCGGAATCAAACTCTCAAAACGCCTTGCTCTCCTCGCCTCTCTGGTTCCCTCTTCCGGAAGCTTGGCCGATGTGGGGACAGACCATGGCTATCTTCCCGTCTCACTGGCGCAGGCTGGGCACAAGGGGCCTTTTTACGCCACAGACATCAATAAGGGCCCCTTGGAGCACGCAAAAAACACCGCTGGGGAGCATGGGCTTGAAGGCAGCATCCAATTTTTTCTCTGTGACGGGCTGGCCGCGGTGCCGCCCGTGGACACGGTCGTAATTGCCGGGATGGGTGGCGAAACCATTGCCGGAATCCTTGCCTGCGCCCCCTGGACGCGGGAGGACAACCGCCTGCTGCTTCTTCAACCGATGTCCAAGGCTGCCCAACTGCGTCTCTGGCTCTATGAGCAGGGCTATCGCGTGTGCGCCGAGCACCTGGTACAGGACGGCGAGGTATACGAGGTTCTGTCCGTCACCGGTGGCAGGGACACGCCCTATTCCCCTGCCGAGCTTCTGCTGGGACATCGGGCACTGATTGAAAAAAGCCCCCTGTTTTCCGCACGGCTGGCGGAGCTCACTGCCAAGGCGCAGCGCATGCTAGAGGGGCTGAAGTCCGCAAAGGAGCCGGACGCAGCGCGTATCCGGGAGGCCGAGGACTCACTCTCTTCTCTCCTTTCCCTGGGGACACAGATAAAAATTCATCAGTACGGCAAGGAGGTCATCATGCCAAAGGTCAAAGATATCGCGGAATACTTTTCCAGGCTTGTGCCGGCGGAAATGAAGATGGACTTTGACAATGTGGGCCTCTTGGTTGGCATCAATGAGGCGCCGGTCAAGAGGGCTCTCGTTGCCCTGGACATTACAAATGCCGTGCTGGACGAGGCGATTACCCTGGGTGCAGAGCTGATTTTAGCCCACCACCCTCTATTTTTTGACTTAAAGCGGGTCAACGATGCCGACAGCAGCGGCGCAAAAATCGTAAGGCTCCTACAAAATAACATCTCCGCCCTCTGCCTGCACACAAACTTAGACGCTGTGCCGGGGGGTGTAAACGACGTGCTTGCCAAGGCGCTGAACGTCTCCCCGGAAGGCTGGTTGGACGGCTCCGCCAGAGCGTCGGACAGTCGGGAATACGGCATGGGGCGTTTTGGGTGTCTCCCCGCTCCTCTGGACTTTTCGGCCTTCCTGTTCAAAATCAAAGCCACTCTGGACGCGCCGGGACTGCGCTATAGCGACGCCGAGCGCCCTGTTCATAAGGTCGCCCTCTGCGGCGGCGCGGGCGGCAATCTTCTGGAGCGCGCGGCTGCCCTGGGCTGTGACACCTTTGTCACGGCGGACGTGAAGCACGACCGCTTTTTGATGGCACAGGAGCTGGGAATAAACCTTGTTGATGCGGGACATTTCTCAACGGAAAATCTAATTATCCCCATTTTAGCAAAGCTCCTAAAAGAGGAATTCTCTCAGCTTGAAGTCTGCATTTCCAAAACCTCCCTGCCCCCGGAGCGCTTCTATTAAGTAAAAAAACCCACCCTTTTTCGGGTGGGTTTCGTTTTAAAGATAGGACAAATCGCATTTTATCACACAGTTGTGGTTTGGCAAAAGTGCGCGCACCCCGTCGGAAATTTCTTTTTTCAGGGCGTCGTCGCAGTTTTCTTCCGAATAAGGAACCACCAGGTCAAAGATGAGGTTTGTATGGCTCTCCCCGGGCACATAGCGGAAATCGTGGATGTGCAGCGTGGGATCAATTTTCAAAATCACGCCCTCAACAATTCCCTGCAGGCGCATTAGCTCCTCGTCATCCGTGTCTATGGGGTCGAAGTGAATTACCGCCTCGCAGCCCAGCTTTTCCTCCAGTTCCTGCTCAATATCGTCAATCAGCGAATGGGATTCAAAGATGCCCACATTGGCCGGAACCTCCGCGTGGAGGGAAATCATCAGTCGACCCGGGCCGTAGTCGTGGACCACAAGGTCGTGCATCCCGCGAATTTCCGCGTGCGCCAGCACAATGTGCTCAATGCACTCCACCAGCTCCTTGGAGGGCGGCGTACCCAAAAGGGGTGCCAATGTGTCCTTGGCCGCCGACACGCCGGAATAGAGGATGAAGCCCGAGACCAGGAGCCCCGCATAGCTGTCCAGGTTCAGGTCCGTGTAATGGGAGACAATCAGGCAGATTAAGACCGCGCTGGTCGCCGCAACATCACTCAGACTGTCCATCACAACGGCCTTTAAGGCCGCCGAGTAAAAAAGGCCTGCCAGCTTCCGATTGTACAGTGCCATATAGAGCTTCACCAAAATAGAAGCGCCCAAAACCCACGCCGTCAGCAGGCTAAAGGAGACCACCTGTGGCGAAATAATCCCCTGAATTGAGCTCTTTGCCAGCTCATAACCCATGAACAGGATGGCAATGGAGACGATAAATCCGGAGATATACTCAATGCGCCCATGGCCAAAGGGGTGCTCGGGGTCTGCCCGCTTTCCGGAAATCCGAAAGCCCACAAGAGTCACAACCGAAGAGGCCGCGTCCGAAAGGTTGTTGAAGGCGTCCGCAGTTACGGAGACTGAGCCGGACAGCAGCGCCACCGCAAGCTTACCCGCAAAGAGCAGAAGATTCAGAATAATGCCCGCAACACCGCTTAAGCTTCCAAACCTTCTGCGACTTTCAGCGTCTGCGGGGTTGCCCCCCGCTGCGATAAATTTTCGTATTAAAAAAAACATGGTAATCTCCAATCCCAGAAGCTTTAAGGCAGCACCGCACAAAGGGAAGTGCGGAATTGCGCTGTCAAGTTTTTCGTCAGACGAAACAAAAACCGCAGCGAACACTCTATGAATTCGCGAGGCTTTTTTTGAAGTATGACGGGAAAAATGCAAGCAAGTCTGCGCTTTAGGCGCTAGCCGCTCTTTGTGCGGTGTTGCCTTAGTAATCCGGATGGTTGACGCCCGACAAGAGGCTCAGCAGGGGTATGTATCGATTACATATTCAGGCGCTTTCACTATGCCTTCTCCTATCTACGGGACTCCTCCCACGCTCTCTTTCGTTTTTCTTCCTGTTCGTGGTGGGCGCGCTCCTTGCTCTCTACGTGCAGACCACGTGTGCGGTTCTCCGCCGCCACCTGGTCGATAACGGCAAAGACCGTCTCCTCCAGCTCACTCTTTTTGGAATAGTCCGCCTTGAGCACATAGTCCACCCTGCCCTGCATGAGCATTTCGTTGACCCGCTCCCGGCTGTCTTGATAGACGGCAATGGAATGGCCGCCGTTGGCGCGAACCAGCTTCATGCAGGGCACGTCTGTGAGGCCGTCTCCGATGTAAATCATGTTACGGAAGGGAACTCGTCTTTTCTCCTCCGGCATAAATTCATTCAAGCGGTCGTTGTCAGTCACATCGAAAACGCCCTTGTTAATCCGAAACAAAAACTGTGTTTTACTGGTAAAGTTCACTGCCATAGCAGGCCAGCAGGGCTCGTTGTTCTCGTCATAGCAATATCCGGCGGCATAAATTCGCTCGAATTCATGGGCAATTGGCGTACCCTCGATGATTTCCTTGAGGCCGGATGAGATGATATAGTGCTCGGGCTTTAAGCCCCTTTTTTCAGCGTAGAGGTTGATCCGGCGAAACCAGTCCTTCACCCCGGAAAACAGGGCAACGTCCTTGCCCAAGTCCCGCAGGGTGTCCCGGGTGAAAAGAAACTTTCCCCGCGCCTTCTTGTACATCACATACATATAGGCGAGAATTGGGTCCATCTGGTTTTCGCGCATCGTCTTGTTGCACTCTGCCCAAAAGTCCTCCCCCGTCATGCCCACGGCGGGGATAAAGGCGTATTCCTGCATGTCTCGCGGGGAAAGGGTCTTATCAAAATCATACATGATTGCGAGAATCGGCTGCTCGTTCATCTCTTTTCTCCCCTGTCAAGGCCTGGTTAAAGCTTACAAACGTAATTTGGTCTTTGAACATTATATTATGCTTTCGCCAGAATAACAACTTTATTATGTAAGCTTGATGCTTGCCATCCAGCCGTAAGTATCACAAAAGCGCACCAAAAGGCGCGCTTTTGTGGGGTATCGCTTAGAAATCGAACCACTTTTTTTCTCTGTCCGGCTTCCTGAGTCCAAAGCCCGTATCGGCACGAAGATCTTCATAGGCTTCCTCTTCGCTCTCCGTCAGCGGAGGCGTGGGGGTCAGTCCGGTCATATCAGTCGCAGATTGAACGAGCCCCTCATCGAAGTATTCTCCGAAAACACCCTCGTCGCGCCGGCGTCTTTTTTCGTTCATGGGGTAATCCCTCCCTGAAATTGGATTTCAGGGCTAGTATTCCACGAAACGGCACAATTATAAGCGGTGCAGCGGCTTGCAATCCGGCCAAATTGGCTTGCCGTGCCCCGGAAAAATCAACTTGGCTGGCAGCTTGGATATTTTTTCCAGACTTCTTTCCATCTCCGCCCTATCCTCATAGAGCCGGGAGCCCGTGGGGCGCAGTATGTGAAACATGGCGTCACCTAAAATCAGTTCGCCTTCCTCGGTGAGAACACCCAGGGAGCCGGGCGTGTGCCCCGGAAGGGCGATCACACGGGCATCCACGCCATAGTCTGTCAGAGACTGGCCGTCCTCCAAAAATACGCTCGGCATGAACTGCGAATAGGTGGCGCGCTGCAAAACAGGCTGAGAATGGCGCGCCATCAGCCAGCCTAGGGGCGTGCTGCCGCGGAGAATGCTGGCCGTTCCGTTTCCAATCAGGTGGGCGTCCTTCTCGCTCATGGCGATAGGGACACCAAGGCGCTTAGCGAGGTACTGGGCCGAGCCCACATGGTCAAAATGACCGTGGGTAAGCAGAATAAGCTTGAGGTTCTTGCCCCGCACTCGGTCGAGAATCTTTTTGCCGTCATTGTGCATCCCCGTGTCAATCAGGACGCTGCCCTTCGCGCCCCACAACAGGTAGCAGTTTGCAAAGCGCAGAGAAATTTTTTCAACCATCATTCAAGCCCCTCCCCTACTGCCCTTAGCCTATTCCCCTGCGGAGAAAAAGTCAATCCTGCAAAATCATCTGCCAGGCTTGCGCCAGGTCATCTAGCTTCATGCGGGCGTTGGCGGGGCTGGTAGAGGGCAGGCAGTTGGCGGGAATGCCGGTTTCCGGCAGACAGAATCGCCGATAGAGCCTGTCCGCCGTCCCGCCGTTTGTAAAGACACGGCGGATTTGAGAGCCTTTTATCAGGGGCAAAAGGTCGTTGGGGCTAACCTCCCCGATGGAGGAATCCGCCGAGCCTTCAATTTCACAGCTTGCAATCACGTCCCAGAGGGCGATGCCGTTATCCAGAAGCATCTGTCGCTTTTCCTCTCTGCCCTCAGGCAGTTGGCGATTTAGGAGCCTTGCCATCAGGGGCCAAAAGCGGTTTTGACGGTGGCTGTAGGGGAAGCCCTCCTCCCTGGACTTCACCGAGGGAAAGGAGCCAAGAATTAGGATTTTTGAGTTTTCGTTGTATGTGGGATCGATGTTGTGGAATTCCATGGAGCACCTCCCAAATGTTAAAAGCGGGCGAACTTTCGTCCGCCCCTAGTATGTGGAGTTTGTTCGAATATTACGATAACATTAACTCTTTATCTCTTTTATCTGTGACGGGATCACGATTTGTATCACCGCTAAAAGTTCCTGAACCTATAAAAACTTGCAGTGCAAAAAGCACTGCAAGCACGCTGGCGGAGAGGGTGGGATTCGAACCCACGTGCGCTTGCGCGCAAACTGATTTCGA
>CAYXNK010000138.1:0-6000 GCA_964466395.1 uncultured Oscillospiraceae bacterium | reverse complement strand
AAAAAAGAGAAAAAATTCGGTGAAATTGTCTTTCGCGAGGGAGACAGGGTGATGCAAACCCGAAATAACTATGATATAATGTGGGCGAAACCCGATTCCGTTGCCTTTACGGCGGAAAATGGCGGTATGCCTCTGGCCTCCGTCACCATGGGGGAAAAACCCGATCGCGGCCTGGGAATCTATAACGGCGACATCGGCTTCATCGTGGAAATCAACGCCGAGGCCGAGCAGCTTTCCATCCTCTTTGATGATAGGCTGGCTAGCTATGGCTTTGAGCTGCTGCCGGAGCTGGAGCACGCCTATGCCATGACGATACACAAGTCCCAGGGCAGCGAGTTTCGTGCTGTGGTGCTCTCGGCTGTGGGTGGGCCGCCCCAGCTTCTGTGCCGCAGCGTCCTCTATACGGCTGTGACCAGAGCCAGGGAGCTACTCATCCTCGTAGGCAACGAGGACACCGTGATTCAAATGATTAACAACCACAAACAAACAAGAAGATACAGCGGACTTCGCGCCAGACTGACAGATTAGCAAGGGCAAAATACGCCCGGTGTTTGGAAAGGACGGGAAGGTCATGGGTTTTATTTCTGGGGTTTTGGATTTGTTATTTCCGCCGCGCTGTGCCTTTTGCAAACGGGTGCTGGGAGCGGGGGAGAGCGGAATTTGCAAGCGGTGTGACATGGCGATTGCCCGCACCCGTGGTGGCGGCGCGCGAACCGGGGATTTTTTTGATCTCTGTGTCTCGCCCTTGTACTACGAAGACAAGGTGCGGTCTGCCATTCTGCGCTTTAAGTTCCAGGATGCCACCGCCTATGCTGAGTTGTTTGGCCAGCTAATTGCAGACTGTGTCGTAGAGCACTTAGCAGGGCACTATGACCTGATCACCTGGGTTCCCCTGAGCCGAAACCGCCTCAAAAAGCGGGGCTATGACCAGGCCATGCTCCTGGCCATGGCGGCAGCCCTGCAGATGGACAATGTGGCCGTAGAGCTGCTCAAAAAGCCCGAGGAGGTTCCCGCCCAGTCCGGCGTTGGCTCCGCCGAAAAACGGCGTGCCAACATCAGCGGCGCCTTTTGCGTGGCCGATAAGGAGTTGGTTTCCGGCCGCCGCATCCTGCTGATTGATGACGTCGTCACAACGGGGTCAACGCTCTCTGAATGCGCAAAAATCCTGAAGGCCGCAGGCGCCGTAGAAGTGGTCTGCTGCACCCTTGCCAGAACCAGGGAATAGAAACCGGAAAACCCGTCAAAAATCCCCTGTAGGACAAGCAAAACCACAGCACCTCCAGTGCGTTGTCGCCAGACGACACGCCCGTTCCACCCCTCCCCTTGGAATATTGCCACCGGGTATTAATCTACAACTTTGTTCTAACGACGTATATATAAGTTCTTTTTGCCTACCTTTTCGTTCAAGAAAAAGTAGGGAAGGAAGGGAATGATAATTTTTGGCCTTTTTTGAAAGGGATATTGCGATAGACATGGGGACCTCCACCATCCTCGTGTACGTGAGCGGCAAGGGCATTGCTCTGCGGGAACCGACGGTGGTTGCAGTAGACAAGCACACAGGAAAGCTCCTGAAAGTTGGGGAGGACGCCCAGAAAATGCTGGGTCGTACCCCCGCGAACATTGTCCCCATCCACCCCATCAGCTCCGGTGTGGTGTCAGACTATGACATGGCCGTCAGCATGCTCAGGGATTTAATCCAGCGGATTACATCCTTCTCATTGTTCAAGCCGCGGCTTATCATCTGCGTTCCGGGCAGTATTTCCGGCGTGGAGGAGCGGGCAACCGTGGACGCGGGCATCGAGGCAGGGGCGAGGAAGGTATACCTGATTGAATCCTCCGTGGCAGCTGCCATGGGCGCAGGTGCAGACGTCGAAAAGCCGGACGGCTATATGGTAATCGACATCGGCGGCGGCACAACCGAGGTAGGGGTTGTCTCCCTGGGCGGCGTTGTGGAAAGCGAATCCCTCAAAACAGCGGGCAATGCCTTTGACGAGGCAATCGTCAGGTACATACGCCGCAAACACAACCTGCTCATCGGCCTGAAAACCGCGGAGGAGGCGAAAATCCGTATCGGCAGTGCCTACCCCATCCAAGACCCCACCAATGAAGAGGTCAAAGGCCGCTGCCTTATGACAGGCCTGCCCCGCTCTGTGACCATCGACTCCAACGACATTGCTGAAGCGCTCCAGGAGCCGTTGATTGCGATTTTAGACGCTGCGCAGATGGTTCTGGAGCGAACGCCCCCAGAGCTTGTGGCGGACATCTCCAAAAACGGCATCATCCTCTGTGGCGGTGGAAGCCTGATTCCCGGCATCGAAAAACTGGTGCAGGCGAAAACCGGCATCCGCATGAATCCCGTGGACGACCCTGTCACCTGTGTTGCCTATGGCGCAGGCAAGCTGCTGCCAAACCTGGGGGAGATGCAGGAGGGAATGATTAACCTCGCCCGCCGCCGTCAGATGAAATAAAACAGATAAAACAGCAAAAAGGACGCGTTTTTCAAAAAAACCCGTCCTTTTTGGTTTCGATATTGTATTACTGTTGAGCAGCAGAAATTGCCTGCTCCCGTGCTTGGCGCTTGGCCTGAAGCCAACTGAGAACGTCGGCAAAAACCTCCGCCTTGTTGGTCTCGTTCAAAATCTCGTGCCGTCCGCCGTGATAGAGCTTCAAAGAGACATCTGTGAGCCCCGCCTTCAAAAAGCTGTTATAGGCATTGACTACGCCCTTGCCATAATCGCCTACAGGGTCCTCATCTCCGGCGATGAAATAAACGGGCAAATCCGTATTGATGCGATCTAAATTCTTCATGCTGGAGATGTATTTCACACCTGTGAGCATATCTCGGAACAGCCCGGCCGAGGCGACAAAGCCGCAGTCGGGATCAGCAATATAGGCATCCACCACCGCAGGATCGCGGCAGAGCCAGTCGAACTCCGTGCGGTTGGGCTTATAGTGGCGGTTATAGCCGGCAAAGGCCATGTCGTTTAGGAACTGGCTCTTGTGGCTTGCACCCTTTGTCTTGATGATGTGGTTTGCAACGGCAAGGCCGCCAGCTATCTTCAGAGCACCCTGCTGACCGGTGCCAACGATGATGGCGCCGTCGGGGCCATCGTGATAGCGGATGATATAGGTTCTTGTGAGAAAGCTGCCCATAGAGTGGCCAAGCATGTAGATGGGCAGGCCAAAATGCTGAGCTCGCATCCGCTCATAGAGCTTGCGCATGTCGCCGACCACCAGTTCCCAGCCGCCAAACTCGCCAAAATAGCCCTGATGCTCGGAATTTGAAACACTTTTTCCATGACCCAGGTGATCCATTCCTGCAACGACAAAGCCGTTTTCCGCGAGAAAACGCGCAAAATCATCATACCGTTCAATATGCTCTGCTACGCCGTGGGCAATCTGAACCACGCCCACAGGCGCGCAATCGGGCAGCCATTCCCGGACATAAATGTTATTTTTTCTGTCGCTGGAGCTGTATGTAAATTCGTTTAATATCGGCATTGCCGCAACCTCCCTGCCTGTTTCATCGAATGAATCCGGTTTGCATCCATTTTATAATATAGGAACTGATTCGTCAACGCCTATTCAATGGGAAGCTCAATGAGCGCAAGTCCTTGGCGGATGGCGTAAAGCATGGTGCTCATGGTTCCGCCGGGTTTCCCCGCGCTTGCCGCGATGATGACAGAGGAGTTATCCACCATGTAGCGGTTTCGCTTCATCAGGCAATCCGGTGTGTAGTGCTTCTGAACGAGGGTGTAGAAGTCGCAATCCGCAACAAGCCGGTGATACCGCAGCTTCTGCTGGGCAGACCAGCGGGCAGACTGCCCCTCCCAGGGAATCGCAGCCTCTAAGGTCACATCCCCATGGGCGGCGCGCAGCGCCATGACCGCCTCGCAGAAATAGGTGTCGCAACCTGTTGCCATGCCGCAGATAAAGTGGAGGATACCACCCTGATAGACGGACTCCACAGCGTCAGCGAGCATGGCTTTCAGATGCTGGCAGCGGGGATCCTGTTCATTGCCGCGCCAGGGCAGCTTTTCCTCCCGATGCCCCGTAAAGGAGCAGCTTTTTTCCTTACTGTCCATCGTCCACCTCAAACCTTGTTGTCAATGCGTTTCACGAGCATCCCGGCCAGCAGGCCAATTACAAGCCCCGCGAGGGTACCCGAAACAAGAAGCACCGGCAGATAATAGACAATGCGCTTTGTCTCCAACAGCACCATGGCACAGAGAATCTGGCCGACGTTGTGGGAAACGCCGCCCACAATGCCTACGCCGGTGGGGCCAAAGCGGCCGGTTTTCATGAACAGCAGCATCATCAAATAGCTTAAAACTGCGCCGGAGAGACTGTAAAGCAGGGCAAAAGCGTTGCCGAAAAGCAGACTTACCAAAAGCGCGCGCACCAGAGAGAGCACCAGAGCCTGGCTTTTTCCCAGACGATAGAGAGCGAACATGGTCACGATATTTGCAAGACCCAGCTTCACCCCGGGCACGGCAAAGGAAAAGGGCACCAAAAACTCCACATAGCTCAAGACCATGGACAGGGCGATAAACAGCCCGTAGGACGCAATGGTTTTTCCGGACATTCTGTTTTTCATCGCACCACCACGTCACTGTCCCCCTGCTCGCCGCCGAGGATTTCCACAACCACCTTGTTCGGTAGGCAGATGATGCTTTGTCCGTCAAAGGCGGCCTTGCCCTGGCGGACGCAGAGTTTGTCCGGGCAGGAGGCGTCAGAGATGGAGGCCGCACCGTCCTCAATGACCAGAAGGTTATAGTGCTCCTCGTCGCCGATGGTGACGGTCTGCTCCTGATTCAAGGGGTAGCTGCCATATTCCGCGCCATCTATGGTGACCCGAACGGTAGCGCCCTCGCCCTGGAACAGACGCAGCCCCAGCCAGAGAAGGCCGGCCAGAACTAAAACAGCCGCCAGCAGAAGGATATCGTTTTTTCGCTTCTTCAAAAGCCTCACCTATCACTTTTCAGGAATAATCATAAAGCTCCGCTCGTTGGAACGGAGCTTTATGGCAGGATACAGAGCGCCTCTCTGGAATTATGCCCGATGGGCGCCGGAAAAATTGCTTTGGATAATGCACCCCACAGGGCAGACCTCGACGCAGTGGCCGCAGTCGGTACAGAGGCTGTAATCGATGCGCGCCAGGTTGTCGATGATGTGGATTGCGTCGTGGGGGCATTCCTTCTCGCACTTTTTGCAGGCAATGCAGCCTTTGGTGCAGGCCTTGCGGGTCACAGCGCCCTTTTCGGTGTTGGAGCAGGTAACGAGAATCTTCTCCACGTCCGGCATCATCGAAATGAGCTTGTTGGGGCAGGCAGCAACGCAGAGGCTGCAGCCTATGCACTTGCGGGAATCAATGTGGGCAATCCCGTTTTCGATGCAGATGGCGTCTGCCGGGCAAACGGCGGCACAGTCGCCAAGACCCATACAGCCGAAGGAGCAAGTGCCTGTGCCACCGTAAAGCAGCTTTGCGGCACGACAGGTGTTGATACCCTGATAATCCATCTTGGGGGAGGTCACGGTGCAATCGCCGCGGCAGGCGAGTGTGGCAACCTGCTCCACAACGTCCTCGAAATCCGCACCCAGAATTTCAGAAAGAGCCTTGGAAACAGAGTCTCCGCCGGGGATACAGAGATTTGTTTTTACGCCCCCGTCCTCAATCAGGGCGTGGGCATAGCCGTCGCAGCCGGCATAGCCGCAGGCGCCGCAGTTTGCGCCGGGAAGAGCCTCGCGGACGACAGGGAAGCGCTCGTCCTCCTTGACGGCCATGATTTTGGAGGCCACAGAGAGAATTACGGCACAGATTAGGCCGATTCCCGTAATTGAGATGATTGCAAGTGTAATTCCGTCCATAATCCTGCCTCCTTATGCGAACAGCCGTTCAATAACTCCGGCAAAACCGAAGAATGAAACGGAAACGATGGAGGCCGCAACCAAGGTAATGGGCAGCCCTTCAAAGGCCTTGGGCGTGTTGCCGCCCTCCAT
>CAYXNK010000137.1:0-6017 GCA_964466395.1 uncultured Oscillospiraceae bacterium | reverse complement strand
GCCCTGAGAGGCGGTGAAGGTGGTGGTCAGGGCGCCGGCGGCCAAGGAGCCGTGCACGGTACCGGCAGCGCCGGCCTCGGACTGCATCTCAACAACCTTAACGGGGGAACCGAAAATGTTCTTGCGTCCTGTTGCTGCCCACTGGTCAACAAAATCGGCCATAGGGCTTGACGGGGTAATGGGATATATGCCTGCAACCTCGGTAAAGGCATACGAAACGTGCGCTGCTGCTGTGTTTCCGTCCATTGTTTTCTTTTTTCGTACCATAGACGGTACCTCCTTATTTCTTGAGATTTTAATTGCTGTATCAAAAGCGGTGTGATCCACCGGTGGCCCACCGGCGCACACAACGCCGTAAAAGCCTGCATCCTTCACAAGCGAACTTTTGCAAGCTTGCCGCTACTATAAATGCATATCATTTATTATAAAGCTTGCAGCCAAGTATTACAACACCTTCTTTCATAGGAATCTTGCTTTGCTCATTTTTTCTGCTTTATTTACAGAAATAGCAAGTAAAAGACCCCTATGCCTTGGCATTCTCAGGCACAAAAGTCTTTTCTCTTACTTTCTTTTTCTGTTTTGTCCGCGGGTTCGAATTAATTTTTGCAATTCTCGTTCTCTGGAAAACCAAAATCTACCACCCTTGTGCAAACGCGCTCTGCCAGATGGGGATTGTGGGTGACGACCAAAAGACCCACGCCGCGCTTTTCTGTCTCCTCCAGCACCACATTCCAGAGCTGCGCCTGGGTGATGACATCCAGCATCGTGCTCATCTCGTCGGCAATCAAAACCTTTGCTTCGGAGCACAGGGCCCGCGCTACGCAAAAGCGCTGGAGCTCTCCGCCGGAAAGCTCACGGGGGAAGCGAAAAAGCCACTGCTGCTCAATGCCAAGCCGCGCGAGCAGCTCCGGGCGCAAGGCGGAGGCCTCCTCCAACACCCGGCTCATCCGCCAGCGGGGATTGATAGCCTTCTCCGGGTGCTGATAAATCAGCTGAACCGGGCAGATGCCTTTTTCGGGCAGAGGGCTGCCATCCAGCAGAACCGCGCCGGAATTGGGCTTCAAAAACCCGGCCAGGAGCTTTGCCAGGGTGCTTTTTCCACAACCGGAGGGGCCAATGAGACCGACGCGCTCCCCCTCTTCCATGGAAAAGCTTATTTTATCCAAAACCTTTCGCCCCCGGGGGGTGTAGGAAAAGCTCAAATCCTTTGCCTCAAGTCGCATGGAAGCACCTCACAAATCCCTCTCTCAGGCCGCGCATTTCGGGCGTTTTTTCTCTGCAGACCGCATCGCAGTGGGGGCAGCGGGCGCCAAACACGCAGCCCTCGGGCAGATTTTCGGCATAGGGCTGGAAGCCGGGCAAGGGTGCAAAGCCGTTTTGGGGCATCGCCCGCCAGAGCGCGCGGCTGTATGGGTGACGCAAAGCCTCCTCGCCTTCCGAAAAGTCCTTTGCAGACGCAAGCTCGAGAGTTGAGCCGGCGTAAAACACGGCAATTTTGTCCGCGAAGTCCAGCGCTAAGTCAATGTCATGGGTGATGAGCAGGACGCCCCTGCCCTCGTCGGCCAGCTCCCGGAATATTTTCAAGGCCTCCAAGGCCTGTTCCTTTTGCATGCCGGGGGTGGGCTCGTCGGCGATAATTAGGGATGCATCTCCAATCACGGATGTGGAAACCAGAACCCTGCGAGCCATACCGCCGGAGAGTTGGTGGGGGTAGAGCTTTTTCGTGCTCTCTTCCAAACCCAACCGGGAGAATACGCTTTTTAGCGCCGGTTTTTTCCGGAAAGCATTTTTGCCTGCACCCAGAACTTGTTTTTCCATCTGCATTAAGGGATCGAGGTAGGAAACCGACTGAGGCACAAGAGCCAGCTCCCGTCCCCTCAGCTTTTCCTGGAGGTTGGGGCTCATATCCACGCCCTGGTAGCGCATCCTGCCACTGACCCGGGCATTCTCGGGCAGGATGCCCAAAATTGCGTGGGCAAGAAGGCTCTTGCCCGAGCCGCTAGAGCCGACCACAGCGAGAATTTCGCCCCTGTCCAGGGAGACGCTGAGGTCGTGAATCACCTTTAACTCCTTCTGCTCCAAGCCGCTGTCGTACATGGTGAAGGAGACAGCGAGGTTTTCCACGTCCAAAAGATGTTGATTGCTACACGTCATATGTGTGTTCCTTTCTGCCTCTATTGCTGGGCGCTGTAGGGGTCTATTAGCATCCGGAGGTTGTCCCCCAACTGATCCAACAGGATGACAATCAGAAGCAGTGTCAGCCCCGGAAAGACCGCCAGCCACCACATGCCCGAGGAGAGATATTTCATGCTCTCGGACAGGATAATGCCAATCGCGGGCTGCTCAGGGGGCAGACCATACCCCAAAAAGGAGACGCCGGCCTCATGTAAAATGGCGTGGGGAAACAGGAGCACCAGGCCCACCACAAACTGGGGAATCATGTGGGGCAGGATGTGATGGAGCAAAATCCAGCCGTTTTTCTTGCCCAGTCTGCGGGAAACGGCGATGTACGGCTCTCCCCGGAGCTGGAGCACCTCCGCCCGGATGAGCCTTGCCAGGCCCGCCCAATGGGTCAGGGCAACGCCCACAAGAAGCCCCTTGAGTCCCTTGCCGCAGGCAAAGGAAATCAGGATAATCAGCACCAGATGGGGCACGCCCATCACAAGGTCAATCAGCCAGTTTACCGCCCCGTCCAGCCGCTTGGAGCCCGTGGCTGAGACGATGCCAATCAGCACAGCAAACACCGCACTGACCACAGATGCGACAATCCCCACCGTCAAGCTGATGCTCAAACCCTTGAGGGTGCGGGCAAAGAGGTCGCGCCCCATCCAGTCCGTGCCGAAGGGGTGGCTAAGAGAGGGCGCCTGCCGGGCATTTGCAAAGTCCACAGCGAAGGCCTCCTCGGGCATCGCAAGTCCGGCAATCAGGGCGGTCAGAATCAGAGCGAAGATAATAAGGCTCAAAACCAGGGTTTTTATGCGGCGGTTTAGCCCTTTTCGGGCAAGTCCCCCGGATAAGGTGCGTTCATTCATTTGCATAGTTCTCCTTTATCTGGGGGTCTATCACGCCGTAGAGCAGGTTTGCAATCATGTTGCCTGTGAATACGAAGATGGCGGAAAACAGGGTGATGCCCAAAAGCAGGGGCACATCGGAATTTAGGCCCGCAGCCGAAACGGCAGAGCCCAAGCCGGGGTAGGAAAAGACATTTTCTGCCAGCACTGAGCCGCCGAACAGCTCGGCGAAGGAGGCAAACTGTAAGGTGATGGCCGGAAGAATAATGTTCCGAAGGCCGTGACGGCGGAGAATTTCTCCCTTCGTCTCGCCCCGGGCGCGGGCAAAGAGCACATAGTCGCTTTCCAAAACGTCAATGAGCTTCTGCCGGGTGTGCAGCGCCACATGGGCAAAGGAGGTCAGGCTCAGTGTCAAGGCCGGCAGCACAAGATGGTGCAACTTTTGCCAGAGGGTAACATCACTGCTCTGCACGCCGATTGGCGTGGAGAGGCCGATCGGAAACCAGCCCAGCTGCACAGAAAACAACAGCAGGAGCAAAAGCCCCAGCCAAAAGCTCGGCACAGAGGACAGAAGTAGGCAAAACCGTTTTAACGTCCGGTCGCCCAGCCTGCCCTTATTCGCGCCCATGAGGCAGCCCAGGCCAAAGCCAATCAGCCCCGAAAACACCCAAGCGCAGGCCATCAGCGCCAGGGTGTTTACAAACTTCTCCCGAATAATCTCCGTCACCGGACGCCGATACAGCAGGGAGCTGCCCATGTCGCCGTGTAAAAGCGCCCGCAGCCAGTTCACATAGCGTTCTACGGGTGGGTCATTTAAGCCCCAATATTCCTCCAGCTCCGCCCGCTGCTCGGGACTGACCCCGCCCACGCCCAAGACGTATTGCTGCACCGGATCCACCGGGGACAGGCTGACCAGCATAAAAGAAACGATGCTCACTGCCAAAAGCAGTGAGATAACTTTTATGCCATATTTGAAAAAAATGCCGAGCATTCGTTTTGCCGCCATGGTGTTCTCCCTCTATTGAAAGGGGGAGCGCGGTTTTCCCGCTCCCCCTTGGGTTTTCCTCAGTTCCAGGACCAGTCCTTGAGGTTTTGAATCAGAGGCATGGACGCGCCATGGGCGTGGAGCATCTGATTTCCAATATCCAGTCCGTCCCGGACGTAGTAAAGATGCTGCATATTCACGAGCCAGACCCAGGGGCAGTCGCCCTGCATGGCGTTTCCGGTCTCGCCGTCCCACTGGGCTTTTTTCCAGTTTTCATTGGCTGTCTCGGCATCCAACGCCTGAAGCGCCGCCTCCAGATAGGCGTCTACCTCGGGGTTTGAGTAGCCCTCGGGGTTATAATAGTCATCCCGCAGCATGTTGTCGGTATGGAAGAGGCTGTAGCTGGTATAGGGATTCGTCGAGCCCCATCCCATTAAAACGGCGTTTGAAAACATCCGCTTGGAGATATCGTCCCAGCTTGTGCCCTCCACAAGGATGCTGATGCCCAGCTCCTTGGCCTGAACCGCTGCTGCCATAGCCACTGCCTGGCGGAAGGAGTCTCCACTGGGATAGACGCAGGTAAACTCCGCCTTAAGCCCGTCCTTTTCCACAATGCCGTCGCCGTCTGTATCCGCCCAGCCCTGATCTGCCAGAAGCTTTTTGGCGTAGTCCACATCTGTTTCCACACGAACCTCGGGGTTGTTCCAGGGCATTCCGTCGTTCTCGGAATAGGCAGGGTCTGCAAAGCCGTTGACTGCCTCCAGGGCAATCTTTTCCCGGTCAAGGCCATAAGCCAGAGCCTGGCGGATTTCCAGGTTGCAGGTCACGTCATTGCCATAGGGGTAGCCGCTCTCGGTGGTCTTTCCCTCGGCGGGCAGAACGGGAAGCAAAAGGCCTCTGTTGTCAACGGTTGTGACCTGCTTGAGGCTGTAGCCCTTAATTTCCGCCGTCGCCAGGGTAGCGGCGCTGAGCGCCACGTCAACCTGTCCGGACTTTGCCGCTGCAAAGGCCGCATCCTCCTGCATAAAGACCAGGGTTACATTTTTAATCTCGGGCACCTTGCCGTAATAGTCCTCGTTTGCCCGGAGCATGAGCTGCTCGCCTTTTTTCCACTCCACCAGCACATATGGGCCGGAGCCGATGGGCTTCATACCATAGTCCTCCCCATAGGCGTGCTCGGGGACGATACCCGTTGTGGCAATGCTGTTCAAAAAGGAGGAGGTGGGCCTGTTGAGGGTAAAGATCACGGTGTCCTCACCTTCGGCCTCCGCCTGATCCATAAAGGTTAAATCCAGGGAGGACTGGGACTCCTTCGCCGTGTTGAAGGTGAAGGCAACGTCAGAGGCGGTGAGCGCCTCGCCGTCTGTAAATTTCACGTCGGTGCGGATGTGGAAGGTCCAGGTCAGGCCGTCCTCGCTGAGGCTATAGTCTGTGGCAAGATCGTTGACAAAGGTCATGTCCTGCTGATACTCCACCAGAGTGCTCTGCACCAAGGGGGTTGTGCCGTGGTCGCCGCCGGCACAGGGATCAAGGCTCGAAGGCTCAGAGGAGATTGCCACAATCACCGAATCCTTTGCCGCCGGGGGCGCTTCCCCGCCCTGATTTTGTTCCGCGGGGCTTCCGCAGCCCGCAAAAAGCCCTGCAAGTGTGACTGTTGCCAGCAGCCCCGCCAATAAACTCTTCCGTTTCATTTTGTTCTCCTTCTTCATGAAAGCGCCCGTCTCCCAAAGGCGACGGGGCATAGAAATTTTAGTGAGCACTCTCCCGTATGAAAGATACCACGTACAAGCCACCGCCACAAGCTCCCTGGGGGGTTGTTTTTTGCCGTTTTCCCTGTTTTTTGTGCAAAATGCATTCTTTTTTGCCTTTACATTGTGTGCATTTGACCATACAGCTTTGACAGTCCTTTCCGGCCTTGACCAGCGTGATATCATGGCGGCACAATTCAAGACGCCGTTTCCCTTTGCCTCTGCGGCAAGGCTGGTTGCACGGGCGTTGCCCGTGCAATTCAAAACACTATT
>CAYXNK010000136.1:4728-6055 GCA_964466395.1 uncultured Oscillospiraceae bacterium | reverse complement strand
AGTACAGAAAATAGTCGAACCGCGATTACACCTGGCTTCAATGATCTCAAGCAAAAGTATTGCAGAAAAATGTAACCCCAAGCGTTTCAAATCTTCGCTTTCGTTCAGCTTTGCAACCTTAGACGCAAAAAAAGCTGTATCTGTCCATCCATCTGCATTCGCTTTGTCAGGAAGTGCCAAAACTAATTCCCTATAAAACCGTTCTTTTTGCATACGCTTGTTTTCACGCACACAACAGCCAACACCAATTTGACCGGCAACAACGGGAAACACTTGCTTATTATAAGCAATGTCATCAACTTTGAAAACGTGGCGAGAGCCATCAAGGAAGTATTTGAGCAGCGGTGTTTCGCCGACTTCTTGTAATTTGTCTGCCAAAGGTTTAATATTTATTGATTTCTTGGGAGACTCCGTTTCGCCCGAGTCTTTCCATTTCATCACTTTGTTCGGGTCATCATCATAATCTATCGAAGGAAGCCCAATAGAGTCATAGCTGTATTTGTAGGTGTGATAGCTCTTTCCCTTTGTTTCCTTTTCAACAATCTCCATTATTTTAGCCATTATAGGCACCTCCTTTTTGCCATTCACTTACCTTCAAGCTTCGCCCTCAACCCTTCACCCTGAACCTGAGCAATCAAATCATTTATTGCCGCCATATCCTTTTCCCCTGACATAAATTAGTTAATATGAGAACTTTATTATCGGTAAAGCAACAAGATAATACAAAATATTATTTAATATGATATCACACTGCAATTTTTATTTCAACAAGAAATAAATCAATATAGCAAATTATTCAAAATAATCAAATAGTTATATTGCATTATTCGACATAACATGATATATTTATATTTAATTTATGCCGAAAGGAAGATTCTCTGTGACCAAACAGGAAAAACTGCTTTTTGAAAAGTTGACTGCTGACCGTGAAGAAAACGCCAGAATTCTTGAAAAGACGGCAATGAAAGGCGTTAAATCAAGTGTTGTCGATAAATACTCAGACCAGGCGCACTTCATTTATGAGCTTTTGCAGAATGCCGACGATGCCGGCGCAACATCGGTTAGATTCGTTCTTGATAAAAATGGTCTTAGCTTTGCCCATAACGGCACAAGAAGATTCACCATAACTGATGTTAACAAAGAAAACGAAGACAGTAAAAACGGTTCCCTCGGCGACATTAACTCCATTACTTCCATTGCAAACTCCAACAAAGGCACAAATGTAAACACTATCGGCAAATTCGGTGTAGGATTCAAGGCGGTTTTTCAGTACACCGAGACTCCGCTTATCTATGACCCCGGCATTGCCTTTCGCATTGAGCGCTTC
>CAYXNK010000136.1:2510-4718 GCA_964466395.1 uncultured Oscillospiraceae bacterium | reverse complement strand
TCATTGTTCCAAAGCCCATTGAGGACGATAACAAATCACGCAGAGCAGACGAAACTCTTTTTCTGTTTCCATTCAATCATTCGAAAAAAAGTGCCGCGGAGTCCTATGAAGATATTTCATCCAAACTGCGCTCGCTTTCTTATCCCATTCTGTTCCTTTCCTGCATAAGGGATATAAGCTATGAGTTTGAAAACATAATCGGTCTTTACGGCAAAGCAGTTAAAGAGACAAGATATTTCAATGATATTACCGCCGAGTATATTTGCCTCACGCAGAATAACGGCGATAAAATTTATGATGAATATATGTGGATGTTTATCCGTAAGGACGAAAACGGGAATAAATACTCAGTGTGTTATGCTGTTGATGATACAGGCAGAATTATACCAAAAAACAGAACGGCCTTCTGCTTCTTCCCCACAAAGGAAGTTACTTGGCTGAAATTCATAGTTCATGCGCCGTTCCTACTCAACGACAGCCGTGAAGGCATTCTTGCCGGTGAAGAGCACAACAGAACAATGATAACCCTTCTTGCAAAGCTTGCCGGTGACAGCCTTGTCTGCCTCAAAGACATTGCGGTTGAGAAAAACATCAGAATAATTGATGATAACATTCTTGACATTGTTCCCATAGACAAAAGCGTATTCACTGAGGTTGGCGACAGGGATAAAATCTCATTCAGACCGTTCTTTACCGAGATAAAGAAACGCTTTGCGTCAGAAGAAATCATCCCCGCGAGCGACGGATATGTCAATAGCCGCAATGCTTACTGGCCTTACTATACGGTTCTGACAGAAATATTCTCTAATGAGCAGCTCGCTGAAATAGTCAAGAACCCAAAGGCAAAATGGGTTTTCGCATCAATGCCACGTCACAGCCTTCAACGAATCAGAGATGTAAAAAGCGATTATGTTTACGATATGGTCAGAATTAATATTGAAGATGTAAACATTCTTGCAGAGCCTTGTAACGACGGGGATATCGGAATAGAAGCGAAATTCATTGAGCATCAGAGCATTGAATGGCTTCACAAATTCTATGCATGGCTGTCAGAAACCTCATCAAGATGTGATTTGAGCACTTCGCTCCCTATATTCCTCAACCAGGATAAAAAAGCTGTTTGTGCATTTGATGAGAATGAAATGCCGGTTCTGTTCCTACCCGTAGGAACAAGTAAATCCTTCAATTCTGTATGTTCGGAGCTGATGAGCGAACCGTCAACAGTCAAATTCTTTAAAAAAATCGGCCTGACAGAACCTTCGCTGCGTGATGAAATATACAATCATATTCTGCCGAATTACAAGTTCGGTGTCGGCATTGACGAAGCTGATGATTTTAAAAAAATCTTCGGTTATTATAAGCAATGTCCACAATCTGAAATCAATTCATTCATTAACCTTGTTAAGGGATGTGCTTTCCTTGTCGGCACATCGTCAGGCTCTGCTAACCCATACCGTGCAAAAGCAGATGAGCTGTATTTCCCGACTGCTGAGCTTAAGAAATATTTTGAGCCAAAGCCTTCGACGAAATTCATTAATGAGGAATTCTACAATAAGCTCATTGACAAATCCGACAGCGATATGCTTCAGGAATTCTTCATAAAGCTCGGTGTTTCATTAAATGTTCGCATTATATCATACAGATTTGATAAATATGATGCTTATGAAAACAACCTTCCTAAACCCAAATCATCAAACACACCGAGATGGATTGAAAAACGAATCGACGGCTGTACTGAGATACTGAATGAACTGAACAAAGGCGTCAATATTCAGCTTTCAATACTTCTCTGGAATCAGTTACTCATCATTTGCGGACAATCCGACGAAAGATACAATGCTTTCAGATATATTTACAGGACCCCCCTCGATTACTTTCTGCGCGGTACCTGTGAATACTTCTATAGGTCGTCTAAATCCGAGGCTTTTAATTCTGTAGAGGCAAAGATGCTGAAAACAACGCCGTGGCTTGTCAATAAAAACGGTGACTTCTGCTCGCCCGACAGATTACTCACAACCGAGCTGAGCAGCGAATACGAAATCGTCAGCCCGGACGCAGAAATGCTCTTCACCTTCCTCGGAATTAAAAAGCCCGAAAACAAAGATGAAAACCTTGATATTATAGAGGATGACAGTCTTTCTGATGAGCAAAAAAACGACCTTATTATGGCAAGATATCTGAGAGAACTCGGTCTTGATTCCGAGGATG
>CAYXNK010000136.1:0-2500 GCA_964466395.1 uncultured Oscillospiraceae bacterium | reverse complement strand
CCTTGCCCGCGCTGCCGAACTTCTCAAAAACGAAAGAGCAAGGGATGAGGCAAAAAAAATAGCTGAGATTGAGAGCGCTCAGACTGTTGATAATCCCGAAAGCGAGAGCATCCACAATGTTACAACGGATATTGAAAAAAGGGCTCAGGACATTCAGAAGAAAAAGCGCGATAAGATTAAGGAAGCAAAGGATTCTGATGATACAAATGCTCCCGTTTCTTCTTCCGAAGATTTTCCCGATTCTGCTAACGAAGAGGATGCCGATGATTACACACCGGTATCTGTTGATTACTCAAAGAAAATAGAAAAGGAAAAAGAGAAGAGCGCAACAGAAATTGACAGGATTGTTTATATAGAAGAACTGCAGAACCGTGTTCTTATGGAAGAATCCGCCGGCAGGAAATATTCTTATCTTTGGTTCACCTCTTTACTTGAACTTGAATCACTTTACAGCGGTGAGGACAGTATGAACAGCCGCGAGGTATCTATCAGCTTTTCAAAGGTGGAAAGGGAACAGGACACAATCAGAACTCTTATTCTAAAGCATCCAAGCAGGCATATTCCGCAATTCATGGAGGACCTTGCAGATATTCCGCTTGTTCTTCACAGCGGGACCGAAAAGAAAACCGTAGCTATTGAAGTTATCAATATTAAATCATACACCTTAAGAGTAAAACTGAAAGCTAATGCAGAATTGGGAGACTTTGACCTTTCAAAGGTCACAGAGGCTTCAATCAATGCACAAAATCCCGTTTTCCTTCTCGAGGAATTACGCAAGCAGTTCGATAAATTGGAATTCGATAATGATTATAATCTCAAAGACAATCTGCCTTCAAACATCGAGTTTGTGTTCGGACCTCCGGGTACGGGCAAAACAACGCATCTTGCTAAGAATGTTATTCTGCCGCTGATGAGAGGAAAAGAGAAGCCGAGAATACTTGTGCTTACCCCGACGAATAAAGCCGCAGATGTGCTCGCATCAAGAATAATGGAGGTTGCGTCGGACAATTCTTATGAAAAATGGCTTACAAGATTCGGCGGAACCTGCGACGAAGCACTTGAACAAAGCCCTGTATTCCGTGATAAGACATTCGATATACAGAGCCTCGAAAAGAGCTGTGTAGTAACCACCATTGCAAGATTCCCTTACGACTATTTTATGCTGGAGGAAAAACGGCTTTACCTTAGAGAAATGAAATGGGACTATATTATTATCGATGAGGCGTCAATGATACCCATAGCAAATATTGTATTCCCGCTCTATAAGAAGCAGCCGATTAAATTCATCATTGCTGGTGACCCCTTCCAGATAGAGCCTATTACGGCAGTTGAGCAGTGGAAGGACGAAAACATATATACAATGGTAGAGCTTGATTCATTTGTTAAGCCCAAAACCAAGCCTCATGATTACAAGGTTGAAACACTTACCACTCAATACAGAAGTGTTCCGGCAATCGGTGAAGTATTCAGTCAGTTGACATACGGCGGAATACTCAAACATCACAGAACAGCCGAAAGCCAAAGAAAGCTCAACATTGACATTGAATTTGAAATGAACACACTCAACACAATCAAATTCCCGGTCAGCAAATATGAGAGTATCTACAGGCCGAAACGCCTTCAAGGAAAAACACCTTATCATGTTTATTCAGCGCTGTTCTCCTGCGAATTTGCCGATTATCTGTCAGGGCTGATTAGCAAGGCAAACCCAGATGATTCCTTCAAAATAGGAATAATATCAACATACAGAGCCCAGGCTGACCTCATTGATAAGCTCCTTGCGTCAATGACGTTGCCTAAAAATGTTGATGTTCAGGTCGGCACTATTCATGGCTTCCAGGGTGACGAATGCGACATCATTGTTGCTGTTTTCAACCCCCCACCCTCAATATCCACATCATCAAAAATGTTCCTCAACAAGCGAAACATTATTAACGTAGCCGTCAGCAGAGCAAGAGACTATATGATAGTAATAATGCCTGATGACGATACCGAAAATGTTGATAGACTTGAACGAATCAAAAGAGTTGAGGCGCTATTTGAAAGAAGCGGTCTTTGCAGGCAATATGGTTCGCATGAAATCGAACAATTGATGTTTGGCAATTCTAATTACCTTGAAGATAACTCTTTCTCTACAAGTCATCAGTCGGTAAACGTATATGGGCTGCCTGAAAAATTCTATGAGATACGAAGTGAGGATTCCGCTGTCGATGTTCAGATACATAAGAATTCGAGCAAAACAGCATTAAGCACTCATGAGATTAAGAAAAAGTCAAACAAATATGTTTTCAGCACATCATATGGCCGCGGAGAAGTTATTAGAAAGCGCCGTGATGATAATGGAATTGCACTTGATATTAAGTTTGACAAAACGCCTGACGCAATCAAGACCTTCTATGAAGATAAGGCATTTTCAAGCAGGGCGCTAAGTTGGATTGAGGAAGAGTGTGGTGACCCCCAAAAATAGTACCACTTGCAAAGTTAGTAAAAGGGCCTTAAA
>CAYXNK010000135.1:0-6086 GCA_964466395.1 uncultured Oscillospiraceae bacterium | reverse complement strand
TCAGTTTATAATTACTTCTAATCATAACTCTCTCATTGTTTGTTTAGTATCTTGGTTCTCAATGTTATCTCCCTGGAAAAATCAACTATAGAAGATCCTGGAAAACTGGTTTCCCCTTTATTTCAAGTACTATCACAGTTGCATAATCTGACAACCTCAGATTAGACCTATCTAAGACGCATTAGCGTTTAACTAGCAAGGCGCCCCCCACGGGTTTCCGTGGGGGGCGTTTTCTTTGCCACTGTTCCGGTAAGCTTCCAGATTTGGTTTGATTTTCACGGGTGTTTATGGTAAGGTTAGGACAGACTGGAGGACTGAATATGAAACGTTTTTTAACATCCTTTCTCTGCCTTGCCCTGGCGGTTTCCTTGCTGACGGGGGTCTCCTTTGCCGCTTCCGGCATGGACAATTTTAAGAAGACAAACAGCTACCAGAGCGGCCGCTTCTCCGATGTGAGCCAAAACGCCTGGTATGAGAGCGGCCTTGCCGCGGCCTATGACTTCGGCCTTGTTAACGGCGTCTCCGACAAGAGCTTTGGCGTCGGTTCCCATATGACGATTGCCGAGGCCGTCACCCTGGCCGCCCGGCTGCACAGCATTTATCACACCGGCAGCGCAAGCTTTGCTGCCACGGAGCCCTGGCATCAGGCCTATGTGGACTATGCCGTGGAAAACGGCATCATGTCCGACCGGCGCTTTGGAGACTATACGCTTGACGTCACCCGGCTGCAATTTGCCGAGCTGATGGCCGCCTCCCTTCCCGGCGCTGCCCTGGGCCAAATCAACAACATCGCCACAGGTGAGATTCCCGACGTCTCTCTGGAAGGGCTCTATGCCCCCGTCTACACGCTCTATAACGCCGGAGTTTTGACCGGTAAAACCGATGCCGGCCATTTTGAGCCCGCCCAGCCCATCCTCCGGGAGGAGGTTGCGACCCTGGTTGCCCGCATGGCAGACCCCAGCCTGCGCAAGACCTTTTCCCTGAAGCCCGGCGCGGGCACCGGGGAGACGGCTCTTGCAGAAACTGTCAGGCTGGCAACGCAGGCCGGTCTTGAGGCGGCGCAGTATTGCGCATCGGCAGGCGCTGCCGTAGATGGAGACCCCACAACCTTTGCGCTGCTGCTCTTGAAAACCAGGGAGCTGTCGGCCATCATGTCCCAACGTATCAAAGAAGCTGCCGAGGCAGCAAAGGACAAATCGGAGCTTAAGGCCGTGTTTGAGGACTTGGAAACCGCCCAATTTGCCAGCCTGGAGGCCAACAAGCTTGTCTCCGCCCTGAGCGCCGGCAGCGGGGACACAGCCTGGGCCACCGCCATCAAGATGCTTGAGGGCTGCACCACCGCCCTGGGCAGAGCGGCAGACGCCCTGCGGTAATAAACCGATAAAACCAGACGCCCCACACGGCAAGCCGTGTGGGGCGGTTTCTTTTGCTTTGGTTTTATTGGTCGAGCAGCCAGACGGCAATGTCGTCGAGCACCTGGGGCGCAACGGGGGTCTTCTGGGCATATTCCTTTGTGACCATCTGGGAAAACGGCACAGGCTCGCCCTCATAGGCGCCGAACAGGTGGTTCAAATCCGGATAGGAGAGAAAGCTTGCCTTGGGGTGGTTCCCAAGCCCCTGCTTCCACAGCTCGAAGTCCTTCATGCCCACCTGGCGGTCTTTTTCTCCCTGGAGCACCAGAACGGGCTTGCCGTCTGCCAGATGGAGCGCCAGCGCGTCAATCTGGGTAAACTTTCGCATATACCAGGCGGAGAGGCCAAAGACCGTGTTCTTGTCGTTGAGCGCCTCCTCGTCTGTGAGGTTTTGGAGGTTCCGCCCCTTTTCCGTCTCCTCCTCCACGGCGATTCGGAGGTTTTTGGCCTTCTCCTTTTCGTCGGTCAATTCCAGCTCCTCGGCATACAAAAGGTTTTGCTCGGCGGAAAGCTCCCAAAGGGGACGGGTGGTTCCGGCCATGACGATGTAGCCCGCGCTGTTTGCCCCCAGAAGGTCGATATAGGAGAGCAGGCCGCCGCCCATGCTGTGTCCCAGCAGGTAGATTTTGCCCTTGTCTATCTCTGTCCGCTCGCGCAGAAGGTTCACAGCCGCCAAGGCGTCGCTGACAACCTCCTCGTCCACGGTGAGCTTCGGCAGATTCGGGTCTTTTGAGAGCTCGATGGCATAGGTAAAGGTGCGCTTGTCATAGCGCAGCACCGCAAAGCCCCGCTGGGCAAGCCCAAAAGCCAAGTCCCGAAGGGGGGTGTTTTGGCCGACGGTCTCGTCCTTGTCGCTGGGGCCGGAGCCGTGGATTAAAACCAGGGCGGCCTTGGGCTTCTCCGTTTCCGGCAGGGTCAAAAGTCCCGCAAGGGGATAACCCTCTCCCGCGTCCACGGTGACGGAAACCTCCTTCACGCCTTCGGGAAGGGGCACAGGCTCCGTTCCGCCCTCCACAGCACCATTGCGGAAAAATAGGCCGGACACGCGGTTTTCCCCGTCAAAGACCGTGCGCTGAATCATGCTGCCCCCCTCAAAAACAAGGGTCATTTCCAGCGCTGCATAATCCCCTTCCAGCGTGCCGATGTAGGCTCCGGTCTCCGAAAAAGCGCCGAGGGAGGCAGTCAGTCCTTGCCAGACCTCGACAACCTTGCCGGTCATGGCCTGTTGCATGGTTTCGTCCATCATGGCAAGGGCAGAGGCTTCGTCCGCCTCGCTTAAATATCCCGTCAGGGTTTGGGATAGCGCGTGCAGGCTCTCTGTCCGGGCGGCGTCCAGGCTCTCCGGGTTTTTTTCTTCTCCCTTTTTGCCGCAGCCGGAAAAGAGACCGAGCAGAAGCAGCAGGGCGCAGGCCAGGGGGATGGTTTTTCTCATCAGAATGCCTCCTTATTTCTCGTTTTTCGCCTCGTGGAGCAAGTCCATTTTCAACCTATAATAGGCTATGCTCATGTCCAGATAGTGCTTGTGGGGGTTTTCAAAGCGCTGCTCCTCCGCCCAAATTTCCGTTTCCAGCTGGCGCTTCACATCGGCGCGGATCTCCTCCAGAGAGGGGCGCTGTCCAACGGCCTTGCCGTCCTTTACCACGAGTGTCTGAAGCTCCCTTGCGGTGCAGTTTGTGAAAAACCGCTTTTCCCATGGCTTTTCCGGGTCAACATAGGGATAGGGCTCGCTTAAATTCACGGTCTCATCCGCCAGGGTGAGCAGGTCAGCGATGGCAAAGCCGTCCGGGTTATAAATTCGGTAAACCCGCTTTAGGCCGGGGTTTGTAATCTTTTCAACCGTTTCGGAGAGCTTGATGCGCGGCTCAAAGACGCCGTTTTCTTCAACGGCGGTGAGCTTGTAAACAGCGCCAAAAACAGGGTCACTTTTGGCCGTAATCAGCCGCTCGCCGACGCCAAAACCGTCAATACAGCCGCCCTGGCTGAGAATTGAGCCGATGGTATATTCATCCAGACTGTTGGAGGCAATGATTCTGCAGTCCTGCAGCCCCGCCTCGTCCAGCATCCGCCGCACCTTTTTTGAGAGATAGGCAATGTCGCCGGAATCCAGGCGCACGGCCTTTAGCCGCTTGCCCATGGGCTCCAGCACCTCCTTTGCCACACGGATGGCGTTGGGTGTGCCCGAGCGAATCACGTCGTAGGTGTCTAAAAGCAGCACCGTTGCGTCGGGATAGGTCTCGGCAAAGTGGCGGAAGGCCTCGAACTCGTCCTTATAGAGCATGACCCAGCTGTGCGCCATGGTTCCGGCCACGGGGATGCCGAACTGCTGACCGGCCAGAACCGTCGCCGTGCTGGCTGCGCCGCCGATATAGGCGGCTCTCGCGCCATAGACAGCGGCGTCCATATTGTGGGCGCGCCTTGCGCCGTTGTCGGAAACGCTCCGCCCCTCGGCTGCGCGGACAATGCGGCTGGTTTTCGTGGCAATCAGGGACTGGTGGTTCACAAGGGTCAGAAGGGTTGTCTCCACCAATTGCGCGTCAATTAAGGGGGCGACCACTGTGAGAATCGGCTCGTGGGGATACATGATGCTGCCCTCGGGAAAGGCATACAGGTCTCCTCGGAAGCGGAAGTTCTGCAAATACCCCAAAAAATCCTCATTAAACAGGTTCAGGGCGCGGAAATAGGCAATGTCCTCGGCTGTGAAATGCAGATTTTCGATATATTCCACAATCTGCTCCAGCCCCGCAAAGATGGCAAAGCCACCCTGGTCGGGATTCTTGCGGTAAAACACGTCAAAGGCAACGCGCTTTTCCGCGTCATGGCCCACAAAATAGCCGTATGCCATTGTCAATTCGTATAAATCCATCATCATGCTGAGATTGCGCTTATCAAATTGCGTCATTGGGTGTGTTCCTTTCGGCGGGGACGCCGCCTGATGTTTTGCTCCGGGCTCTGTGCGTCATTTTCCCCAGTTTTTCTATGTCACTATACTACAATTACAACCGGTGGCTTTTTTGTTGTGTCTTTGTGGCGAGAAAGGCCTCTATTTGCCGCGGCTGCGGGAGCCGGACTTGTTTTGCTTGGATCGGGCGTTTTTTCCAGGCTTTGAAACTGCCCAACCGGCCTTTTGCTTGGCGGCGCGGGAAAGGGGCTCCTGGCTTTTCTCTGCGGGCTTTTCCGGCTTTGCGGCGGCTTGTCCCGATTTTATGACGGGTTTTCCCGGCTTTGCCGCGTTTTGTCCCGGCTTTGCCCCGGGCCTGCCCTGCTTTGCGGGAGCGGCGGCCTTGCCCCTCGGGGGGCCGTTGGGCCGAATCAGGCAGCCCTTGCCATAGCCAATCAAGTCGTCCCGCTGGGCGGTGTGCAGGGCTTCCAGCACCAGGGCGCGTTTTTCGGGGCGCTTCCACTGCATCAGCGCCCGTTGCATTGCCTTTTCGTGGGGCGTCTTGGGCACAAAAACAGGCTGCATTGTGCGGGGGTCAAGCTCCGTGTAATACATGCAGGTGGAGAGGGTGCCGGGGGTGGGATAAAAGTCCTGCACCTGTTCGGGCTGGCGTCCCTCTCGGCGGAGCCATTCAGCAAGGCTCACAGCATCTTCGAGGGTGCAGCCCGGGTGGGAGGACATGAGATAGGGAACGAGATATTGCTCTTTTTCATATTTCTGGTTGAGCTGCTCATATTTGGAGCGAAATTTTTCATAGGCGCCGATGTGTGGCTTGCCCATATAGTCCAAAACCTCGTCGGTGCAATGCTCGGGGGCGACCTTGAGCTGGCCCGAGACGTGGTTCTTAACCAGCTCTGCAAAAAACTCGCCGCTCTTGTCCTGCTGCATATAGTCAAAGCGGATGCCCGAACGGATGAAGATGCGCTTGATCCCGGGAAGCGCCCGGAGCTTGCGCAGGAGCATCAGGTAATCTGTGTGGTCGGCGTCCAGATTCGGGCAGGGCTCGGGCGCCAGACAGGCACGATTTTTGCACATGCCTGATTTCAGCTGCTTTTGGCAGGAGGGACGGCGGAAATTCGCCGTTGGGCCTCCAACATCGTGGATGTAGCCCTTGAAGCCCGGGTGCTTTGTGAGCGCTGTCACCTCCCGCACCACGCTCTCATGGCTGCGGGCAGAGATGATGCGCCCCTGGTGAAAGGCCAGGGAGCAGAAGTTGCAAGCGCCGAAGCAGCCCCTGTTGTGGGCAACGGAAAAACGAACCTCCTCAATCGAGGGCACGCCACCTTGGCTTTCATACACAGGGTGGGGCTCCCGGGCATAGGGCAGCTCGGCAACAAAGTCCAGCTCCTCTGTGGAAAGGGGCGCAGCCGGCGGGTTCACAATCAGCCAGTCGTCCCCGTGCCGCTGTAAAATCGCCTTGCCCACAACGGGGTCGTGCTCGCGATATTGGAGCATGTTGGCCTCGGCATAGGCTCTTTTGTCCTCGGAAACCTTCTCAAAGCCGGCACATTCCAGCTTGGGAAAAGCGCAGGCGACGGGGCTTTTGGCGACAAAGGCCGTGCCGCGCACGTCTGTAATCTCCGAAACCGGCGTTCCCGAGGCCAGCAGCGCCGCAACCTCCCGGGTGGCCCTTTCTCCCATGCCGTAGGTCAAAAGGTCTGCCTGGCTGTCCAGCAGCACAGAGCGGCGCACCTTGTCGTCCCAGTAGTCATAGTGGGCAAAGCGGCGCAGGGAGG
>CAYXNK010000134.1:0-6095 GCA_964466395.1 uncultured Oscillospiraceae bacterium | reverse complement strand
TCGGAGACGCACCCATGGACTGCGCCGCTTCGATCACCCCCTTATCCACTTCCTTCATGGAGCCTTCCGCCAGCCTTGCAATGAATGGGGCGGAGGCGATCACAAGGGGAACAATCGTCGCCGTTGCACCCAGAGACGTGCCCGCAATCGCCCGGGTAATGGGCATCACCAGAGCAGCGAGTATCAAAAAGGGCACGGAGCGCAGAAGGTTAATGGCAACGCCTAAAACACTGTTAAGCCACAGCAGGGGGCGAATGCCCTCCTTATCCGAGACCACAAGCAAAACACCCAGAGGCATGCCGATGGCGCAGGCGCAGGCGGTGGAAACCAGGGTCATATAAAGGCTCTCCAAAAAGCCCTTGCCGAGCATATTGAGTACAGCCTGACTAAACATAGTTAAAGACCTCCTCCACAGCGAGTCCCTTTGAGGTTAAGTATTCCATCATCCGATCGGCAGTCTCATCCTCCTCAGGAAGCTGAATCACCATCTGGCCGAAGGCCTTGCCGCCGATGTTCTTGGTGTCTGCGAAAATAATGTTCACCGTCCGACGGAAACGCAGAACCATATCCGCCACCACCGGCTCAAAGGAGGAGTTGCCGTCAAAAACAATGCGGCAACAGCGGCTGACAGAAAATTGCTCCACCTTCGCCTCGTCGGAATAAAACAGCCGTCGGGCAGCCGGGGACTTGGGGCGCAGAAACACGCTTTTGGTCTCGCCTGTTTCGGCAATTTTACGGCTGTCAATCACGGCGACTTTGTTGCAAATTTCCTCAACAACCGACATCTCGTGGGTAATCACAACCACAGTGACGCCGAGGTTTTTGTTAATTTCTTTTAATAAGGACAGAACCCCTCGGGTAGTGCCCGGGTCTAGGGCACTGGTTGCCTCGTCGCAGAGCAGAACCTTCGGGTTTGTGGCAAGCGCTCTTGCGATGGCAACCCGCTGGCGCTGGCCGCCGGAGAGCTGGGAGGGGTAGGCACCTGCTTTGTCACTCATGTCCACGAGCTTTAAAAGCTCTGCTGCTTTTTTCCGACAGTCCTTTCTCTTCATGCCCGTAATTTCCAGGGGAAAGCAGACATTATCCAGGGCCGTTCTCTGCATTAAAAGGTTGAACTGCTGAAAAATCATGCCCATAGATTGGCGGGCAAGGTAGAGCTTCCGCTCTGTTAGGGCACCCAAATCCATGCCGTCAAAAATCACCCTGCCCTCCGTGGGTTTCTCCAGAAAGTTAATGCAGCGCACCAGAGTGCTCTTTCCCGCACCGGAAACGCCAATGATGCCGAAGATGTCGCCCCTGTGAATGGTCAGGCTCACATCCTCCAGCACATCCACCTTCCCGGTCTCACTCTCAAAAGTTTTTGAGAGGTTTTGTATCGTGATGATTGGTTCCGCTCCGTTCATTTCTTCACCTGCCACACAATTTGCCGCGAGGCATTCCCCGCAGCGCCTTTATTTTACAATGGTTCCCCCGCCAATCACAATGTCGCCGTCATAAAAAACGGCGGCCTGACCCGGGGTAATTGCCCGCTGGGGTCTTTCAAAGACAAGCTCAATCCCGCCGTCCTCCAGGGGGTAGAGAGTGGCCTCCTCCTCCCTGTGGCTGTATCGGGTTTTGACGGCGGCCTTCATGGGTGCTTCCAGCCGCTCGATAGAGATGAGGTTCACCTGTTCCACCCTTGCCCGGGTAGAATACAACTCTTCCTCGTCGCCCACAAGCACCGTGTTGCACTCCAAATCCTTGCCAATCACATACTTTGGCCGCGCAGCGCTAATGCCAAGCCCCCGGCGCTGGCCGGTGGTGTAGCGGATCAACCCCCGGTGACGTCCAAGCACCTTGCCGCTGCTGTCCATAAAGTCTCCGGGCGGAGACGAAACACCCATAACAGTCTCCAAAAAGGCGGCATAATCCCCATCCGGCACAAAGCAGATGTCCTGGCTGTCCGGCTTGCGGGCATTCATTAAGCCCCGCGCCTCGGCAATCCGGCGAACCTCTGTTTTTGTCAGCCCTCCCAGGGGCAAAAGCAGGTGCTTTAGCTGCTCCTGGGTCAGGGCATAAAGCACATAGCTCTGATCCTTGGACTTGTCCACGGCCTTGCAGAGCAGCATTCTGCCGGTCTCCTCATCCTGAACAACGCGGGCATAGTGCCCGGTTGCGATATAGTCCATGTCCAAAAGCAGCGCCCGCTCCAGCATCTTATCGAACTTAATAAAGCGGTTGCAGTCAATGCAGGGATTCGGGGTCTCTCCCCGCAGATAGCCCTCGGTGAAGCGGGAAATGACGTTTTCCTGAAACTGCTCACCGAAGTTAAAAACATAATGATCAAAACCCAGCTTATAGGCAACGCTTTTTGCGTCCTCCACGTCAGAAAGGGAACAGCAGGTGCGAGAGGCCGCTTCAAGCCCGATATCCTCATTTGAAAAGAGCTTGAGGGTTGCGCCCTTGAGCACATAGCCCTGCTCCTGTAAAAGGACTGCGGCAGCCGAACTATCCACCCCGCCGCTCATGGCGACCATTACCTTCTTTGCCATCTCATCCTTCTTCCGTTCTGCGGCGAAGTCCCCGCCGAGCCTGTAATAAAATCGTGTTAATTCTTGCTTTTGGTATGGTATCATAGCTGCAAGCAGTTGTGATATATGCACCTAGATCTGTTAATGTCCGCAATGCGGACGTTATACCACAGGCGCATAGCGCCGTTGTGGTATATGCATCTAAGTCTGTTAATGCCCGCGTTGCGGACACTATACCACAGGCGCACAGCGCCGTTGTGGTATATGCACCTAAATTTGTATAATGTCCGCAATGCGGACATTATACCACACACTATGGTTGACTTCAATCCGATAGCCATAGAAAGATTGAGAACTTTCTGTGGCACCCTTCCCCAGAAATCGGTAAAGAGCCGTCTATAAGACAGCTCTTTACCAGCACAGTTTTTCGCTTGTTCAGAGAATAGGAGTTGACGAAAATTATTCATGGGGATTAGGGGTATCCCTCTCGCGCCGAAGAAAAATTGTTTTATACTAATCATATATGATTACGCTTATATAATGCGCGTCTTTATCCCCTTTGTCAATAGGAAAATCACCAAAATTTCTGAATCTTGGCAAAACATATTAAGAAAAGCTTGACAAACTACCACATTTTGAGGAAGAATATAGATAATAGATAGCCGCCTATTTTTGGGGCGGCTATTGACGGATATACATTTCACCCAAGTCGTCCGTCTATGCGGAGCGGCTTCCGGCAAATCCCGTCTGTGAAACAGACCAAGAGACCGCAAAAATGGAGTTATCTATGAAAATTAAAATTACTTCGGATAGCACCTGCGACTTGTCCGAGGAATTAATCCGATTGCACAACATTGAGATCATTCCTCTCACCATAATCAAGGGTGGAGCGGATCTTAAAGATGGAAGGGACATCTCTCCCATCGATATTTTCTCCCATGTGGACAAGGGCGGGGCTCTCTGCTCCACCACCGCCGTGAACATCGGCGAGTACCGGGCAGTCTTCGAGCGCCTCTCCCAGGAGTACGACGCCATCATCCATGTAAACATAGGTTCTGGCTTTTCCGCCTGCTACCAAAACGCCTGCTTGGCGGCACAAGATCTTGCCAATGTGCGGGTCATCGACTCCCAAAACCTCTCCACAGGCCACGGCCATGTGGTGATGGAAGCCTGCAAGCTGGCGGAGCACTGCACAGATATCGCCGCTGTTGATGCCCTCTGTGAGGGGCTTCGGGAGCTGACGGGGAGGGTGGAGGCCAGCTTCCTCTTAAGCCGTCTGGAGTACATGGTCAAGGGAGGTCGGTGCTCCTCCGTTGCCGCCCTGGGAGCAAATCTTCTGAAGCTCAAGCCCTGCATTGAGGTTAAAAATGGCCAGATGCAGGTGGTCAAAAAATACAGAGGCTCCTTTGAAAAATGCCTTTCCGACTATGTGAAGGACAGGTTAACCCATAGGGATGACATCATTCGGGATCGCATTTTTATCACCCACACCCCTGTCCCCGCCGAGGGGATGCAGGCAGCCACTGCCGCTGTCGCACAATATGGGGGCTTCGACCAGGTCTATCGAACCGATGCAGGCTGCACAGTCGCCTGCCATTGTGGGCCGGGCACCCTGGGCGTTCTTTTTATTCGCAAGGGCAAATGAACGCTCATTCCAAAACAACCGGGAGAGACTTCGTGCCGAAATTCGCACAGGATATGTCTTGCCCAGCAAATGGAGGGGATGCGTTCTATGAGAAATACAGGAATAAAGCCAGGCACACGCCTGGAACTGCAGCTGGACCGTAAATTGGAGTCAGATCCGGATTTTGTACTAATGTCCACCTTTGAGGCGGACATTAGCGATGACATGCTCCTGGTGGCCTCACCATTTTTCAGAGGGCATTATTACCCGATTATAAAAGGGGAAGTCATCCACATTACTTACTTCACAGAGATGGGTCGCTATCACTTCATGGGTGTGTATCAGGAGCACCGCAGACAGGGAAATCTCCATTTCTTGCTGATTCGCCGCACCTCAGAGATTATGCGCACCCAGAGACGGGACGACTTCCGTCTCTCCGCAACCCTAAGCGGAACCATCGACTTCGCCGTGACGGAGGATGATGTCACCGTCTGCAAGCGCCAAAAAATCCTCACGGTGGACATCAGCGCCGGCGGTGCCGCCACGCAAACCAACGCTCTTCTGGAGCAGGAACAGGAGGTTGTCCTGCGTCTGCCCTTGGGCGTAGACGGGGACGAGGTGGCCTTTCGCTCCTCTGTTTGCTGGGTCCGTGAGAACCCTCCCGGCCAGGCCTATCGATACTGTGCGGGAATCCGCTTCCTATACGAGGACGATAAGATAAAGGAGCGGGTAGTGCAGCACGTCTTCAAGCTGCAGCAGCAGCGCAGAAGACGACAATCCGGCTTGGATTAAAAAAGAGCAGAAGCAAACGATTGCCTCTGCTCTTTTTCTAATTAACCGATTTAAGCGATCCGCTTGTTCCGATAGCCGTTTTTGATCTGGGTGTCAAAGAAGGCGTCCGGCTCCTCCGTCGTGCGGAGCTGTTCAAAAACCTCCGGGGGGACCTCGTAAAACACATACACAGGCCCTCTGATAAATTCCAGCACCAAAACACCGGACTCAGCGTCATGGCCCAGGTATGAGATGTTCTTTGACTCCATCGGCTCCATCTCAAAAACGATACCTTCAATGGTTTTCTTCATTGCAATATCCTCCTTATCTGCTATTCTGCAAGCCGGAACCCCGGCTGTTTTGCTTTTTTCAGAGAACGGTTTGGAAAATCAGACGGGGACACGGGAGGGGCAAAGCCGCCCTCTTAAAACTCCGACGTACCGACAGTTCTGGGGTGGGGGAGTACGTCGCGGATATTGCTTACGCCTGTGAGGTACATAATCAGGCGTTCAAAGCCCATGCCGTAGCCCGCGTGACGGCAGCTACCATAGCGGCGCAGGTCGAGATACCACCAGTAGTCCTCCTTGTTGAGACCAAGCTCCGCCATACGCCGCTCCAAAACCTCCAGCCGCTCCTCGCGCTGGCTGCCGCCGATGATCTCGCCAATGCCCGGCACCAGACAGTCTGCCGCAGCGACGGTTTTTCCGTCGTCGTCCATGCGCATGTAAAAGGCCTTGATTTCTTTGGGGTAGTTTGTGACAAAAATCGGGCGCTTAAAAATCACCTCGGTGAGGTAGCGCTCGTGCTCGGTCTGAAGGTCTGTGCCCCAGTCTACCTTGTATTCAAACTCGGCGTTGTGTGGAGTGAGCAGCTCCACGGCCTCGGTGTAGGTCACCCGGCCGAAGTCAGATTCTGCAACGTGGTGCAGCCGCTCCAAGAGCTCCTGATCCACAAAGCTGTTGAAAAACTCCATCTCCTGGGGGCAGCGCGTTAGGACGGTCTTGATGACGTATTTAATTAGCGCTTCGGCGTTGTCCATATAATCTGTCAGGTCGGCAAAGGCCATTTCCGGTTCAATCATCCAGAATTCAGCGGCATGACGGGCGGTGTTGGAGTTCTCCGCCCGGAAGGTGGGGCCGAAGGTGTACACATCGCCGAAGGCCATGGCAAAGTTCTCGGCGTTGAGCTGG
>CAYXNK010000133.1:3254-6234 GCA_964466395.1 uncultured Oscillospiraceae bacterium | reverse complement strand
TTTTTTTAGGGCGTTCGTTACGGTCAACACTGTTTTATCCTTGTGTTTGAGTTATTAGATCAGGGTAATACAATTCCGCCCGATCAATATTTCCCCAAGGCTATGTAGTCGGACTGCAAAAACTCCGGTTCCTCTTTTTGATGGCTATTGGAGGAAATTTTGCTCTTGCTGTGAGCCGTGCTCTCGCCTTTCAGCTTGAACTTACCAACCTCTTCCCGCAGTGTGACGGCCTGGGCGGACATCTCTTCGCTGGTGGCGGAGTTTTCCTCTGCGGTGGCGGCGTTTGTCTGCACAACGGAGGAAATCTGGGAAAGTCCTTCCTTGATTTGTTCAATGGCAACAGTTTGTTCTGCGATAGACTGTTCGATCGTTCCAAAGCTCTCTGTTACCTCGGTGGAACTTGTACCAATATCCCGGAGAATCTGTGCTGTTTGATTGCTAATCTCCGTACCTCTGGATACTGTGGTAACGGATGCCTGGATGAGTGTCCCCGTCTGTTTGGCGGCCTCTGCCGATTTTGCGGCAAGATTGCGAACTTCTTCCGCGACAACGGCGAAGCCCTTTCCGGCAGCGCCTGCACGAGCTGCTTCAATTGCTGCGTTGAGCGCTAGAATGTTGGTCTGGAAGGCAATATCCTCTATCACCTTTGTTATGTTTGCAATCTGGTTAGAAGCGGAACTGATGTCCTCCATCGCCTGAGAGAGCTGTTCCATACGCTCATTTCCAGTGCCTACGTCTGTGCTGGTTTTTTGTACAGATTTAGACGCCGCTATAACCGCGCTGGAGTTATCCTCTGCTTGTTTTGCAATTTGTTCCACAGAAGCAGAAAGCTCCTGTATTGAAGCTGCCTGTTCGGTCGATCCTGCTGCCAAGGCCTGCGCACCGCTGGATACTTGGTCGGAGCCTGTCGCGACCTGCTCAGCAGCCACGTTGATGTTCAACAGCGTATGGGTAAGGTTGTCACGCATTTTGATTGTAGAATCCAACAAAGGATAATAGCCGCCAACATAGCTTTCCTGCGCTTGGCTATCCAGCGCAAAATTGCCCTCCGCAAATGCTCCCAGCCCGTATGTTAGGTCGGCTATAATCGTTTTCAAGGTGTCTGACATGTTGCGGAAGCTCTGCGCCAGCATCCCGGTTTCGTCCTTGGAGTCGGCCTCGATGTGGATATCAAAGTTGCCGCCCGCCAGTTGGTCTGCGGCCTTCACAATCTGTCCGATGGGCTTTGAAATGTTGCGCGCAATCCCAACCCCGATCAGCACGGCCGCAATCACACCGATTGCAATTCCGATTATCATTGTAACATTGGCGGTTGACGCGAGCTTGCCGTTGGCGTCAATCTGCTGGTTGGCATAATCCGCGTTGTACTGCACCAGAGCGGAAATGGCTTCCTCTACACTCTGCGCCAGAACATTCAGTTCGCCTCCATCGTCCAACGCACTGTAAGCCTCCATGTAACGGTCCGGATCCACGACTACGGGACTGCCGGAAAACACCTCGGCACTCGTATAAAATGCCGTAAGGGCTGATCCAACCGAATCGATTCGGCTTTTTTCCTCTACCACTTCCTCGGCGTTATAGCCAGCCAGCATGGCATAGTAGCTTTCCAATGCCGCCTTTACATCTTCGCTATGGCGATTAAAAGCATCGAAGCAATCATCCTTATCCCTTTGGCTTTCGACCAACACCATTTCGAGAAGGTCTTGCCGCATTTCCTGAAAAGAGCCACTAACCTTCTCCAGGCTTGACAATGCAACAACGGAATCCGTATATGCGACAGCATATGATCCACCAACGCTATCCAGGCCCACAATCCCGATGATGCCGATTGCGCCCGCAATCACCGCCACCAGCAGGAAACTGATGGTGATCTTGATACTGATCTTTAAGTTTCTATACCATGTTCCCATAAAGCTTTTCCTCCTTCATAATTTAAGCGTATCTCTATTTATAATCTGTACCCACTTATGCGTTGGTGCAGATATCCCTGACCGAAATATTGCCTTGCCCCCCCGAACTAAGGCCTTTCTCCCGCGCATAATACCCTTCCGGATTTTATACGGCCCGTGCGATACATTCCGGGAAACAGATCGTGCAATCCTTCTATTTTGAGTTTACACTTCTTAATTCGAAAAATCAATAAGCCTGAAAAAAAGTCTGCTTTTTCTGTTTTCTTGTCGAAGACAAGACCGCATATTGGAGAAAACAAGCTCCTCCAATATGCGGTCTTGTCCTATGTCTTTGTCTTGCCGTATCCGTGCCCTATATTGGGCGCTTTGTAGTTCTTTTTGCAGGCGCTCCCGCGCTGCTGCTTCTGCCTTGGCCGGTTTTGTTCTGCGCTGTGTTTGCTCTGCCTGCAGGACGCCTCGTTTTATGCTGTGCTGCCGCCAGCAGGAAGGTGTGGGTGGGTTTGCCGCAGATTTTGCAGCCCTTCATTTCCTCCACCACCTGATCGATGAGCGCGCTGTGAATCTCGACGACGCTCTGCTCGGGTGAAATGTCAATTTTGCCGATTTCCTTGCCGGAGATGCCCGTGCGGTCTGTGATGGCGCCGATGATGTGATTTGTGTTGACACGATTACTATTGCCGATATCGATGACCATGATTCCAAAATCCATTGGCCTGGCCTTGGGGCGGGCTGCCTTTTTCTCGCCCTCTCTGGAACCGGCTTTCTTTTCGTCCACCCTGCTCCGGGCTGCGGCGGGGTGCAGCTCACCCGCCTCGTGCTTAAACTGACTGATGGCTGTAACCGGCCGACTCAGCTCCCCATAGCGCAGGGAAAGCGCCGCCTCGGCGATGGCTTGGAGGCTGTGGCCACGCTCTAACAAGTCGTTGACCATTTTGGTGAATATCGGATTTGTCTCGCCCTGAATCTGGGCTTCCAGCTCGCCGCCGGCCTTCTCAATTGCCTTGTTTTGAATGTCTGAAATCTTGGGCATGGGCAGCTCTTTAATCTCGGATTTTACTGCAACCGCAATG
>CAYXNK010000133.1:0-3244 GCA_964466395.1 uncultured Oscillospiraceae bacterium | reverse complement strand
GAAGCTCTGCAACCTCGCGTTTGCTGCTGCAAATTGTGATGCTGCAGCCGTCTTTTCCCGCCCTGCCGGTTCTGCCGATGCGGTGGATATAATACTCCGTATTCGGCGGAATGTCGTAGTTTATTACATATTCCACATCGCTGACGTCAATGCCCCGGGCGGCAATGTCTGTCGCAATCAAAATCGTTGTCTTTCCCGCTTTAAAGCCCTGCATGACGCTGGTGCGCTGGGTCTGCTTGATGTCGCTGTGGATGCTCTCGGCGCTGATCTTTCGCTCATTGAGATATTCCGTCAGCTCGTCCGCCATCTTTTTTGTCGCACAGAAAATAATGGCGCGGCGGGGCCCGTAGTATTTCAGAAGCATGACAAGGGCGTCCTTTTTGTTTGCGTGGGGGACATCGATGAACCTCTGCTCGATGTTTTCAATGGTAACCTGGCTCTTATCAATCTCCACCAGAACCGGCTCCTTCTGAAACTCTTTGGTAATCTTCATAATCGCAGGGGGCATGGTGGCGGAAAACAGAACAGTCTGACGCGCCTCGGGCGTATCGGTCAAAATGGTCTCGATGTCCTCCTTGAAGCCCATGTTCAGCATCTCGTCGGCCTCGTCCAAAACAATCATCTTGAGCTGATTTAGCTTGATTGTTTTGCGACGCATGTGATCCATGATTCGTCCGGGGGTTCCGACAACAAGGTTTGCCCGGCGCAAATCGATGCACTGCTTTTCAATCGGTGCGCCTCCAAAAACGGCCACAGGCCGGATTCCCTCCTTGAAGCGGGCGAGCTTGCGAATTTCCTCGGTGGCCTGGACTGCCAACTCCCGCGTGGGGCAGAGAATCAACACCTGGATGGTGGGCTTCTCCTCGTGGGTGTCAATCCGTTCAATGGCGGGGATTGCAAAGGCCACTGTTTTTCCCGTGCCGGTCTGGGAGCGGGCAATCACATCCACGCCGGTGCGGATAATCGGAATCGACTCGGATTGTATGGGGGTTGCAAAATCAAATCCCATCAGGGAAACCGCGCGCTCCACCTTGGGGGTCAAGCTCATCTCGGAGAATGCTACTTTTGTCATGTAATTCCTCTATTCTAAAAAATAAAAACGGGGACCGAAGTCCTCGTTTTTGAAAGCGATACTATGTCTTATGATATAGTATCATCTCAAATTATGATTGTCAAACCTACAATGCGCATTATTATTGAATTTTTCCAAATATTTAAGCGCTTTTGCTTATCCAAGCCATCGGCAAGCCTTGATATCCACACGGCCATTGGCCAAAAAAGGAACATCCTCCGCCTCCAGCAGCGCCAGACGCAAGTCCGCGTGAGTGCCCCCTGCAATCGTCCCATCGGACATCACAACCCGATGCCAGGGCAGCGCGTCCGGGCAGTATCGCATCGCACGTCCAACCATCCGCGCCGACCGAGGCTGTCCCAGCCTCCAAGCAATCTGACCATATGACATAACCTTGCCGTAGGGAATCTGCGCCACAACAGCATAAATCTCTTGGTAAAATGGATTCATAACGACCTCCACCCTGCGTTTTCGCCTCTGCTGCTCTGACCACTCTCTAAGCCCTTAGTCTGAATCACTTCAGCAGAAATGCAAGGCTATTTTTTTCTCTCCTCTAATACTTGTTTACGCTTCTTAGCTGTGCAAGGCTGTAGATTTTTGTCCAGTGAACGATTTTATGCCATCTTTTTAATATTAAAGGGCTGTGCCTTTTTGGGGCAGGAATAATCGTGCTATATCTGCGCCTTCTAATTCAAGCAATTTCGCCTTCATTTTAACACCCCCAGAGAAACCGGTTAGGCTGCCGTTTGAACCAACCACCCGGTGACAGGGAATTATGATGGAGATAGGGTTATGTCCAACGGCTCCACCGACCGCTTGGCTCGACATCCTATCCTTCCCCATTTTTGCCGCCATTTTTTGAGCGATATCCCCGTAAGTAATGACCTCGCCATATGGAATTTCTCGCAGAATGCTCCATACTCCCTGCCGAAATTCACCACCGATTGGGGCTAACGGCAGCTCAAAGGCATCGGGCTTTTCACCCGCAAAGTATCTGTCCAGCCACTTTTTTGTCGTCTCAAACAGCGGAATATCGTTGTTTTCTATCATGACTTCGGGTATGGTGCCCCCGTGGTACTTTTGCCCCTCTGTCCATAAGCCGACAAGGTGCCGCCCATCGCCGTCACAGGCAAGGGTGATTGTTCCCACAGGTGACAAAGATGTTGTTGTGTAAAACATTTTCTTCTCCCTCCCGTGTGTCCACAGATTGACAGCGCATAGCTGCGCCACGACCGCAACGCGCCGTTGTGGTATTCATCTAAATGCGTTAATTTCCGCTTGCTGACATTGTATACCACATATCAGTCTATTGCAAATTTGGATGCATTTATAAAGCTCGTCTTATGGAACAGCCAAGCAGCATAGCCTCCTATTTCTCTAGAATATTCTTCAGAACAATGAATTAGTTTTAAGCACGAAGAGAACTATTGCGCCATCAGAAGAAAGGTATCTCGGTCCATTTGAACAGTTAGAGAATGAAGAATGGCTTATGCCAAAGCTGCTTTTGACTGTGTGTTTAGAGGTGATCCCCATCATTATGCAAGGATATTTGAATGATGTCGAAAATGAACTTTGGAACAATAATGCGAATATAGAGTTTCTAACTACTATAGTTAGCGATTTGTCAGATAGGTTGCTCGAAAAGTGGAAATTTTGAAAAGACAAAGTTAATTGTTTGATATATAGGGCGGCCCCTCTCGATTAATTTCAGGAGGGGCTTGTTTTTCGCCGCATTTAATTCTTTGCGCCTGTTAAAAGATGGCCGGTATCTTCAATGATCTTAAAATAATATCGTTCTGTTGTGTATAGAAGCCTATATGCCGTCAAAAAATAGGAGTAAAACGTAAAGGAGTTGTGGCATGAATCCATTTGAACAAAAACCAATTAAGATGGACGATGGCATCATGGACTGGTCAAGCATGTATCCAATGCCGTATAACAAAATGACTGTTGATCCCTATACAAAGGTTCGTATCATTCTTATGAACGGTATAGAGGTGGAGGCGGTGCTGTTTAAGCACCAGTTCCACCGAAACTGTCAGAACAATGACTTGCGCCGCGAGCTCGCATTTTCTCGTCGAATCGAGCAACAGCAGCAAAAGCATATCAATTGGCTTAAGCCTATCGATGAAACGACGCTTGAAACCACCATCGGCTACGAGCACGTAGCGG
>CAYXNK010000132.1:0-6462 GCA_964466395.1 uncultured Oscillospiraceae bacterium | reverse complement strand
CTCAATTATTTTTTTGGGGGATTACCAAAGAGTTTCTTTGTATAAGGAAACTCCTGTACTCAAAACACAAATTTATAGTGTAGGTAACTTTACAGGAATCTTATAAAATTTAGTAAATTGATCAATTGAATGAACTTTTAAATTTTTAGGTAAGATTCTAGAAGAATTTTGGTCTGGGTAAATGATTAAGCAATCCACAACAATATCTTGCATATCTTCATCCGTGTAACCCAAGCGTTTTAAAATTTTTCGATCTCTAGCATATCCACATATCTGTCTTATATCATCAGAATTAAAACGATTTTGATATTCATCATTATTCTGATAAATACGCTTATATTTGGTATCTATCACCATCTTTTCAGATTCAGTAATTAAAAGAAAATCCGGTTCACCATAATTTCCCTTCGCCTGAAACTGGATTTTACTGCCATATTGTTCTTTCAATAACCCCAATACATAAAGTTCAAAAAGCTTCGGCATATCAATCCAGAAAGGTGGAACTCTTACTACCTTTTTATCCATTTCTCGAATGTTATAACCGAATCTCTTTATAATCATTTCTGCTAAATCAAGTGCTTCTTTATATTCCTTAAAAAAAGCATTAATTTTTATTTTTTTTATCGAATTAAGATCAAAAAACGAGTCATCCACCTCATAGAATGCAGGTTTACAAAAGCTTAGGAGTGGCAAAAAACAATCTGAGAATTGCCTATATTTCGCTAAGTAAAATTCTACAAATTTTAAAGCAGATTTTAAAATTTTATTTTCAATAGAATCGACACCATAGACTTCAAAATTACATATAGTCTTATTAAGTCTGTTCTTTACGATATTTTGTTTTAAAGTCTTTGAAACAAAAACTTTGCCTTTGATCTTAGAACTTAAATTCTGTTCTACTCGGTAATATGACTTTTTTAACCCTTTTCGAACTACCGATTTTAGAACTTGCAGATACCTGATCATTAACAGTGGTGTAATTAAATCCTGTTTCTGATTTATCTCGATATATTGTTCATCAAACTTAATTTCGTACAAATCCTTTGAATGTGCTGATATATCGGAATGTTTCATACATGAGAATAACATATGAAAATAGTCAGTTTCTTTTCTCTCCTCATTCAATTTTGGAGCTACATAAATAGCTATGTCATTCTTTTTAAGCCAATCAACACCGACATAATAATTAGTATGTAACGTAATAATACCTTGACTAAATTTAAACTCTATACACTTTTTTTCCTTATTATTACAAAAAATAATTTCTTTCATATTTGTCAAGTTATCTACTGAAATATCAATAGGTAAATGTTCATATGTTTGATGTAAGTTCACTTTAGACCTTTAAATTTTCAATATGTACTGCAGCGGACTCTAGTAGAATTCCATCTTTCAAATATTCTTTTAATATTGGTTTAATTTCGAAATCCAACTTAACTTTTAACTCATTTTCATCTTTGGTTAAGAAGTAACTATGCCCAATCATCACATCATTCGGTTTAAAATCTGGAGATAAGTAATCATTACCAAAAATTAATTTAACGTCATTAAATAATTGTTTGGCTTTGAGATTATTGATAATACTTTCATCAGGAAGAATATCGACAAATGCAAATCGTCTCCTAATCGCATAATCAATATGTCCTACAGATCGGTCAGCTGTATTCATTGTGCCAATGATGTATAAATTTTTAGGTAAAGTTATATTTCTTTCTCCCTCAAACTCATACATAGACGTTACTGCGTCCCCTCTGTACTCTAGTGCATAAATAAGTTCACCTAGTACTGACGGTAAGTTAGCCCTATTAATTTCATCAACAATTAATACATATTTTCCATTCGGATTATCTTGTGCTTTTTTAGCAAACTCAGCTAATACTTTATTTTCTACCTTATAGGTTATATTGCCACTGTCATTCGTTTCAGCAACAATCCCTCTCACAAAGTCTTCATAAGAATATGCTGGATGGAATTGAATGATCTGATATTCCCCCTGGCTTATCACTTCATGTTCTTGGTTAATGTCTTCTCCAGTTTTCAAATTAAAATTTGAAGATAATATATTTGAAAACTCAAAGGCTGTAATGTCTAAATTAAACTTGGTTTTCTTATCTACATAAACTTCATAAAGCTTTTTATTTTTTTCGAATACATTTAGCCCCGCATAATTCACTTTGAAAATTTTTAAGGAGTGATCAATCAATTTTTCACTATTGATTGGAAAATATTCCTCAGGAAAGTAAGTATTTAAGATTTTTAAAATTAAACTGTCACCAAAATACTTTGCAGTTTTATCAACATTTTTTTGATTTACTAAGCTATGAAGTTCTTTCGCAACGTCCTTCATTGCTTCTTCATCATTGGCTACTTCCTTAACAAATCCATGCTTACTATATTCTTGAGCACTCTTTTTCCAATAAATTTGGTATGAACGAGATGTACCTGGGAAATAATAACCTAAAGGTTCAAGCCCTCTCTCGAGCCACCAGCAGAAATTATCTCGCTCACCTGTACCCGTACAATATTTATCTAAGGTTAGATTGTTTAGATTTTCTTTAGGGAATTGTTCTAAAAATTCATCGCGAAGACGTTGATGGAGTTTTCTAGTCGCTTGAATATGTTCGTTAGTAGAATCAAATTTTTCAAGCTCTCCATCAACAATTTCTTCTGGATGACCAATAGTTTCTGGCTTAATCAAATCTTCTGCTATTAACTTTGCTAATCGAGTTTTTCCAGTTCCTGGAGGACCTTGTAATATGATTTGATGTTTGTACTTGAGCAAACTAATACTAGTATCCATTAAAACTTTTCCAACTATTGTTTTATACCAAAAATTTATAAATGCTGAATTATTAGCAACTTCTATAGTAGTAGGTAGATATAATGAATCATTCCAATTTGAATTGAATTTCTTTTTAAATTGAACTTTATAAAAATTACCTTCCAAAGATAATATTTCAACCTTTCTTACAAGGTCAAACCAAACGCTATTATCTTGATTGTTATAACAATCACTTAAGACTTTTACTAAAGCTAGAGGTCCATCACTTCTAATTAAGACAACATCGCCAACTTTGACCTCTTTCTCAAATTTTTGTGGCTGTCCTCTATCATTTTCCCATTGAACTCCTAACCCTATAACACCTTTTTCTAGAAGAATTCTTTTTGCCTCATCACGGTTAACTGCTTGACTATCACTAGGATGAAGTTGCATATGCCAAAAATTCATTTTTAACAGAAACTCTTATAAATAACTTATTCCAAACAGACATATCATCGATTATATGTCTGTACCACTTTATGAAGAGCACTCGGTAAGTGCTCTATTTTGCATTAAGACTTCTGCTCAATTTTCAATGAATCTCCACCAATAATCTGCGCCGTTGCATTATAAGGAAGATGTGCATTTACATGCATCACCTGTTCAATGTGCTCGATACGTTTAGAAATGACGGTATCAATATGGGTCTGCATTTGCTTCTTACTTTCAACAACAGAGGCAACGACAATATGACAACGTTCATTCAGTTTCTTCAACTGTTCTGTCTTGAAATCAAAATGCTTTGCCATTTCTCGGTCAATACCACTCATATAAAGTTTTCGGCTGTCTGATTCCTCCGGAAATTTGTTTGCTATATCCAACATCTGCGGAACTTTTGAAAACATAAAGTCGTCATTTTCGATGTCTTTTCCCAGATCAGCATACATTGCTTCAACTTTCTGAACTTGTTCCTGACTACCGTTCTCCAAGAGAACCAAACGCTCTTCAGCGAGTAAATTGACCTCTTTAAGCATTTGCATCATTGAGCCTTGCATCGCCTGAAAGCCTTTGCATCGAGCTTCAATCATCACTGCTTCCAGACGAGCATTGACTTCCATCAATTCAAGCTGAGCATTTTTCACTAAATCAACACGTTCATTTTCAAGCTTCGCAACTTCTACTTTATCTGGATCATAGTTGGTCACTGTAGAGCTTGTAGAAGTGGACGTTGAATAGGAACCGCCATAGTCTCGATCTCGTCCCCCCCCACTATTTGATGAAGACTCGCTTAAAAAACTACCAACAGCACTTGCTGCACTGCTCACAAAACTACCAATTGAACTAAACAACCCCATTATATTTTTCCTTATTTCATTAATGCTTTACGCATTTTAAAAATCAATGTATTCACGTCTTTTTCACGTTGTGCTAAAGCTTCGCTGTAACTTTGAGCATCTTGTAAACATGCTGCTAAGTTTTGCTGCTGAACTTTACGTAATTCTTCACTCATGATTAAAATAACATCATCACGCTCTATAAGCTGTTCTTTGGCTAAAAAATCTGTGATTTGATTGACCACGCCTTGTTGCCAGACCTCACTAAAGCGTATTAACCAGATTTTTTGCGCCGTTGTTCTAGTATTAAAGATGATCTTTTCCAACTGTTGCATGAACTGGTGAACTAGTTTTGTTAGCTCTTGTTCTTTTTCAAGCTTCTCTTGACGGTGCCCATTCGCTTGGAAAGCATACGTCGTATGAATACCTAAACGTTTTTGTAGATAGAATTGGTCTAATCCTGATTGATACTGTTCAATACATGGCAATACATCAAGTACAGTTTGTTCATCTATAATTTTATTCAAGCCCGCATCTAACAATGGCTGAATCTGTTTTAAAAGGGATAACCGTTCACTACGCCATTCAGCAAACCACTTCGTGATTTCTTCAGCTTCAATGCTATTGTCTAGACCTAGCTGTATTAAGTCTTGCTGATATTTATCAATTAGAATGAAATATTCTTCTGCTGATTTGCGTAGAGCACCTACAACTGTTTTCACAAAATCGAGTGATTCATCCAACCATTCCATTTCTTTTAATGTCTTGGTACACAGTGTTGCTGTGTGTTCAGCAAGCAATTGAAAGCTTGGACGTACTTGTTGTTCAAGCTTTGCTAGTCCAAGCAATGTATTGGTTTGCTCTAAATTGAGAGAAATCTGCTGAGATTCTGAAAATAAATTAATTAAGTTTGAACGTAACGGCGTTAAGCCTATATCAAGACGTTTTTTTAGCTGTTGTAATTGCGATTCAAATAACTGCTTTTCTTCAGCAGTCACATTCATACTTACAGTTATCTTTTTATTTAGCTCCTGCTTTAATTCAAGGGCAGTATTCATTAGATCTAGATTGTCATTTTCCCATTCATCAATTTTACCTAAAAGACTATTCAGCCATTTTTGTGCAGAAAGACTGTACTGCCACACAGATTTATTGATTTCATCAATATTATAGTTTTGTATTTCAACAAGAAAGTTATAAGGCACTTTACCCACATTTGATACCGCCGCATTTGACAGATCATCATAAGTTAGACCAAGACCCAAAAGTTTTTTCTCTAATTGTCTTTTTTCATAGTAAATTTCAAAAATACTATTGTACTCATCACATTGTTTCTTAGCTATATTGAATCTGTTCTGATAATCATCATTGGATTCATTGTGAAACTGATCCAAGAAGGGCTCAAAAATCGGCATCCATCCTTTATCTATAAAGAAATTCAAAATTATTTTGCTTTTTTCCTTTCCGATCATACTCGGATGATCTGGTAATAATTTTGGATTATTCAATACCCTCAGTACAGGGAATACACTATGGTTTAAGTAATTCTGATAATTTCCTGTGACATACCAAGAAAAAGAATCATTTGTGCTGAAGCCTGTTATATAGTTAATCTTTTTTAATTGGCCTAATTTATCTATATGCTTTGAAATAAATATTCCAGTCGCCTTAGATCCTCTAAATTTTTTTGGATAGTCAAATTTTAAATTATGTGAGCCTTGTTTAAAAAAATATGAACCTTTAGTTCTATCAGTTTTCTCATCATAATAAAAAATCTCAGATAAAATTTCCCATCGCCCTTTTTCAATATCGTTAGGTCCATAAGATTTTTTTACCTCGTTCCATTCACGATAGGCAACATGTTTAACGTGGTTAAAATTTGGAAATAAAAAACCAGTTCTACGATCAAATACAACAAATGGCTTATTTTTAAAAGTAAACCAATTCTGCTCTTCTATAGCCTCATATAAAGTATCCTCTACATCACCATAGGCAAATAGTTTCTGATTTACTTCGATCAACTGCACTTTTAATCCATTTATTTCTTTTTGATCGTCATATTTGATTTTAGAAACTGTATTCACATTACCCCCTAACATTTAAACTATTTTTTAAAAATTCTTCTGTTCTTTATTCACCAACACATCATAAATAATATGCGCAAATTGCTTCATCTTCGCAGGATCACTCATCAACTGTGTCATTTGCTCCATATGCGCTGCATTACTGTCTAATACAGCATCATCAAGCGCCGTATCAAACTCACCTAGCATGGCCTGTTCACGAGTGTTGTTATGAATCTGTTTCATCATTCGCGTATTTTCAGACATCTTGTCAGCAATGGTCAGAGCATAGTTGATCATGTCT
>CAYXNK010000131.1:0-6482 GCA_964466395.1 uncultured Oscillospiraceae bacterium | reverse complement strand
TGAGATGAATCACTTTCACGTTTGACCTCCAAGCGCTCCTGCGCGTTTTGTCATATACCTCAAGAATTCGTGTCCAGCCCCGGGAAAAACTGCTCTTTGTTCCCTTGTTAATTGTCGGCTGATGCGATAAAATAGTTTATATCGTCTTTTTGCGGTTTTCACCGCCCTATCCTTAGATTTATATCACACCCGTCACGGACGGTCAACTATACGCTTAATATCGGCCGGAAAATATTGCCGAGTTTATTTTTCAGTTCAGGGAGGACAGTATGACAAAAATCTATTTGATTCGCCACGCTGAGGCCGAGGGAAACCTCTATCGTCGGATTCAGGGACACTATAACGGCAGAATTACGCCCAGAGGCCATGAGCAAATTGCTCGCCTGGCCAAACGCTTTGAGGGGCTTCCTATCGACGCTGTCTATGCCAGCGATCTGGTGCGCACCCAGGTAACAGCGCAGTCCGTTCTCAGTGGGCGGGCGCTTCCCTTGACCATTGACCCCCGCCTCAAGGAGGTCGACATGGGCGTTTGGGAGGATCAGCCCTGGGGCAACGCCATCCACGACGATCTGCAGCAAATGCTCTATTTCGGCTCCGATCCCGCACGCTGGTCGATTCCCGGCAGCGAGAGCTTTGATGCCCTGCGCGCCCGGATGTATGAAGTCGTTTCAGAGCTTGGCGCAAAGCACGAGGGTCAGACTATTGCCTGCTTCAGCCACGGTATGGCCATCCGATCCCTGATCAGCAAGATAAAAAAACTCCCCTCCAACAGGATTTCTGAGATCCCCCACGGGGACAACACCTGCGTTGCCGAGCTCACCTATGAAAACGGCGTTTTGGAGGTGCTCTCCTATAACGACAACAGCCACCTGCCCCAGGCAGTCAGCACCTTCGCCTCCCAGCACTGGTGGAAAAGCGGGAAGGCCGAGGACACCTCAAACCTCCGCATCCTGCCATTGGAGCTTGCCGCCGAGAGCCGCCTGTACACAGACTGTTATCGGGATGCCTGGATTACAGTGCACGGAAGCGAGCAGGGCTTTTTCCCCGAGGCCTACCGCCAGAGTGCGGAGCTGGCAGCAAGCCGCCACCCCGACGCCCTGGTGAAGGTCTTGGCCGGAGAGGACTTTGCGGGCATTATCGAGCTGGATACCGACAGAGCACATGAATATGATGCGGGCTGGCTCAGCTTTTGCTATCTGGCGCCGGACTTCCGGAATCGTGGCCTGGGCGTTCAACTGGTTGGCCACGCCGTTTCCGTCTTTCGCGGGCTGGGACGGCAGCGCCTCCGCCTCCATGTTTCAGAGGAAAACCGAGCAGCCATCTCCTTCTATAAAAACCTGGGCTTTGCAAAAATCGGTGAGGACGAAGGCATTCGTGCGCCCCTATATCTGATGGAGGTTCCCATCTGAACGAAAGGCGGGACAAGTCATGCCAATTCTCGACGTTTTTCTGCAAAATCTGCCGCTTATTTTTATCTGTTATCTGGCTCTTATGAACCTCATCGCCTTGCTTGCCATGGGCATTGACAAGGCGCGGGCGCGGAGCGGAAGGTGGCGGATTCCCGAGAAAACTTTGTTTCTCCTTGCGCTCCTCGGAGGCAGCGTAGGCGGAATTTTGGGGATTTATACCTTCCGTCACAAGACCCTGCACAGGCAGTTCACCCTGGGCTTTCCGCTAATCTTCGCTTTGCAGCTCACCCTTTTTATTTTCCTGCAATTCGGCATAGACTAGGGCCACACCGCACAAAGAGAAGTGCGGAATTGCGCTGTCAGATTTTTCGTCAGACGAAACTAAAACCGCAGCGAATACTCTATGTATTCGCGAGGATTTTTGTGAAGTATGATGGAAAATATGCAAGCTAGTCTGCGCTTTAGGCGCTAGCTGCTCTTTGTGCGGTGTGGCCCTAACACAAAAAAAGATGGCGGGACGCAACGCGTCCCGCCCAAACAGGGTTGTGGGATAAAGATATGAGCCCGGCGCACCCTCAGGCGCGCCATTGGATAAGCTGTAGCCAAATCATAGCGCAATTTTTCAGCCTTGTAAAGAGCAAACAAGCACTACTTTTGTCGAATCGTTATTTTTTCATATAAATTCTTAATTTTTCAACCGGAAAAGAGGGAGGCGCCCCCATGCGTGAACTTCATGTTAAAACCATTGCGGAAACCGTCGCCGCGCTTTGCATTAAGGCAAATGTAGTGTTACCCGCCTCCGTCCGCGGCCTTATCGACAAGGCCGAGGCCCAGGAGTCCTCTCCCGCCGGACGGGGCGTTTTGCAGGATTTGCGGGAAAACTATCTCCTGGCTGAGCGCCGGGGACTGCCCATCTGTCAGGACACGGGCATGGCTGTGGTCTTTGCCGATGTGGGGCAGGAGCTCCATATCACAGGCGGCAGCTTTGAGGAGGCCATCAACGAGGGCGTCCGAAATGGCTATGAGCAGGGCTTTCTGCGCAAGTCCGTTGTGGCAGACCCCCTGCGAAGAGTCAACACCGGAGATAACACCCCCGCTGTGCTTCACACCCGCCTTGTGCCCGGGGATAGGCTCCACCTCTCCGTTTCCCCCAAGGGCTTTGGCAGCGAAAATATGAGCGCCGTCAAAATGTTTTTGCCCTCCTGCACCGCCGGGGAGATTGTGGACTTCATTGTGGAGACAGCCGACAGGGCAGGCTCCAACCCCTGCCCGCCGATGATGCTGGGCGTGGGTCTGGGCGGAACGCTGGAGATGGCCGCTCTCCTGGCCAAGCGCGCCCTCTCCCGTCCTGCCGACCAGCGGCATGAGGACGCCTTTTACGCCCGGTTGGAGGAGGCAGCTCTGGAAAAAATTAACGCCCTTGGCCTGGGTCCCCAGGGCTTCGGCGGGCGCACCACAGCCCTTGCCGTAAACATTGAAACCTATCCCACCCACATCGCCGGCCTGCCCTGTGTGGTAAACATGGGCTGTCACGCCACAAGACACGCCGAGGCGCTGCTCTGAGTGAAATTTTTTTTGACGGATAAATCATAAAAATGCGGATAAGCTATCCTCGACGCCACTGATAAGGAGCTAAGAGAATATGGTTATTGACAGAATCGCCCTAATACTGGCAATCATAGGCGGGATTAACTGGGGCCTTGTAGGTCTTTTTCGCTTTGATCTTGTCGCCTACCTGTTCGGTGGGCAGACGGCAACTGTGAGCCGTGTAGTTTTCGCTTTGGTGGGACTTGCAGCAATCTGGTGCATCTCTCTCCTCTTCCGCGATCGCGGCCTCGATGAAGCAGAGGATCACTAAACCATCCCAGGCAACGAAACACGCTGTATCCCAAAAGATACAGCGCGTTTTTTTGCTTTCGTTGCCTTTTTCCGCCATCTTTTTTGCAATATATAGTGTATCGTGTAGCTGACAACACAAGATATTCTGTTTTTCACGCAAGGAGGCAGAGCTATGGCGGTTTTATTGAAGCGCAATCCCCGCAATCAGAGAAACGGAATTTCCTATCTCTCCGTTGACGAAATTTACCCCTCCCCGGTGCAGCCGCGCAAACGCTTTCCCCAGGAATCCTTAAAAGAGCTGTCGGAGAGCATTGCCCAGCTCGGCATCCTAAATCCCCTGACCGTCCGCCGCCGAAACGGGAAATACGAGCTGATTGCAGGGGAGCGCAGACTCAGGGCGGCGAGGCTCGCCGGTCTGCGAGAAGTCCCCTGCATTGTGATAGAAGCAAATATGGAGGAGGCAAGCCTTTTAGCTCTAGTGGAAAACATCCAGCGGCGGGACTTGGACTTTGTGGAGGAGGCCGAAGGCATTTTTCAGCTCATCCGCCTGTTTGGCATGAGCCAGGAGGAGGTGGCGCAACGCTTGGGCAAGTCCCAACCCTCGGTTGCCAACAAGCTGCGGCTCCTGCGGCTACCCACGGACGTGCTCGACGCCCTTCGGGATCATGAGCTCACAGAGCGCCACGGCAGAGCTCTCCTGCGGCTGCCCACCGAGGGTGCGCAACGGTGCACCCTGCGGTACATTGTGGAGAATCATTTAAACGTCTCCGCAACCGAGGAATACATTGACGCCCTTCTCCTGGAGGAAGCACCAAAGGAAAAGGAGCCCAAGCAGCTGCGCAAAACCCTCTTCGTGCTAAAGGACGTGCGGGTGTTTCTGAACACCCTCACCCGCGGCCTGGATGTAATGAAGCAGGGCGGAATCGACGCCGGCATGCAAAAGCATGAGACGGATTCGGAGCTTGTGCTTACCATCAGCATTCCCAAGCAGAAATAGGCCCTTCCCCCGGATAGATACCGGAGGGGGGGCTTACTCCTCTGTAAACCCCCTTCCGTATGGGAAATCTCACGACTTTTCAAAAAAAAATCATTTTCCTATTGTAGCTACGTAGAATCTATTGTAAACTAAGGCAATACCACACAAAGAGAAGTGCGGAATTACGCCGTCAGCTTTTTTTTCAGATGAAACAAAAACCGCAGCGAATACTCTATCTACTCGCGAGGATTTTTGTGATGTATGCCGGAAAAGATGCAAGTAAGTCTGCGCTTTGGACGCCAGCCGCTCTTTCTGCGGTATTGCCTTCATTTTATCAAAGCAGCCATATCAATGAGAGAAAAAATATCAAGGGGGTCTTATTATGAGTTACTACTATTACGATTACTACGAGCCGAGCACTATCTCCCTTCTGTTTGGATCCGCAGGTTTCCTCATCTTCAGTCTCTTAATCGGCGCCGCCACCATAGCGGCAATGTGGATGATTTTCGAAAAAGCAGGGGAGCCCGGTTGGGCGGCGCTTGTCCCCTTTTACAACCTGTACGTCCTTTATAAAATCACCTGGGGCAACGGCTGGATGTTCCTGCTTCTTCTGATTCCATTTGCGGGCTTTGTGTTTCAGATTATCACCTGGGTTAAGCTTGCCAAAGTCTTTGGCAAGGGCGGCGGCTGGGCCTGTGGCCTCATCTTTTTGAACACAATCTTCATCTGCATCATGGGCTTCAGTAAACAAATTACTTATCTGGGTATTCCCGGCGCCGGCGGTCAGTATGCCCCCCCTCCGGGCGGCTATCAGCAGAATAACCAGGGTTATCAGAACCCCTATTCCCAGGGCTATCAAAACACCGGCTATCAGCAGAACACGCAAAACTATGGCTACCAGCAGCCGAATCAGGGCTATCAGCCCCCTCCCCCTCCCGTTTACCAGCAGAGCGGCCAAAACGCCGAATATTTTTATCAGGCCCAGGAGCCTGCTCCCGCACCCGCAGCTGAGCAGCCCGCGCCTGAGCAGCCTGTTGCCAAATTCTGCGCCAGCTGCGGCGGGGCTTTGGATGAAACCGTAAAGTTCTGCCCCAAGTGCGGCGCACCCCGCGGATAAACGCCCGCTCCTCCCATGTCCTTCTTCAGGCAATTCTTCACTTCCCTTTGTGCAGTGCTGCCTGAAGCCTTTTGGAGTTAAGCTTTGCCCATCCCGGGCGCACTAAAAACCGTCCCTGCGCTGTTTTTCAGCGCAGGGACGGTCTGTTTTTGCGGCTTGCAATTCCATGTCAGTCCGCCCGCTTAGCAAAAGATATCGCGAGGCAGAATTTTTTTCATTCCGGCGCTTTCATGCTCTCCACCATACCGATTCTCACAATCTTTCCTTGGAGCAGCAGCGCCGCAATCATGCCAAACAGAAATGTCAGCGCCCCCGCCAGCAAAAAGCTCAGTCCCCGCACCTGCCGACCGAACATTAGAATGCTCAGCTCCGCCTCGGCCACAATCGTGCGGTGGAGGAAAATCCCCAGCGCCAGCCCCAGAACGGCGCCAAGCAGCGTGAGGGTGAGGGTTTCTCGGTTGAGATAAGCGCGAAGCTCCGTCTCCGTGAAACCCAGCACCTTGAGGGTTGCAAGCTCCTTGAGTCGCTCAGAAATGTTGATATTTGTCAGATTATACAGCACCACAAGTGCCAATACTCCCGCGAACAGGATGACCACATAGACGATATTGTCGATTCGACTGATGCTTCGGGCAAAGGTTTCTTTCGCGTCCGCCATATAGGAAAGGCCTCTGATAGCCCCCGTTTTCAGAAGCCGCCGCCCTGCCTCCCGCGGCGCAGCCTGCCTGTTTAAGCGCAGGAGTAGCCTGTTTTGCACCGGCAGCTGGGAAAGTCTTTTGCAGTAGCTGTCCTCCGTCATAAAAACATAGTTGCCCAGATAATTTTCGCAGATTCCTGTAAGCCGGAATGTTCCCGAAGCGCCCTCCTGTGTTTTGAGCGCTAGGCTGTCCCCAACCCTAAGCCTTAAAAGCTCCGCTGCCTTCTCTGTTAAAATCACGCTGTCCTCCGAAAAGGGCAGCGCCCTGCCGCTTTTGCGCTCCCGCAGCTGTACAAAGCCCTGAATATCCTCTGCCTTTTCGGGGACGAAGCCCTGGATTTCCACGGCCCTGTCCCCTTTTTGAGCCAGCAGCTTTTCGGCGTGAAGCCGCAGGGATGAGGATACTGTATCGCCGTCTTGGAGCAGGGCTTCCAGCGCCGCCTC
>CAYXNK010000130.1:0-6579 GCA_964466395.1 uncultured Oscillospiraceae bacterium | reverse complement strand
TTCGCCGATAATCCCATTTTCGGTGTAATCGCACACGAGATAGAATTGACCGCCCTCAGCTTGCGGATTTTCGGCAAGCATTATCTCTTTGCCGCCGATTTGCAGAGTTTGCCGTACCTCGTAGCCGGTATTGCTAACCATGCGCTTTTCTTTGTTTTCGTCCATATCCTTTAGCCCTCCCGAACTATAATTTTGTTTGGCATCCTGCCGCCGTATTCGTTAAAGGTGGGGATAATGTCAATATACCCGCGCCTGCTGAGTTTTCGGAAGTTACGGCTCACCGTACCTTTGCTGATCCCCAATGCTTCACTGATATTTTTCTGTGGAATCACAATTTTGTTGTTATCGTCGATTAAATCAAGCAGAATCAGGTATAGCAGCTTACCGGAGATGGAAGTTTCAAGTTCCCCGACAAGTTTGAATTTTGTATATTTGTTCATTTCCAAAACCCTTTCTTTGCTGTTTTCAAATGTAACGACTGAACCCGTCCGCAAACTTTATTGCGAACGGGCTCATCTCTTTACCGGATATATTCACTTATTTTCGGCCGATATACCAATCCTCATAAACCGAGCCGCTTATCTGAATGGAATTTGTAACTGATTCAGAGATTACCATTCCGGCAGGTGTCCAGCAGTCGGATTTTATCACCTTAACCATATAATTTCCGTCAGGATACCAAAGCGGTGTGAAATGCACTTTACCGTAGTTCCCGTTTGTACGGAAATACCAGTATGATCCGCTTCTGTCCAATGTTCGGTATTTGCCGATGGTGGAAGCGTAATTGTATTCGGGAAATACGGCATAACCATATTGTGCTGGGGTATATGTGTTAGAAGACGGTGTCAGGTAGCCGGAAATAGCAGTCAGAGCATTATAGGCTTGCAATGAAATACCGTAACCGGATTTCATCGTCCAAACGCTGCCGTTTTGTGTCGCTGTAGCACCTGTTGCCGGGGTAATCGTGTTTGTTCCACCGGAAGATACACCGATTCCGTAATAATTACGAATAAAACTACTGCCATTGTAGCTGTATTCCCACCATGTGGAATATCCGTTTTTGTTAGTCGGTGCGGCGGGCGGCGAAAAGCCTATTGGCGCTGTGTTTTCAAACTGCGTGTCGGGTGTTTCATAATAAAAATATGGCATGGTTGAATATGACCGGGATACGAGGTTGTAATAGACGCCGTTTTGAAGCACATCAGCCATTATCGTCACATTCCCATATTTCAATCCTGTGGGAACACTCCATTTGAAATAAATGAGATTCATGTCATATCCGGGGACAACGGCTTGCGTCTTGGTTGCTGTTGTAATCAAGGTGCCGTTTGACCGATATACGCGAAAACGCACTGTAATATTACTTGCAGGCGTGTAAGGTTCGCGATATACGTTTGTCAGCCAATAGCTTGTAATAACGCTTGTTGCTTCTCGGTAGGTTGCGTTCGGCGTAATCGGGGAAAGCTGTAACGGATGATTTACATTACAAGTCAGGGTAAGAGAATTATTTATACCGTTTGTTTCGTAGCCGGTATGATAAATCCCCAAGCCTTCCAAATAAACACCGCCCCAAATTGAAATACTGCGTTGATTCGGCACTTCAAAGGAATAAGCGTTTACGTTAATTGTACTATAAGCAGGAATGGCATAAATACCGGGAATCTGTGTGCGGTCATTCTTGTAGCCATTTATATATACAGTGCAAGATGTGTTGTTTCGGTAAGTGTATTGCACCGTGACATTCTGTCCTGCTTCCAGACTTTGCGGATCGAGATAATATCCACTTTCGCCAATCAGACGGATTTGGGTTAGTTCGACATCTGCCTTGATAATAGGGATATCAATCCAAGTGTTTTCATAGGTTCGCCCTGAATCCGAATACCATGCAGAGGTAAGATCAATCGGGATGCGGTTGCTTCCGTTGGTATTTGCTGAATTATCAGGAACACGATAAGGATAAAGGCTGCTGTATCTGTTGTAGGAGCTTGCTTGACTGATACCTACGCCCGTTGCGGTCATGTCGGATGCTCCATATGCTCTTTGCCATGAACCATTGCTCCATGCGTATAAATTCCCTGCAAAGTTGTTGTAGGATGTCCATGAGTTATTGGCAGTAAAAGCATAATAGGGATAAACCCGTTGCCCGGCATATACCGCGCCACTGGAATCGCCCGAACCCTTATAAGCGGCGGTTGCTCCTGTGATGCTGTACATTGTAACCTGATAGCGGTTGATTTTCGGGCGGATGGGAATGTAGAAAGTTTTCTCCGCGCCCCATTTGAAGACATTGCCGCTGCTATCAATCCAGTCAACCCGTGCTTTAACCGTGTAAGAGCTTCGCCCGGAATCTACTTTTGCAGGGGAAAGCGAAACATCAAACCAAGTGTTGCTATTGCTATAAACATTCCGAGAGGTTGAACCGCCGCCTACAACCCATACGGTCTGCCGGACATAGCTGTTTTCACTTTCGGCGGGGAAATTCACGGCAAACCATACGGTATCATTTAATATGGGATAGCCATTTGCATGGCTGTAATTGCCGAATGCAGAGCCGTTGGAAGTGCCATAATGAAATGTTCTTGTTGATCTGCTGCCTTTCCAGGCTTCACAAGCTCTTACATTCAAAGTCGGAGAAAAGTCAGGTTTTGTTTCGGTGTATGCAATCCCCACACCATATCCTTTATTTATGATGTCATAAAAAGTGGCGCGGGAACTGGAACCTATGGCACTTGCATTTGTCCATAATCCCTGCCCGTCGGTGGTATAAAGAGAATTGGGGTAATGTCGGTTCGTATATGCCGAAATAAAACCCCACGATTCGCTTGTGGAACTGGAACCGCCGTTGCTGTTTACACCGAGAATATATTTTCCGTAAATTGCAAGCTCCGTAACCGTAATAGAGTGGTAAACACTTTGCAATCGGACATCATAAAGCGGCTCTACAAGCACTTTATCACCATTTTTCAGATTACTGACACTTCCAACACCAAGGACGGACAGGACGCGGTTTAAGTTGTTGTGGTTAGACTGCCAGCCATTCATGCCGCTCGGTATCGGCAATGATGAAGCAAAGCCCATATCCGCTTCTTTGTAACAGTTATTTGTGTTTTTGCTTGTTGCAAATCCATTATTCTGATTATTGATAAGTTGCTTTTTATTATATTTCACGGTAAATTTATGTGCAGAACTGTATTCCATATTTCCATAAGTCGTATTGCGAAAAACATCAATAACCTTTGTTACCTTATTGTTTCCGGATTTATCCACTACGCTGAACCGATAACCCAAACAGTTGTCGCCCGTGGTACGCACCGCATACCCATTAGGTCCTGCGGGAGAGCCGCCCCCGCCGCCACCTGTCGAGCTGCCGTTCCATTCCAGTGCGAAAGCGTTTAGCGATAACCCGGAAATAACAAAACCGACAACCAACAACGCTGAAAGCCATTTAAAAAGTTTCGTTTTCATTCAAGCAATCCTTTCCGCGACATAAAAAAAGACCCGGAATATAATCCGAGTCCTTATGTCGCTATTCTATATTTTAATGAGTATGGCATTTATTCGATTTGACCGATTCTCCACAAGTAGGACAGGTAAAATCAATAATCCACTTTTGGCAGGTGTCGTTATCACCGTTTCCGTTTTTCTTACCACAGGCTTGGCAATACTCTACCGCATCTTTTTTTGTATCATATTTAGGGCATTTGCTTGGGGTGTAACAAGCGTTTCCCCATTTGTCCAGTGCGTAAAAGCTGGAGCAGCTATGGGAGCCGCAATACTGGCAACCGTCCGTTTCAAGATTGAGTATATAGGAATGGGTTTCCGGACCGTCACACTTATGATTCGGCAAGCCACAGCTATATTTCTGATTATTATCGTCGCCGCCAATTTGAATACCGCCACCGTTTTGATTGTCTGTATTTTTCGGTGGATTGGTTTCCTTGGCAGTGGGAGCGGTATCCTGTGCTTTCTCTCCCGTAGTGGTTTTTCCTGAATCCACAGAGATACTTTCATCGGGTTTCAAGCCTGTTCCATCGTTTGGGATGTCGTTTGTCGTGCTGTCCTCGGGAATGTCCGGTGTTTCTGAATTATCGGGCAGTTCAACAACAATATTTGTATCCGGCTTTAAAATGGATGATTCCAGTGTAGAGTCAGAAAGTGGGGATTTTCCGCCCCGTGTGAGGGAATATACCAAGATAATAACAAGAACCAAAGCAGCCGCACTGCCGGCAATAGCAAGGAATCGTTTGTTTTTTAGTAATTTGTTCAATTTCTGCACCTCCTAAAATTTTTCGCTGAATGAGGAATGGACTGTAATGGGGACGATCGCATATCGGGCAATTTTTCCATCAAACCATATCGGAACATAAAGCGTGTATGCAAGCTGTATTTTCAATGAGTTTTCCTCCCGAAAAGAGATAACAGGTAAAGTCATTCGGTACTTCAAACTTCCATCTTCATTATAAGCATAAAGGGAACTGCCGATTTTTACAAGACTGCAAAAATCACAAAGAGCATCAATATATTCATTCTGGTCAAGCGCTTCGGTGTAATCGTTGCCCTGCTTTATAGAATTATAGATTTGGACAGAGTTTTTCATCACATAGCTGTCCAGCACGATTTTTGTGTTCTTTTCCGTAATCCGCACCACTGAAACAGTTGTGGCAAAGAAAATCAGGATGGATAGAATCATGCAGACCACAACAATCATCAGGCAGGGGAAGATATATCCCTCACCGCGCTTGCTTTTAAGCGTTTTCAATTTCACCACCTCTACTTCCAATACTTTTCCGATATGCCTGAGCGCGTAACCGACACAGTGACCGGAATTTTGAAAACACCAAGTCCTTTGAGGTGTGTTGTTACATAAATGGAAACGCTCATGGTATCGCCAAGCTGAACCCGACCATAGCCGGAATTAAAATACTTTTCGGCGGCAGTGGAAATTCCGTAATAGTAATACTGGTTTAAAAGTTCAGAATCCCTGCTCCAGAAATCACCCTCGAAAGAGCCGGCGTAGGTTGCCGCTTCAATCAATTCCTCCGCAATCTGATCCATTTCTTGCTTGAGTGCGATGAAGCTGAAAATGTTGATGGCTACTACAAGGATCATTACAAAAACGACTACACTGACAGCGGTATCAATATATCCTTCACCGCGTTTTGAATGCATTAGTTTTTTCATCGTTATAGCACCCCCTAATTAAAAAGAACGCCGAGAGAGGTCATGATTTGAGCAACAATCACAACAACATAAATCAGCATAAAGCAGAATAATAAGCACATAGAAAGCCGCTTGACCTTGCGGGGAACCCTTTGCGCCCCCAGCCGTAGCTGTTGCCGCTGGATATCATTGAATTTCAGCAGTAATGACGCCCAATACATTGCCGTATCATCACCGCGCAGAATACCAATCAAACCACGGCAGACATCGCTCATCATAGCGGAGCCGACACGGGCTTCTAACCTTGTCAGAGCTGCTTCGTAGTTGCCGCTTCGCATATCGGCGACAGTGATATTTAGCTCATGCTTTATCTCCGGTCCGGCATTTTTGGCGTAGGATTCCAACATATACAGTACATCGCGATTGTGTTTCAGCGTTTTATCTACGGTGAAAACAAGGCGCGGGAGTTCGTATTCAATGCGCTCCCGCTTTTTCTTAATGCGGATGCCGACGCTTTTCATCTCACGGCTATAAAGGAACACTGCCATAAATAGAATCACAGGGCATAACAGCGGAAAGATGAACAGTACCGGGATAGCGAAAATGCCGACAAGAGAAGCCTTGATAATCGCATCAGCCTTAAATCGTTCCGGCGACAGATCCATCTGCGCTGTCTTCAGGTCAGATTCTAACTGAATCCGTTTATACTCATTGATCCTCATATGCTTTGACAACCAAGCGGCGAAACCGCCCAGCCATACATCCAGTCCATGGGATTTACCCTTTTGACTTTTTGATAGATTCATAACGGCTCCCGAGGTTTTCGTGTGGGGAATGCGCCTGATATCGGCAAGGATAAAAAATAATCCTATACCGCATAAAGCACCGATAATTGCTTGTAACATCGTCCGTCACCTCCTGTACGTTATCGGTTTCGTGAATTTTTGCATAAACATAGCTGTAACGAGAATAACCGCGCCGCAGATACCCAGCACAACTTTACCCGATGTTTGAAACATCAGCGTGTTAAACCATTCCCGGTTCAAAAGATATAAAAGCGGAATGTTGCCAACGACCAGCGCCACCATCATCCAATATTCGTTTCGGACAGAAGAAAGCATGGTTTGCAGTTCGTTGTTTACGATTCTGACATCTGTGAGTTTTGCCACCACGGGTTGCAAAGTGTCCTTCATCACTCGGTCATCCTGACACTGAATCAGCGTATCGCACCACTCGCGAAAGATGGTATCATCAATCTTTTCACGAAGAATCAAGAGTGCCCGCACCGTATTAGAGGACACAGCGGCCAAATCACCTAAAAATTCTTGAAATACCTCACGCAGCGGGGGTCGGATATATACGATGTTTTCCCGCACCGCCGATAGAATATCGTCACTGCGGATATATGAGGTCGTGATA
>CAYXNK010000129.1:0-6684 GCA_964466395.1 uncultured Oscillospiraceae bacterium | reverse complement strand
TGACAATGAAAAAGAAGAGTACAAAAATTACATAACAGGAGAATAAAATGAGTAAATATATATCACTTTAAAGAATCATAGCTTTAAGATAATTAATATAATGTCTTGATTCCAATGTGTTGAGCAAATAAAACCAGCAATTTAAAAAGCATAAAAAATAAGTATAAAAAGAAAAAAGTACTATTTTAGTACTATTAATGAAAAAAAGGTTAAAAATGATATAAAGAGCTGGATATTGTGAAGAACCTCATTCTACAAAATAGCAATTAAAAATAATTTATAAAGTATTATACATTAATTAATACAAAACATATTCAGAGTTATTAGAATACATCAAGACTAAACTTTATCATTAAGTTAATGTTAATTATAAGGTAAAAGTATAAGATGTCCCTAAAACCGTTTAGACAGCTCAGTATAATTGATAAAACAAAACAAAACAAAATGAAATAATGTTGGAATTTGAATACATAAATACATTTGTAAAAATAATGCAAAACAAATTAAAATAAAGGTGTACATAAATTGTAATATGTGTTACAATATATACAATTAAATATTGAATCGTTCAGAGGAACTTTTTCCAAAATTATTGGAAGTGGTTCCTCTTTTTATTTTTGTAAATAATTTATTAATGTCAGGTGTTGATTAATTGACAAAGAGAAGAACAACAAGATTAATTAAGAAAAAAGCAAAACAAGGGATGGATGGTTGTATTTTTGAGATTGCTTTTAAAAGTGAAGATTTGAAAGATTTACAAAAGCAGGATTTAATTAATGAATCTGGTAGAAATTATGGAAATGTAGAAATAAAGAACGGAAAAGTTATTTTAGCTTTAATTTTACCTAAGTTCATAAGAGAAAACAATGTGCAGCAATTTACATTAATGGATTCAATATACTTAGAATTAATCAAGAATGATGTTGAAGAGAAATTAAAGCAGATATTAGGGACAACAAAGTTAGACAATAAATGTAGCTGTATAGAAGTAAATATAACACAAAGAGTAAGCGGAAATGCTACACAAGATAATGTTTTAAATTTATTGAGCAATGCATTATTGTCAAAAAAACAAGATAACTTAAAGTTTGTTGGGCCAAGTAAGAAGAGTCGATTGAAAGAGGAAACACATACATTGATTGTTAAACGATCGCATTACTATTTATTGAAAGCATATAACAAAACTGAACAGATGATGAAATCAGGTATAAAAATCCCTGATGGAATATTACGAATAGAAATAGTGATGGTTGAAAGAACACTTGAAAAGTTATTTGGTAATAAAACAAGCTTCCAAGATATTTTAACAAAGGATAGTCTTATTTCAGTTTTAAGGGAATACAAGAGAATCTTTGTTGATGAAATTATTGAAGAAAAAGTCAAGGTTTATCTTGATAGCTGCAAATTAATGTTATTAGAATCTTTATGTTTTAGTGATTCGGTAGTTGAAGTAATTGCTAAAAATAGAGAATTGATTCCGGATAAAGAGGTATTGAGAAAAGCAATTAAAAGATTTCAAAGAATGAAAAGGGTTGCAGACCATTCAAGAAGAGATTCTGAATTATACTCACAAAAGTATGGATTGCCTGAAGATACAATTTTAACTTTGAAAGAATTTAAGGATTCATGTGGTTAGTAGATGACCATTTCATGGTTAAAAAGCGGGGTTATGTTTTGTGGTAGAAGAGTCATCTATTTATTGCAAAGCTAACTCTAAAATGGATTTATTAATGAAATATTTTGTCATATAAATAATAGACATTCTTAGTACAAAATAACAATAAAATAACAGGAGGTAATTTTAAATGGAATTTGAAAACATATCTGCAAATATTAAGTTGAGCAGAAAACCAACAACAGGAACAGAAGCTTACAACCTTTTAATTGAATCTGTTAAAAAGGAAATAGCAGAAAAGCAAACAATCTTAAATGAATTACAGGAAACAGAAACCAAACAAGAATTTATAAGCAATTGGAGTCCATCTGTTAAAAAGCTGATGATTAAGGAGTTGATATAAAGAATGTCATTTAAAAAGGGTAATAGCGGAAATCCAAGGGGACGACCTAAGATGACAAAGGAAGAAAAAGAACAGAGAGAACAGTTTAAAGAATTATTAAAAAATTCTACTGTTGAAGCATTAGAATCAATAATTGAAATAGCAAATAGCAAAGCACACAAGGACAAATTCAATGCATGCAAATATATTATTGATAAAGCATACGGAGCAGAAACAGCTTTGCTAATAGAAGAAGAGCCAGAGCCAATAACGATTAAAGTTGTATCAAAATTATTTGATGATGAAGAGGAGGATTATTTCTAATGAAAGATAATAACATAATTAGTCGCTACAATAAATTATTCTTCAAGATTAATGGTGCAAAAACAGTTGACGATATAAGAAATATTTATGATGAGGTAAAGAAGTTTGAAATTACATATAAATTAGTTGACAAAGAAACGGTTAAAAAGGTAAATGAATTGTTTTTGAATAGGATGAATGACATGGTAACAGAGAATGAAATTATTCATCAAGGTATATTGGACAAGATTGAAGAACTAAATAAAACTGAATTTGATTATTCAAAGGAAAAAGACGATTCACAAGCAGTTCAAGCAAAAACATTAGAATTAATGAGTAGATTACCAAAGTACAAGAATTTAGCAAATTCCGGAGTAATATCACAAACAATAGGTTCAACGATTAAATCAGGAACCTCCGGAGCAAAAGCAGTATTAGAATTATTAAAATACCCTGCTTATGTTGACATGGTTGACGAAAGATTCAGACAACAAGCATTTATTGCAAGCAAATCAATAAAGCAAATTCAATTTGAAACTAAAAGAGAATTGGATTTAGAAAAGATGAATCAAGCAAATGCACAAGCAATATTGCAAGGATTCCATCTAAGAACTATACAAAAGAAATTTATAGCAAGTAAACAAGAAAACTATTTTTTTAATGACAATGTAGACAATGGTGTCAATGCAACATACTTTAAATGATTATGACAAACAGGGAGCTGTCAAAACGCATCAGAATTAATTTAATTAGCATGTTAATAAATTCATATATCAAATAATTAAGGTTGTTCAAAAATTAAAATGATAGTTCAAGAAACAAATCGCTAAGAATAGCACTTTATCACTCTGACGAGCTTGTAATACAAAATTATGAGTGAGGTGCATAAAATGGAGAATGCAAGAAAAGCAGTTATAACAAATATAGAAGATATTAAAGTTGAAGAAGATAAACCTATAAAAGTTCCTACAATGTGTAGTATTAAGGAAATGCAAGAAAAGACAGGATTTTCATATAGACAGTTAATGAGAATGTGCAAGGAAAATAAAATTGTCTATATTCGTGTAGGTAATAAATATCTAATCAATTATGAAAAGTTTATAGATTACCTTAGCACAGGGGAAGCAAATTAATAATTGATATAATTATGATAAAAAATCTTGGAGGTTCTTAAATGCATAAAGGGTAACTTTGTTATTCATTTAATATATTTATATTAGTAAATATATTAAGTTAATTCAAGAGCGTTTTAGAGCTTCTGAGATACCATATATAATTAGCCTTATAGCATATAAATAAAAAAATTGTAATAAATATCGAAAATAATTGTGTACATTTTGATACTTTCAATATACAATTTAATCAATCGAACAAATGTTTGAAAAAAGATTATAAGGAGGTGTTAAAAATGCTAACAAAAGATGAAAGAAAAGAACGACAAAGAAAAGGAATTGAAACTAAAAAAACAAATGGGGAATGGGATGATTATGGTAGACCGAGAATAATGTCAATTAAAGATTTTGAAAGAGCATATAAATCAGTTAAAAATGGTAAGAAAAAATCAACTGAATTAATGAAAGAGTTAAAATTGACAAAACCAACATTCTATCGCTACATAAGACAAATAGAAAATAAATAATCGGAGGATTACAAAATGGCTTCTATGAACAGAATAGAAAATAAAAATGGCAAAGTAGTTTATCGTATTGTTATTAGCTTGGGATATGATAAGCAAGGAAAAAAGCAAAAGAAAACAATAACTTATAATGTGAATCAATCAGCAACAAAAAAGCAACAAGAAAATGAAGCATTAAAATATGCTTTGGAAATTGAAGAAAAGATTAAAAATGGACATGATTATGAAGCTGACAAAATGACATTTGAAGATTATGCTCATAAATGGTTAGAAGATACTAAGGATAGGGTTGAATATAGCACATATGAAAGTTATAAACAATTAATTGAAGATAACATGATTCCATATTTCAAAGGGTATAAACTAACAAATATTAAAATACCTTCGATTGAGAAGTTTTATAAAACATTAGCAAAGAAATATTCAATGTCAAGCTTAAACAAGCATAAAAGCATTTTAAGTAGTATGTTTAATACAGCAATTAGATGGAATATGACAGAATTTAATCCGGTGCAAAATGCAAGATTAACTAACAAAGATGAGGAATCTAAATTAAAATATTTTACCCCTCAACAATCATTGACATTCATTAAATCGTTAGATATATCATACGGATTCAAAGTTGACAGTTTTACAAAAACAGATTCAGCAGGAAATAAGTATATTGTAAATGAACAAGTAAAACATTTTGAAGTACCGTTACAATTAAAAGTATTTTACACATTAGCATTATTTTGTGGATTCCGTAAAAGTGAAATATTAGCATTAAATTGGAGTGATATTGACTTTGAGAAACGAGAAATCTCAATAACAAAATCAGCAAGTAGAAATGAGAACGGGAAGTTTATTAAAAAACCAAAGACAAAAACATCAATTAGAATTGTTCCGTTCCCTAAGCAGATCGTTCCATTGTTAAAACAACATAGACAAGAATATAGCGAATATAAATTGAAACTTGGTTCCTACTGGAAAGGTGATGATAATGTGTTTTATAGTTTAGATGGTAGCTTGCCTGGGCTCAATAACTCATACAAATATTTTCAAGCACATTTAAAGAAATATAATAATTGGTATAAGGAAAATGAGCAGGAAGCAAAAGAAAACGGATTAGAAGAATTACCAACAATAACATTACATGGATTAAGACATTCATGTGCAACACTATTAAACTATTTAGATGTAAATATAATAGATATTTCAAAATATTTAGGACATGCAAACAGTTCAACAACAATGAACATTTATGCTCATAGTTTTAAAGAACAACAAAGGGAAGCAACAAATAAACTGGAGAATTATCTTACAAAAGTTCAAGCAATATAAAATTTATTTACAAAATTATACAAAAATACAACTGTTGTGGTATAATATAACAAAAAAGAATATTATTGGAGGATGAAACGATGGATTTATTATTATTTGCAGTAGGGTCTATTGGTGTGATAGTATCTTTAATTTTATTGGTTATTAATTTAATTAGAAAGAAACCAAAGAAAAAAGCATCAATTAGTTTAGTTGTTTGTTTTGTATTGATTGTAGTTGGACTTGCAATGCCATCTTCAAGTGCTTCAAATGATGACAACGAATTAGAAACAACTTCAAAACAGGAAGAAACAGAAGTAGCAAAAGTAGTAGAGCAGGAAGAAAAAATCATAGAAGAAGAATCAGTTGAATTTAATAACGAAGAAAAGGAATTGCTAAAGAAAGCATATAGTGAATTTGATTCGGATGGAAGAACAAAATTTGCAACAATACTTGAAAAATATCCAAATTTAAGCACAGAATTACAAAATGAATTTAAAGTTGATATAGAAAGATTAGAAACTGAAAAAGAAATATGGGTAGCAGAACAAAAACAAAAACAAATTGAACAAGAACAAAAGGAATGGGAAGAATTTGTAGCCAACAACACAAAAGACCTGTCAGCCGGTGAACATTCTATAGGTGAACATATTGAACCAGGTGTATATGATGTAACATTTAATGGTAGCGGGAACTTTTTTGCATATGATGCTAATGATGGTTTGTTAATCAATGAAATAGGCGGAGGAAGTTATGGAGTTCCTAAATATAGAGCTGTATTAATAGATGGAGGTAAGATAGAATTAAGTGGAGTTAGTGCTACATTCACACCAGCAAAACGAACATTATTGCCTTATCAGGAATTAGAGCTTTTTACAGGGTATTGGGTAGTAGGGATTGATGTAAGCAATGGTAGGTATAAGGCTACACCTTTAGGTAGTGATTCAGGTAATTTTTTTGTTTTTAATGACAAAGGTTATCCTAAGACAAATGAAATATTAGGCGGTGATTATGGAGTAAGTGAAGTTGTAGTAAACTTAAATGATGGTGATTTAATTCAATTATCATCACTGACAAGTGTTAAATTCACACCAGAAGATTAAGCTAACATATTAAAGGGCACCAGTTAAGGTGTCTTTTTAATGTTTAAAAAAAGATAAGAGATATATTGTTAAGGTTAGGATTTATGCACTTGACATTTTAAATAAATTTTGCATAGTTGAATAAAATAAAGTATACTGATATAATAATTTTGTAGTACTAAAAGGGTACTAAAATTATATATAGATATGAAAAGATAAGTAAAATTTAGATTAATAAAACTCTAAAGATGTTGGTATTTAGTAATTTTATGAAAAAGTATGAAAAGGTAAGAAAAATGAAAAATAAATTGAGTAATTATAAATCCATCCATGAATATGGAAGAGATGAAATAATTATTAATAA
>CAYXNK010000128.1:0-6814 GCA_964466395.1 uncultured Oscillospiraceae bacterium | reverse complement strand
CTCCCGAGGATCCGCCGGAATACAGTGCATCAATCTCCCGCTGAATCCCCGCAACCTTGTCCTTTTCTGTCTGAATGGCATTAAAGGCCTTGATCATTGATCTTGCTGCCGCTACTGTTACCTCAACATTAGAATCGTTTTCTTTATATGGCAGAGATATTTTATTTTCATCTTGTCCTGAGTCCGGAATCAATTTTTCCAGATACTGGGATAGTGCGGAGGTGTAGGTCTCAAGCTCAGATGACGTGCTGGGTTCTGCCTGTTGCCACTGGCCTGCATAATTTTTAAGTTGCTCATATTCATCTTTGTGTGCAAGCTCCACCGCTTGTAACACCTTTTGTGCCGCCGCCAGCTCTTTCTGCTTCAAGCTGACCTGCCCCCAGTCTGTATTGTCTTGGGGCGGGGACATGCCACCCAACTGCTCAGTAAGGTTATCCACCTTGGTCTTTTGGAGGTTGTACTCCTGCTTGGCCTTGTTTGCAGCGGTTTTGGCATCGGCCAGCTCCTGCTGCGAATAGCTGTTGGCGTCTCTCTCCGCCTTGGCCTTGTTTAGCGCCTTCTGCGCCAGCTCAATGGCACGCTTTTCTGCGGCATAATCCCCTTCGTTGGTGGCGTTAATCAGCGCCTTCTGATATGCCAGCATCAGCGCATCCAACGCAGCCTCAACCTCCTTGAGCTGTGTGCTCTCGGCATCGGAATACAGCACCAGGGTGTCGCCAACCTCGACCTTATCCCCCACCTTTACGGGGACGGAGAGCACCTCCCGGGCTTGGCTGCTCTTGACCTCGTAGCTCTCATTGGCAGCAACCGTGCCCGTTCCGCGGATTTTTGCGTTGATGGAGCCGGCTTGGACATACTGAACCGCCACCTCCGGAAGGGTGTAGTTCATAAATGTATTTGAGGCAAAGGTTAAAACAAGCATCACCGATAGAAAAATAATCGCTGCGGTCTTGACCCATTCCCTTTTTTTTACTTTCTGTTCTGACATTGGCCAACGTCCTTTCCGGTGGTTTACATAACTTTTTTGGGGTCTTATCCCTTTACGGAGCCTGCATTTGTGATGCCCTCAACCAGGGCCTCCTCGCCGTGAAGGAAGAGTAAAAGGGAGGGAATCATATAGATGGTCGCAAGGGCGAAGGCCAGGCCGACCTCCTTTGCGTTAACGGTCGCAAGAAATACGGACAATGGCTGCTTTGCAACATCCGGCAGTAGGACAATAGGCTGTTCCACCATGTTCCAGTAGTCGATAAAAACCAGGATTGCAATGGAGTATAGTGCGCTTCTGCACTGAGGCAGGCAGATTCTGGTGAAAATCCGCCACTCCCCCGCCCCGTCCAGCTTTGCCGCCTCAATCAGTGATTTTGGGATTCTGCGCATGAATTTTGTGAGCAAAAAGACACTGAAGGGCGCAAAGGCTCCGGGTAGAATGATTGCCCATCGGGTGTTCAAGATGCCCATCCAATCGGCAACCAGATAGTTTGGCACAAGCGTGACCTGATAGGGCATCAGCATGAGTATAACATAGAAGAAGAATAAAAAGGATTTAATCCTCCCACGGTATCGTGTGAAGCTGTAGGCCGTCAATGCCGCAATAATCAGCTGCAGCAAAACAATCGGAACCACGAGAATCACCGAGTTCCAGAACCGATAGAGATAATCGGGGCTTTTCAGCAGGGTGGTAATATACTGGCTAAAGGTTATTTTGTCCGGAATAAACTTTAGGTTTACCTTTTTCGCAATATAGGTCTTTTTTGAGGTGTCCATGTTCTGAAACACCGCGCCATAGTTTGCCGCAAGCTCCGACTGGGACATAAAGGAGTTTGTAATGGTCAAAACCGTGGGCAACAGAAACAAAACGGCAAGAAATCCGGCCAGAAGGGTCAAGACCCCCCTGCCGAACAGGCGTTTTTTCTTCATCCTTCCACATCCTTTCCGAGCTTGTCCTCAAAGATGAAGAGGAGTGCAATCAGCAGCACCATAACAAGGGCCATAAGCACAGCCGCCGCCGAAAGCTTTTGATAGTCCAGAGACTTAAAGGTGTTGTTCATAAAATGCTGGAGCATATAGACGCTCTCCGTGGGATAATCTCCCGAAAGCAGGTAGACCTCGCGGAACACCTTGAAAGAGTTTATCAGGGAGAGAATGGTGACAAATAAAATCGTGGGCGAAAGATAGCGTAGTGTGATGTTTTTGAATTTAAACCAGGGCGTAGCCCCGTCAATCTCGGCAACCTCAATCAGCTCTCGAGGGATGTTGTTTAAGGCGGCCATAAATAAAATCATGTTATAGCCAAGGTTTTTCCATAAGAAAAGTGTAATTACGACAAGTTGAGCGTATTGAGATTTGATCCAGTCAATCTTTTCCATTCCCAGACTCATCAGAAGATCGTTTAAGGCGCCGTTGTTACTAAAGATGACCTGCCAGATTAGGACGACGGAGGCAACAGGCACCATCATGGGGCTGAGAAAGAAGGTGCGGAACTGGCTTTTTAAGGGGATGCGGCACTCTAAAAGCTGCGCCAGCAAAAAGGGCAGGATAACCGCCAGCGGCACAGCAATCACAGAAAATCGGATGGTATTATTTGCCGCCGTTTTAAAGGCCGAATTTTTGAGCAGGTTTATAAAGTTATCTAGGAATACAAAGTCCTTTTGAATCGGGCTGTTAATTAGAGAGTAATAGACAATTACAAAGAAAGGCAGGATGAAGAAGATGCCCACGCCCAAAACACTGGGCGTGGCAAAGGCCAAATCCCGCAAGAAATCCTTCTTGCGCTCACTGAGCTTATGCCACTGCTTCCTCATCTTACCTTCCTTTTCCCCGGGAGCGCGATGCCATACCGCGCTCCCGGGCGCCTAAAGTTTTATCGCTGTTCGTTAATGAAAATTGTCATACGGCTCTGGATAATGTCCACTGTCTGGTCAACGGTCTTTTCTCCCTTGAAGAAGAATTCCGCCTCTTCATTAAGGATGTTTAGAATGCTATCATCATAGGAGTATGTGCGGCTGATGGAGTTGACGACCGACATAATCTGGTCGGCCTCCTCCTGGGTCAGGGCATAGAACTCAACTACTTCGCCCTCACCGATGGACATTCCGCCCTTGGATTGGGGGACCTTGTTCCCATTCTCATCAGTATAATATTCCTGTTTCATGGCTTCCGCAAGCTTTTTATCAAAGGCCTTCTGGTTAATCGGCAGATTCCAGGTCTCATTGGCCTGGAACTCCTCGTCCAGAAGAATGCGCATGAACTGCCAGGCGCCTTCCTTATCCGAGCAGGAGCTGGTCATGGCAACGGGTCCCGTTAAGCTTGCCACGCTGCCGGAGCTTCCATCCTCTGAGGGCATTCCCTTAAATGTGATTTCGCCGCCAAATCTGGCCTTATAGTACTGGTAGTTCTGGAAGTCGCTGATGTCAAACATTTCGAAGAGCTGACGCCCCTCCTGAAGCAGGATGCCGGGGTCAATCCAGCCACCGTCCTCATACATGGCCTCGTTGTCTGTTTCGGGGAAGGTCTTAACAAAGCTCAGAAGTTGCTTAAAGTCCTCGGAATTAAAGGAGCAAGTGCCCGTCTGCCAATCGATGTATTGGTCGATGCTCAGCATGGTGAACATCTGCATCAGGTTTGCCCGGTTCATGTACATGCCAAAGGGCACATCTGCCTCGGGGTGATCCTCGATAATCTGGCGCAGCTCGCTCATGGTCCAGCCCATCTCGGTGCCCACGACAGAGGGCTTGCCGACAATGGAGATGGCTGAGAAGCCCGTGGCAATCTGATAGAGCTTGCCGTCTGTCTCCATGGCCTTAAGGATGCCGGGAACCAGAGCGGCGCGGCCGCCCAGCTGTGTGTCGGCATCCAGAAGGGGATAGAGATCCTCCAAAAGCCCCTTTGCGACATACTGATTGTAGGGCAGCTGGTCTAAGGCAATCATGTCGGGAATCCTGCCAGAGATGATTTCGGTGTTGAGCTTGGTTGTGCCGGCGTTATAGTCGCCGTCGGTATTGAATTCGGAGTAGTCTGAGACCTCAATTCTGTAGTCGGGGTTTGTCTTGTTAAACTTCAGAATCTGCTTTTTCAGGTTGTAGTCTGTCCAAATGGTCGCAAGGGTCAGAACATGCTTCTGGGGGACCTCGCTTCTGGGCGTTCTGACTAACTGAATAATTTCAAAGTTATTCGCAGAATCGTTGCTGCTCCAGTCTCTGGAAATTACATAGACGTTCCCGTCCGGCTGGATGGTGCTGAACAGGACGTTGTCGCCGTTCACGTCGCTGTTCAGCCAGCTAAGCACCTTTTCCGCTACGCCGGTTTCCAGGTTATATCCAAAAAGGGAGGAGCTATCGGTGTAGCAGAAGTCATACTTGTCGCCGCCGGCGCTGGTCTGCCAGACGTTGCTCGGAACATCGTATTCCTTGCCCCAGTCCTTTGCCGCCACATCGATGGTTTTGAGCATGTTACCATAGGTTCCGTCGGGCTTCATAGCGCCCTCGGTAATGCCCAGCTCGCCGTTCTTGGTTCCCACAAAGTTGGAAAACCAGTTCTCAGAGGTGAGCTTAAACAGGAAGGTCGCATTGGCATCAAGGACATAAATCGTCTGTCCATCGGAAATGTAGAGGTTTCCGGCCTTGTCTGCCTGCATATCGCTGACATAAAATTGGCCGCGGGAATTCTCCTCTCCCTCCGGCTTCTCGTAGTACTGGGACAGGTCAACGCTGGCAATTTCTGCTCCCTCGGGAGAGAGCTTGCGGATATTGGCCTCTATCGCCTCGTCCTTGTAATAGTCCCATTGATTCTGTGTCGCCGGGTCGAAGTCTTCGGGAAGGTCAAAGATGGTCGTCGTCTTGGTCTCGCTGATCCAAAGGTTGCCCTGTCCATCAACCACCAGGCGATCCATATTCACATAGGAATTAAGGCTGGCGTCCGCCTCAGCGGGCACATACTTTTCCAGCTTGTGATAGTTTGAACCATCCTGGTTCATGGCAAAGAGGAAAGTCTTATATGTAATGTCGGCATAGTCCCCCGGCAACTCAGGCATAACAGAGGAATCCTCTGCCACAGCCTCCGTTGTCACAGCCCCCTCTACCGCGGGGGCGGGAAGAGCCTCTTCGCCTTTTAATTGGCTATAGTAAGTTTCCATCTCGCTTTGCCATTTTTCTATCTCGGCCTTGGTCATGATTTCGCCATTTGCCCGGACAGGGACATTGGAAGAAAAATAAACCGTCCCATCAAACAAATAGGCCTGGCTAATGTCCGAAATTTCCTCGGGAAGTTCTGTATAGTTTGGCACATAAACGTATTCGGAAAGTCCCTCCGAACCGTTGCTTTTCTTTTTGCCGCAGCCGGAAAGAAGTCCCGTTGCCAAAACAACGGCCATTCCCAGTGCAACAGCACGTGTCGCGCTCATGCTCTTTTTCATTTCATCTCTCCTTCATCGAACCTAAACAATTAGTGTATCGTTCGTATTAGTACACTTGTCAATATACCACCGGTGGCCGGGCTTGTCAATAAAAGATGGCAATTTTTGCGGCCGAGCCGGCATTCCCCTCTGACCATGTTTCTTAGACGCGCGTTCATTTTAGAATGTTCCTACCAAAAGAAATAATATTTCAAAAACAGCTTATTTATTCAAAAAAAGCCAGAATCCCCAAGCTCTGGCAGCTTGAACGAAGAACGCCAAAACTTTCGTGAAAACTTAACAAAAATTTCCCGGGCTCAATGCTTGACATCCCCTATGAAACCTGTTAAAACTAAATAATGTGTGGGTTTCCCCTAGGGCAACACCGCACAACGAGCAGTTCGCGCAAAAAGCGCGTTGTTTCCCTCGTGTTTTGTCAAAGTAATTTACAGAATGGAGTATAACATATAGAATGAAAGCAACCTCCCATTTTGCAATGGCGCACCTTCTACATGCGGGGCTCCAAAGCCGCGGGATTTATCTGAATCGCGTGGCCTTTGTCTATGGTAACATCGCCCCGGATTACACCCCCGCCATGTGGGTCGCCCCCCACTTTTCCAAGGTCTGCGCCAAGACCATTTCAGAGCTTGTTAATGAGCTTTCCATGCGTTCCGTGAGTCCCTCGGGTAGAATCGGCGCTGAGTATTCAAAGCAGCTTGGTCTGATGTGCCACTTCATCTGCGATTATTTCTGCTTCGCCCACGGAGACGACTTTACCGGCAGCCTCAAGCAGCACATGGCCTATGAGAACCTGCTGGACAGCTACCTACGCCGCCATTGCCTGGAGCTTTTGGATCTTGAAGGGGGCTCTCCCCTGCCCAATCCCGAGTCCGCCGCGGCGCTCTCTCGGAATCTTGAACAGAAAAAGAGCGGCTATCTCTCCGCCGGGCACTCTTTAAACGCAGACCTTTCTTCTGCCTTCGACGCCTGTATGGAGGCCATCTTCGGCCTGGTTCAGCTTTCCAAGTGCTTGCCCGCCGCCTGCATGAGCCACGACCTGGACGATTTTCTCTCTGCCCTCAAGGGCTATGCCACAGGCAACAACTTTGTATTTAAAGTATTCTTTTTTAAATATAGAAACGCAAACCTGTTCTTCCTGCCCGATTTGATGCCGCCTATTCTGGCGTCCTAAAAATAAGGCCGCGTACTTCATCTTGAAATGTACGCGGCCTTTTATATTTCCCTGGGCAGCTCCCCGGCGCAGTGTCCCGCCAAAAAATACACCGCGGAGGCAAAGCCCCCGCGGCATAATCTTTATCTATGCTTTTTGGAAAAGGGAATTATTTTACGGAGCTGATATAGGAAATCAGGTCGAGAACCTTGTTGGAATAGCCCCATTCGTTGTCATACCAGGAAACCAGCTTG
>CAYXNK010000127.1:0-6848 GCA_964466395.1 uncultured Oscillospiraceae bacterium | reverse complement strand
AATGATTTAGTAGTACCTGCTAGCATAGAGTCATTAGACGTAGCTGATGCTGAGCATGAATCGACATATTCATAAGGTCTACCAGATATTTCCCCAGATAATACTAGTACAGGCGTGCTAGGTAGAGTATTGGTTTTTAGCTGTATACTATCTGAATCTATCACTTGATTTCTTATGTTAGTAATCCTTATACTATAATCACTGACTAATCCTCTTAATGATGGTAATAATGACTTATTAATAGTATTAAATACTGTTGATCCTGTAGAAGATGATGATACAGATAATTCTCCTATAACTGATCCGTCCCTGCATAATTCATACTTTGAGATAGCAGGTCCAGTAGTAATTATTTCACTAGGTGACTTATTGATACTAAACTGGACTACTCCAGTAATGTCTGAACTACTAGGAATTATTGTGTCTGATAACGGAGTAGATATGCTAGGAATTATCATAGCAGCTTCGCATGAATACTGAGTAGCAGTGCTATAGTTGATTGAATAATTATATCCATCATAAGTCTTAGCACAGTATTGATATATTCTACCTGATGAATAAGTAATTGAGTCAGTTATTCCACTATTGCTAAACGTCCCTAAATAGGACCATGAACCATAAGTACTTCCATTATTCTCACTAATCCTTCTATAAGCTCTGTAGGATAATTCTGCACTAGTTACTGGAGTTGTGGCATTATTAACTGATATTATTAAGTTATTGGATGATCCATAGACTGGATCATAAGTAGATTGCGATAATGATAATGCTGCAACTGTAGGTGGATTAGGTACATATAATGAACTTACTATTGAAGCTTCACTCGACCGATCACTAACTGAATCAACTGTCATTACATTTATATCATAATACTTTGATCTTACTACACTGATTGAGTAAGTAGTGCCACTGGATATCTCACTTGATGATACCCAATTTGATGAAGTATCTCTATATTTAACTATATAACCACGTACTGAGCTACCTCCAGTTGATACGCTAGGAGCACTCCAAGATGATACTAGTGCATTAGTAAGGCTGAGCTCGTTGGTAGTCGGTAGTTCTCCTGATGATCCTAACGAAGTCGTAGATACTATCTTATTAGCAATTCCATATACTGAAGAATTAGATGTAGTAACTGATAAGTTACCTGGAGAATTAGGAAGACTATTAATAATTATTTCGTTAGACATTGTAGCTGAGCTACTATTAGTATATTCATTAGTAGTAGTCAGTTTAAACTTCATAGTAATTCCACGATAACCGAATAACCAACAAGCCTTAGCAGTACTTGATGCTAATTGGGCAATTGTTATGCTAGTTGATGCATTATCAGTGTCTTGAGAAGCTAAATTCCCTGGAATACTTTTATTATATTCTGTCAATGTATACTTAGTAACTTGATTAGAAGGTTGTCCACCAGTTGCAGCATTCCATGATATAGTCAGATATGATGAAGGATTCAGATGGTTATTATTATAATAGCTCGAATTACCATTAATAGTGATAGTAGTCGGAGTAGTAGGAGCATAAGTTTTTATTACAATGACATTGGTACTACATACTATGTACTGATTGTACTCATCATAAGCTGATTCAATTCCTACTCGGTATTTAATTCTGCATCCTGCTGATGATGCCCTGTCTGATGGAGTAACATTTATACTAGTAGTAGAATCATTTATATTTCCAATCCACTCATTATTCCAGGATCCCCAAGTTGATCCATTATCATATGATACGCAGTACTGAACTCTGTATCTCCACGGCTCTCCATAAGAGTCAGCACCACCCCAGGATAAAGTTACAGTACCTGTGTTGTAGTATGCACTACTAGCAGTAAACCAGAGTGGAGCTGATGCTCCTCTCCTATAATTTATAGCACATGTATACGATAATTCTGTTATATACCCATTTTTACTGTGAGTGCTATTAGTTCTAAACATTAGTCCATGAGCTAGTGCGTTATCTAAGTCAGTAGTATTTGTTATAGTTACAGTCGATCCTAGCATATTATAAGATGAATTATTACCATACCAGAAAGAAGCAATATCAGAAGTATTGTAGGATCCACCCTTATTAGAGTCACTTATATAGTGACTAGTAGCTACATTGCATGTTAAATATACACTATCTGAGGATAAGTACTCACCAAATGCTGTAGCCTTAAGAGTTACTACTATACTTGATACAGTCGATCCAGCAGGTACTGAACTATCTTCTGGTCTCACTATAACTCTATAGAAATTCTGAGTGGAATTAATATATATCCATCCTAATCTATCCAGAGTATTCGACAAGTAAACAGGAGATTGTCCATTCTGTAATGAGCTTCTATAGTAATTAGTAATTACTGACACATTCTTAGTTACTGACATATATTGATCACCTACAATCTATAGCTATATAATTATTACCCTAAAAATACTTGAGCCATTATCTTACCTACATATTTTGAGTTATACGACTCCTTAGCTTTTCCAATAATAGTACCTGGGTAATAGTTATCGCTTCTAGTAGCAATTCCTGACAGATTAGATGTAGTCAGTAAGTCTCCCTCTTTAATTATACCTATTACTTTTATAGGTACTTCTCCCACTAGAGCTACAGGTATAAATTTTTCTACATCCTCTTCTGAATCTCCTGATCCACCTAATGCATATCCGTACCTATTTGATACAATCCCTACTACTAAAGAGTCATTTAACTTCGAGCACTTGGTATATGATAATGAATTTGGAACTTTAACTACTACATCACCCTCTTCAAAATATTCCTCAAGGTCATACTTAGGATATAGCTCAGCATAATCCATAGCATAAGGATTCACACTTCTTACTGGAGTAAAATATCCTTGTGGAGTAATATAAGCTATAGGAGTAGATCCGTCATTATAATAAAGACCTAAATTATAAGTAGTTCCAGAGTCAGGCGTATACACTTTAAATTTATAGGATGAAGTACCTGATGAATTACTTATAATATTATTAAGTGACTTTACAGTATTAGCACTTATAGGAACTGTACTGGTGTAGTCAGCATCAGGAACTGCACTTATAGACTTGACACTATCTCTATAAGTATCAGAAGTATCTAATGTCCATTCTGTAGTATATGAGTAGTGACCTAAGCATAATTTTGATGTAATATCTGAGGAAGGAGTTGTAGTTACTTCGTATGAAAGGGATTCTATTAAATTTTGAGCAGTATATGCTATGGATAAGTATAAGTATATACTAGTCGACTCACTAGGTAGTGTAACTGGAATATTTGTCGTTAAATTAAAATAATATCCCTGAATCTGGAACTCTCCAGTAGTAATTTCAGTTCCTGCACTATTAAGAGTAAGATTACTGGAGCTAGTACTAATTATAAAATTTGAATTTAGTAATCCTAGGATATACAACTGCCTTAAGTAAGTCTCCCTAAGGTATTTTCCATCTCCTAATGTAGCCTGTGTAGTAGCATTACCTATTCCATTAGCAGTAGGATAAACTATAAAACTAGATTCTGGTACTGACATTATTATCCCTCCTATTTATTACTTAATTATGTAGTAATCCTTGAACCTCCTAGAAGCGTTTTAAAGCCGTTTATTTTTGCAAGCGAAGCGGCCTTCGCCGGAAGTCAATAAACGGCTAGATTCGTTCTTGATGCTTCTTGAGAAGGTAACTTAGAGCTAAGTTCATGTGGCCACATTGGCAAGTCCTAAATTCCAAGTTATTATAAGTGAAGTTCCTAATGTTTTCTCTATTGGAGTAGCTGGAATTACTTTTGCTATCATAGTTACTCCATTAGAGGATGTATAATTAGAGAATAGACCAAGTTCTGTATAAGTATGAGCTTCTTCATTAATTCCTATATATAATTTAGTAGTTACACTATTAATAGTACTACTACCTGAAGTTATGTCTTCACTGTAGACACTAGTAACTTTATAGCTTACTCTACTATTAGCTCCTGCTGATAAGTTAGTATCTGATAAAGTTACTGCTGGAGGATTAGTCATGTACCCTAAATCAATTTTATCGATGTAGAATAAATTAGTTCTTTCACCACTAAGTCTATATAGTATATTCTTCATTCCCGCTGTAACTACAAGGTTATGATAATAATTAATATCTATTCGTCTTTTCCTACTGTCTCTTCTCTCAATTGATATATTAGATATTAGCCCTAAATTAGCCTTTGATTTAATCAATAAATTATCCTGATCATTCATACTTATACTCCTATCTAAGTTATTACTAATCACTAGTTGATTCAGTTGATGATACTCCATAGTCTCTAGTTGACTCCTGAGGAGTACTAACGGATGACTGAGGAGGTACTGATTCACTTGGATTATAGACTAATTCAGCATAATCAGTAGTCTCTATTAATGATAATGATTCTGGAGATATTTCTTGTGATGAGAATAAGTTTATTGTCAATCCTACCCCCATAGGCTTTATTAATTCTACTAGCTTCCTTATTCTTACTACATTAGGACTTGATGATGGAGTATCCCTATAATCGTTTCCAATTATTCTTATACTCAAACTGATTATTAGAGTTTGATAACTAGAGCTAGTTGAAATCATATCAAACATGATATCTGCATTAACGTCATCAACAATTCCACTGCTGTAGTAATTCCCTAGGTCATCCTTATATCCGATTAAGGCTATATAAATTGCTAGACGCAATCCGTACTCAGTTCCTTTGTTCCTTAGCATCTCTAAATAATATTTCATAGCTAATCTATTATGATAATAGGATATCTCATTATTATACTTATAACTAAGCTTATCAGATAATAATTTTAGCTTAGAGTCATCACAGTAGAATGAGCTAGCATTGTCTGATAGCGACTCAGAATCACTCTGATAATTAGTCATTATAATATCCATCATTTTTAATAATATCCTATAGTCATAAGACTCAGCATAAATCTGAGGAATATGATAATTCATAATTAATTCCTCCTTTAATTTATGCTAATCGAAAGACTACCTAGCTGAGGAAGTTTGAAGATGTCACCACCAGTAGGAGTTATAACTATAGTCGAACCTATTAAATCAATATAACTAAGATCAGATAAATTATTCGATAAATATTGAATTATATTTATTACTTTAATAGTTTCTCCGAATGATCTATTAGATTGATAATAATAGGACTCAAGAAGTGAGACTATATTTAAAAATACTGAAGATGAATTAGTAGACAATGACTCTCCAGTTGAAGATATCGATGTTCCACTTACTGAATGAAATAGTTTTGTAGAGTAGACATAGTAATAATTTACTCCAGAAGTTGCTGATGCTGGTAGTTCATTAACTCCTACAAAATTACGAAGTTCACTAGTATATGATTGAGAATTATTAGTGTATACATGAAATGATAAGTCATTATTGAAATACTCTGCTAATTGATAATTAACATGAACATTTATCATAGTGTACTGAGTTACTAATGATTCGACTTCAGTAACTAAGTCAGAGAATCCTGAATAAGTTTTTGGATCAATTGCTAATTTACAGACTACCTCACCATAAGGTAAATTAGTTGATGATGTTGAGTCGTAGTTATAATTACTATCAATTGTGTATAATGAATCTGTACTATCTAAAGTTAATGCATTTGGAATCAAAACTGGGAGACTTATTGTGAGATCAGTTACAGTACTCACTAAGTCATTCTTTGATATTATTGAACTCATCTTAGATATACTTTTTAAAGCATTAGTATAGGCTGATGCTACTGACTCAGGATTGTACCCTCCAATACTAGCATCATTCGAGTAAGTTACTGCTACTGAAGTATCTCCTTGATACACTAACTGATTAGAATTAGTTATTGTATTCTCACTTATTGTACCATTCGACCCTAGTGATACGTAAGTATTTACTAGTATAGTTGATGTTTTCTCTAATGTAGTACTTGAAAAGTTTCCAAGCTGTAGATATGGGTATCCATTATCATCAATGTTAAAGTCGAATATATTATTGGTGAATAAACTTTTTAGTTCATCACTAACATAAGTCCATGATGATGTTGAACTTTCCGTATCTTCCATTGATAATTCTATTATTGATTCATCGACTCTAGCATTATTAATGTATAATTTTCCATCAGAAGATACAGACGATGGACTATAATTAGTTGATGACAAATATCCTTGAATACAAGGAATATTCAGTACTAAGTTAGGACTTGATACAGTAGGGTTGAATGTTACACTTGATAAGCTAGTAAAGACTATACCTGAGTCAGTTAAGAACTCAGTACCTTTAGGAATTATTATTAATTCAGTCGATGATAGTACTGATGATGGTAGAGTTATATGAATATTGCATCTCGATGATCTATACCACTTCATCTTATATCCTAATGGTCTGTATATCTTATAAGCATTTCTCCATTCAGTAACAGTAGCTGGGAATGACTCATTAGCATTCATATCAATGCTAAAACTGAGCATATCTGCTACTGATGACATCAATTTCAATAATACAATTCCTGGATCAGTATCATCCTCCGAAGTCCATACTTTTGATAAATAAGGTCTGATCTCGAGTAGGTTATTATATATTGTTGAAGTTTCTCGACTAGTGTAGTCTATACTTTTAAATTCAGAGCTCATTTACAAGTCCTCCAGTAATCAGTCTAGTGATAATTGTGTAGTATATAATACAGGTAAGCTTAAGTTATTTATATTATATACAATTGATAACATCATTATAGTATCATCAATTGATACTTTAAAAATAAGAGGTAAAATAATTAATAACATAAGAGCTAAAATAATAATAATTGGTGTATAAATTTTAGCGGCCTTTGAAACAAATGTTTCAGTCTTAGCT
>CAYXNK010000126.1:0-6848 GCA_964466395.1 uncultured Oscillospiraceae bacterium | reverse complement strand
TTGAGCTGTCCGTGCTCTTTATTTTAGGATTCGTAATTACATTGTCCTTGATTTGCCAGAAGCTCTTAAAAATCCAAGATAGTAAGCGCTGGCTGCTGCCCTTGAGCTTTGGAATCTATACCGGCTGGTTATTGATTGCAACTGTTGTTAACATAGCTGCAATGCTTGTCAAGTTGAAGTGGAACGGTTTTGGGATTGCCGCTGAAATCTGGGCGATTATTATCCTTATAGTTGCAATCCTTTTAGTCGTTGCGGTGCTCTCAAAAATTCGTAATGCTGCGTTCCCGCTACCTATTGCATGGGCTTATTTCGGAATATATCAATTTTTAAACGCACCGGAAGGGTTCAAGGGAGAGTTTGGTCTTCTGCAAAACATATCTCTTGCAGGTATGGTTGTTTTGATAGCTTTGGCTTCAGTCCAGTTTTATCGAAACCGTTTTTCATTCATCCCTAAGGCCTAAAACGATACTAGAGGCCTAACTTAATTGTATATGGTATAAGCAGACCTGCAACGGAAAATGCGTGTGGTGTAGGGTATTTAATTTATCTCAATGCTTACCCACTGAAATATGATATTATCCCATCACAGAAAATTGATTGTATAATTCATTTATAAATCTAGTAGGAGGAACTTATGAGCAGCTTTAAAAACTTGCGTATTGTCGATAATTTTTATCAAACATCTGCTTATTTCCCCATGCCAACAATATTGGTAGGAACCCTCTCAGTCGATGGCACAACAAGTCTTGGCTCCTATTCACTGGTGCAGCCCTACTATGTTGCGGGCAAAGACTATTACGCAATGTTATTATGCTGCCGCAACTCATCGAACACCGCTCAGCATCTTTTAACACGGGGCAAGTGTTCTTTGAACTTTATTCCCGATGATAAAAAGATGTTCAAAGAGGCAGTACGGCTAGGGTGGCCCGGAGATGCTCCGGAAGAAAAGATGAGAGGTTGTAAGTTTACTTTAGAGGACGGGTTGATGGCAAAAGAGCATCCCGATGAAGCCTTTCCTCAAGTAGTGGCTGAGAGCTTTCAGGTTTTTGAATGTACATGGATGAGCGAGCTTGACGGCGCAGATGCCGATAAACCGGGTCTGCTTGATGGATACCCGCCTCCCTATCGTGACTTTAACGGTATCACAAGTGAATTTGGAGCACACTTCATACTGCGAATTGATAAAATTCTAATGAAGGAAAAATACTATAACGGCATCGTTAACGGAGTAACATCAAGGGTTTTTCCCCGTGTGCCTGTTGATTATGGTTATCGCGACTCCAAAAACTTCTGGTATACACGTTTTTCAAAGCCCCGGCCCGAGATTTTACCTATGCGTGAGGGGTCTATTTCTTCTGTTCGTTATGCAGCAGACCGAATTGATGCCAATGTAGCTTTTACAGACGAGGCTTGTGCTAAACTGGTAATGGTTCCTCGCATTTTTCTAAATACCGCTTTAAAGGGCTGTGTTTCTTGGGCAAAAAAAAATGGAGTCGACCTGATCACTGCAGAGCATATGGATATAATCAGCGACAAACGCGCTAAGGAAAAAAAGTAAATTAAAAACTAACAAGGAGCCCTACACCAAGAGAATCGTAGGGCTCCTTGTTTTTTGTTACCCTTCCATGTCCAGCGTAAGCGTCAATAGGGCAAGTACATAGAGTAGGGCCCCGGAAAGTAGTACAACCCAAACAGGTTGAAAAAGCAATGCAACAAAATCAACCGGTTAGGAGGCGGATGTATGGACACACGGAAAGTAGCCTCGGAATATCGTCAGGCACAATGGGGACAGATGATACAGGCAAGGGTTCAAAGCGGTCAAAGTATAAAGGAGTTTTGTGCGTCAGTCGGAGTTATGAATATGTCGGCCGCTTTTTACACCCCGGGTCGGCGGGGAAAATTGACACCTACGGCGGCGGGATTTGACAGTGCCGCCGTAGGTGCTTGAATTAGCGCTTCGTTTTCCCCAGAGATGCCCTTGCGCTTGCGCATAGAATTTTCGCCGCCGATGACGATGCGATAGGAATCGTGGACGATGCGGTCGCAGATGGCGTCGGCGAGAGTACTCAGTTGTGCGAGCTGATTGTCGGCGGCAAGGACGGTGCTGCCGCCGGTGGAAAAGACCATTATCGACCGCTGCGTGCGACTGGTTTGCCGGGACTATCTGAACGACCCTAATCCCGAAAACATGCCCATCCTCGAAGACCTATATAACGAGTTGAGGAAACAGGATGAAAAAGAAGCGCAGTATATCGCCACTGCGCTTGAAATCTATGTTTCCGGCTCTTTGAACGTTTTTAATGACCAAACCAATATCAACTGATATCATCGGCTGCAGAGGCTTATGTTATTTGGTCGGAGGAAAACATGAACCTAAATGAATCCCGTGTTACCGCAATTCTGCAAGCCGTTCAAGCTTAAGCTGTAGTTTCTTTGTGGGCTTTGCAACAGTCCAATTAGGGGCCCGGCCTGCCTGCTGCCAGGCCAGGGCTTCGTCGTTATTGATTTCGTTATGGTGTGCCTGCTCACTAAAACTGATGGCTGCGCGATGCGACAATTATCTGCATACCAGAACGAGAAGGCGAAAGGAATTTTGAAATACCGTACATAATATTGAGAGACAAGCCTTAGATACTGTCAGCCTGGGCCACCGTATTCAAGGGTTGCATTTTTATTTTGAAAAATAAGGTAGAAAAATATTCATACAAACCGTATTGCAATAAGGCAAAACAAGAAAGAACGATTCGCCATATTGCGGGGTTACCGCGCCGTAGGCATAACGATATTCACGGATATGATGCCTGGGCACGCTTGGTCGCACCCCCTTGCTACACCAGCAACAACCCGGCTTGTTGATACGTCCGAACCCCGCTTCGTCCTGAAACATCAGCCGAAACGCCGTATGCCGAAAACGGCACGTACGCTGTTGTGGTAGGAGGGGGTTAGTCACCCCCTCCTACCCGATTGACTGGTTGATTCTAAATGAGGGCTTTTTTACTCCGGTTCCCCTGTCTTTTGCTGCTTGGCCAAGTCAGCCAGGGTGATGTTGTCCACCACATCACTGACGGCCTTTTCAATCTGCTGCCAGACGCTGAGGGTTACACAATTTTCACAGCGGGCGCACTGATTTGTCTCGTCCTCCAGACAGGCGACGGGGGCAAGGCTGCCCTCAATCAGGCGGAGAATCGTTCCCACTGTGTATTCCTCAGCGGGACGGGAGAGCTTATAGCCGCCCTGGGCGCCGCGGCTGCTTTTGACAAAGCCGGCGCGGCTGAGCACGGAGATAATCTGCTCCAGGTACTTACCAGAGATTTCCTCGCGCTCGGAGATGGACTTGATGGTGATGTACTGGTCGGTCTCATTGGAGGCCAGGTTGATCATTAGCCTCAGCGCATAGCGCCCTCTGGTAGAAATTTTCATAAGGTCACTCCCGAGAGATAAAAATAATAAAAACAAAAGTGATATGTAGACATTGTACCATAGCCGCAACGCGGCGTTATGGTATATGCATCTAAATCTGTTAATGTCCGTACTGCGGACATTATACCACAGGCGCACAGCGCCGTTGTGGTATATGCATCTAAATCTGTTAATGTCCGCGTTGCGGACATTATACCACAGGCGCACAGCGCCGTTGTGGTATATGCATCTAAATCTGTTAATGTCCGCGTTGCGGACATTATACCATATGAATAATAGGAATTCAAGAATTTGATTGCCCTATACGGGGTCTTGGCATGAAAACAAGCAAACTTACGAAAACTGTTGAAAAAAGGGCAAGGAGCAACTATAATCGAAATAATACATATTTTTTGCCAGGAAGATTAGTGGTGTTGCACGGCTCTTTGCGGGGACTGCTTCTCCTTGAATCAGTGACGGCGCGACGGAGGATCCGATGGAAAAAATGAAAACCAAGCTGATTCAGGGGCTCCTGGTTCTTTTGACTGTGGGGCTTGTGCTTTTTGCAGCCTCCACCTATTACGGCAACCTGGTTGTGGAGATGGAGCGCACGGGTCATTCCGCCTTGGAGACGATAGGTGGGCGGGCGAACATGGGGCTGAGCTTTATTGAAACCATGTCTGCCTATGGCACGGCCTATCTGCGGGACAACCTGAAGGTGGACACCTCAGACTTGCATGACTATCTGAAATACAACCCTGAGACGGACAGCTACTCCCTGGATGCCTTTGAGAGCACGGCCCTGCAACTGAAGGCCGGCAACCTGACGGGCAAGGGCGAGATTCCCACCGATGCAGAGGTGGTGGAGGAGCTGGGACTTGTTTTTTTGTATAACAGCTTTTTCTCCCAGATTTATGCCCGAATGCCGGAGATCTCCCGAATCTACTACACCAGTAGGAACGGCTTTCAGAATGTCTACCCCTGGGTGCACTCTCGGGAGCGCGCCTATTCCGACGAGCTGCTGCAGGCGCCCTTTTTCCTTCGGGCGGGGCCCGAGAGCAATCCCTCCCACTGGCCGGTCTGGGTGACAGCGCCGGCGGGGACGGAGGGAGAGGACAAAATCCTAAGTCTATCCGCTCCGGTTTACGACGGGGTACGGTTACGCGGCGTTGTGACGATTGACTACGCCGGCAAAACACTGCTAGAGCCGCTGGCCAAGGAGGATGCCGACTATGAGACCTTTTTGGTGGATAAGCAGCTCTGTGTGGTGTCCGCCTTAAACAATGAAAAGATAGACCAGAGCCTCGTGGAGGTTCTGGGGCTGACAGCAGAGGAAGAAGGGCAGCTGCGGGGAGCCGGTGAGGCTCAGGCCTTTTCCGTGGGGCGATACTTTGTCTATAAGAGCACCATTCCGGAAACCACGATTATGCTGGTTGTGGCGATCCCCCAGTCCCGGGTTGTTCTGAAGGCCTTTTTCCTGACCTTTCCGATTATTCTGGTGGCGGCGCTGCTCCTGGGCTCACTCTACATTCTTGCGGGCCTGCGCCGGGTGGAGCGAAAGCTAAAGCTGACCTCGATTACAGATCCTCTGACAGGCCTGAAGAACCGCCGTTATCTGGATAGGGTGATTGACGAGGAGCTTGTCAAGGCGGGGAAAAACCGACAGAAGCTCTCCCTGATCAGCCTGGATATCGATCGCTTTAAAAATGTAAACGACATCTGGGGGCACCAGGTGGGAGATGAGGTTTTAAAGCTTGTAGGGGAGAGCATTATGACCAAGCTGTGCCGGGAGGATACCCTTGTCCGTATGGGCGGCGAGGAATTTATGGTACTTCTGCCTCGGACGGGGATCCAGGAGGCCTTTGAGGTGGCAGAGAAAATCCGGCTGGCGGTTAAGGCGGCGGAGCATCCCCGCTCGGGAAATATCACTGTCAGCCTGGGAATCGCCGAGTATAGACCCGGCGAGAGCTGCTCAGACCTTTATCGCCGGGTGGACAAGGCCATGTATGCCGCGAAGCTGGCGGGCAGAGACAGAACCCACATCTATTCCGAGGCCACAGATACCGACAACGAGGGAGGCCTTGTGATGACGGCTACTTGGAACAAGAACTGGGACTGCGGCGAAGAGACGATTGACAATCAGCACCGAGAAATTATCGACTATGCCAACGAGCTGATGCACATGAGCCGCTATTCCGAGGATGCTCAGCGCCTGATTGAGCTGATTTTGGACAAGACTCAGGAGCACTTCGCCTATGAAGAGTCCGTGCTCCGCGAAAGGGACTACTCCGAGGTGGAGAAGCATAGCCGGGAGCACAGCAGGCTAATCCAAGAGACCCAGCTGCTTTGGGAGAAGGTGAAGCAGGGGAACACAAAGCCCCAGGTGCTCTTTGCCTATCTCTATGCCGAGACGGTGACAAGGCACATGCTGGAGGACGACATAAAGTTCTTTTATTTGTTCAAAGAAAATTAGCGGCTTTGCCGAAGAAAAAAAGGCGCTTCACCGAGGTGAGGCGTCTTTTTTGTTTCAAGTTATTGCTTGGCTTCAATCAGGATGACATTTTTCTCTAAATCAATGCTCTTGAGTTTACCCTCGACCAGAATCTGGGCGCCGAAGAGATTGGTCAGCCGAACCTTGTCATCCTCGATGCTGATACCGGTGAGCTTGTCGGCCAGGAACTTTTCGCCCTCCGCACCGACCTCGTATGCCGCTGAAAGACACATTTTTAGAACCTCCTGTCTATTCGCCCTTGAGGAGCGTTAAGGTTTCTGCGAGCTTGTCGTTGCCGTGCTCATAAAAATGCAGAGCCTCAGTCATGAGTGCTACCGCCTCCTTGTTGCCTGCGGCTTCCAGGCTGTGAAGCAGCTCGTGGAGATCTTCTGCGTGGTGACGGTTATGCTCCAGCATATAGCCTAAGAGTGCAAGGCTCTCCTCTGCCGACTGGGTCTTGCCCTCGCCGTGGGTGTGGGAGTGCACGCTGTGATCGTGGTCATGGTTGTGGTCATGGTCGTGGCTGTGCTCGTGCTTATGTTCGTGGTCATGTTTATGGTCGTGATCGTGGTGATGGCTCATATAAAAGACTCCTTCCGTCGTTTCATCTCTTGAGGGGATTCGCTCTGTTTTGCCCCTGGTCTGAGGATTTTTATTTTATCTGCCGTCTATTATAAAACAAAGCTTAAAAATCCGCAAGCCACCGGGGGGGGGTCTCTTTTGAAAAAAGAGAGGTGCGAGAAAAATCCCTCAGCCTGTCTCTTACCCCCGCCTGCTGCAAGGAGAAAGGCAGGCTGTTTGTTTTAGGGCAGCACCGCATAAAGGGAAGTGCGGTGTTGCCTTAGTGTCCGGTGCAGGAAACGCAGTCGCTGACCTCGCAGCTAGCGTGTTCACAGTGATCGTCGCTCCTGGGGCGCAGCTCCTCGGGCAGCTCCTTGCCCTGTTTGGCATAGTAGTC
>CAYXNK010000125.1:0-6927 GCA_964466395.1 uncultured Oscillospiraceae bacterium | reverse complement strand
CTAGAGTATCCTATCTAGATGAGATGTTCGGTTCTTTTCGTAAAACCTGGTTTTAAACCATTGGATTTCAATATATTTGAATAGGTAGAACTACAGGCATTTAAGCCTTTTCCTTTTGCTCAAAATTTCAAAAAGTAAGTAGGAGTTTGAAGAAAACAGGGAACTTTTCACTTACTACGAATTATTGTACTCTGAACTTATAGTATTTAATCTTTGATTCACCAAAATAGAAATTAGTGTCTAGTCAAGTCATTTGTAGTAGTAATAGAAAGAAAAATGCCAAAGAAAATTGCATACAGATCACATATTTAAAATGCCTTCAATCGTACAAAAAGCCACCTTGTAAGAAAATGAATACTTACTTAGTTCAGTCTGACTAGGACTTCCGTTGAATTGTGAGATAATCCACTTAGTCGGATTTACAAGCTTTTCTATAACTTCCATATAATCCATATCTACATCAGCCATGGAGTGTCCAAGAACAACAACCTCATCTATCTGTTCAATCATTGGATTATTTAAAAAAGTTATTAATTTTTCACATTGAAATACTTTCTTATTTAATCTATAAAATTCATTTACAGTTTCTCTTTGTCTATCAAGATAATAATCAAAAGTACTACTCTCAAATTCCGTTCTAATCTCATCAAGCTTATTATCGCCTTTGTGCGCTGCGTGATTTAACTGATTGGCGTAATGATTCAATTATTTTTGGTAGTAGCTCTTCCTTATTAAATTTTTCAAGAACAAGTTTGTTAAAATCGAACCAATGCTTATCTTCTAACTGATCAATTATATCTGGAACATCTTGCGAAGACAAATTTTGCCAAGCTTCTATTATTAATTTCTTATCCGTTGCTGATAACAAATTATGATTTAACATTACACTATCTAGAATTCCATCTTTAGTAGTATCCAATGCTCCGAGTCCTCTACCAAATCCTGTTGACTCAATCATAAATTGACCAAAATAGGTATTTAATAGAGCATGTACCAATTCCTTACTCTCACTGTCGTCAATTAATTTAAAAGTTGTCAGCCTTTGATTAATCAACAAATCTGACGGTACTCTTGACCAAAATAATCTTCTATCTGGATTTAGAGAAGTTACAAAATCGGCAGGCTTACCTTTCGGAAGTTGGTACCAGTGTGCAAATTTCTTTTGTGTTATTGTTTGTTTATCTTTAAATTTTTTTATATAATTTACTGCTCCAAATTTATTATCTCTTTCTAATTCCTCCAAAGTTTTATCAACATGAAATGCATTATTATCAGGTTTTGCAAAAAAACTTTTAACCTTTTTAGAGTTCGTCAACAATGGGGAAATAAATTCCGGTTCAATATTTTCCTCAGAAGAAATTTTATAGAAAAATTTATCATTCCCAGATTTTATCCCTCTAACTGATACAAACACGTCTTTCATAGGAATAATTATATCTTCCATCTCTTTAAACCATTTTATATTATGAAATAAAATATTTAATGATAAACCAGATTGAATATATTGTTCAATTTCAGATCTTGAATAAATTGATACATCATAAAACGGCGATTCCACTTCATCTAATAACAATGATTCAGTTAAGTTTTCAATTTCACTAATATCCATTAAATGTATATCAGTATTTAACTTTATAAATTGAATTTTTTTATTAGTTGGGTTACTCGTTTTTTCAGCTATTAAAATGACAGATACAACATCGGCATTATCAAACCATCTACCTTTTGAGGAAATAATAACTTTCTTAATGTCAAATAAATTAAAAAGAGTTTCAATATAATTTGATTTATCCTTCGTCTTTAACCACGAATTAGAAGTTATAACTGCAAACTTACCACCATTTTTCAAAATACGTTCAACACCAATAATCCCATATTGGTACCAATCTTGTTTTTCTCCAAGTGGCTTTAGTTGTTTTTCCTCTAGATATAGATTAATCTCATTCATTCTATTGCGTTCAAGATCATCTCCCGCCGTTCTCTCACTACGAATAAATGGTAAATTTGAAATAACATAATCAAATTCTGGTAATTTACGATTAGTTATTTCGCCAGTTTTTGGGTCAGTAATATTAATCACATTGTTAACTTTTTGACTTAGCAGATCACTTTGAAAAACCAAATTTACCAGATTCAAACTATCCTTTGAGGAAAGTGAAATATTCGCTACTTGTAATGGTAATTTATATTTATCTGATGCCCATACATGATTATGTGCATATTCTACACCTTTAGATTTTTTAATAACTTGCATCATCTCACTAGCTATCGTACCCGAACCTACACAAGGGTCGATAACATTAGAATTTGTGTCTTCAATTGTTGATTCCACAATAATTTTTGCTAGTTTTTTTGGTGTAGTAAATAACCCCATTATTTCTCGCTTAGAAACGTGAATTATTTTTTCCAAAGTATTTCTAAATTCATCATGATCTAAATTCTCAAAATTTTTATCATTTAAGAAAGAAGCGTACTCCTGAATTACAGAAAAAGCAGTTGAAGATAGCTTTATCTCATTATCATCGCAATGTATAATTGTATAGAAATCTGAAATAGCGGTAGCATCATTAAACGCTAATTGTATTTTTTCAAGATCAGTTTCTGTTAATAATACTTCCAACGCATTAAACATTGAATTATGTGTAGACTTCAACAAGTTTGCAAATGTAATTCTATTAATCCATGATAGCAAACTATGATAAATTATCTTTAAACCACACGTATGATATTTTTTTACCTCTATCATACTCACCCCAAGCGTCAATGCTTCGATTTGTATTAATCAACCTTTTACAAAAACCCCAGTCCAACAACTCTTCAAATTCTAAGCTAGTGACAAATCCTGTTTTTTCTACTTTCTTAAGTATCATCTGTGTGACATCAATTTTTAATTCCTCATATTTCGCAATAATTTTTTCTTTGATTTCATCGAAAAATCGAAGAACTCCATTTACTACTCCTCTTTGGTATGCCGAAATAGCTCTTACTATTGCATCATATTTTTCATTCGTATAAAATCGAAAAATGTCTAAGAGTCTAAATTTGAGTGCTTCTGCTGATACAGACAAGTCACTCATTACTTTTTGGAAAGAATCATGTCTATAAAATATCTTTGACAGTAGCACTATAGCTGGCATCAGAATAATTGCTGAGAAAATGTTGGCTTCAGTTTCATGCTTGGAATCACTTCCGCCTTTTAACTCTGCAAAGAGATTACCTGAATGCCCCAATAAGAAATGTCCTAGTTCGTGACACTTAGTAAAGTTTTGTTTTACTTCTGGATTTTCACGTTCATAGGAAAATGAGATTCCATAATCATCTATCAAGGTTAAACCTTCTATTTGCTGGTTTGAAAAGTGATGCTCCATTAGCTTGATATTATATTTGTCCAAACACTCATCAAAAAAATCACTGAAATGATAGCTTAATGGTGAAATCTCATTTTCTTTCATGAATGTATAAACCTGTTCATTAGCTAGTTGGTTTATTCTTGGATACATCTCATCCATCATGAACCTCCTTTGTCTCCAAACTAGTCTTTTCCTACTCGATTGTCAGTTTTCTCCCCAAGTATTCATATTTTCTTACTGTCTTATTGTCATTCTCGGTGACTATTTTAAAAATAAAGTAGTGGTCTCTTCCATCCTTAGCGTTCGCTTTATTTAATCGGAAATAATTTTTTTGGCTCATAGCCATTTCTCTAAGAATATCATCAATTAAAAACGTTAATGGAATATTCAAATTTGAGAACCTGTAAAAGTCTTCCTCAAACTTTAAATAAGAATCAGAAAAATAATCCAGTTGTAACTGATCTTTATATAATTCTTTTCTATTCATCTTCGAATACACTTTCTAAAACAATATTAAGGATATTATCAATTTGAAGGAGCTGATAACCGGCCGTAGTTCTTACCGTTATCTCCTTTGAAGATAACTCCTCTACTTGGCCAACTACCTGATTTTTCTTTTTATCTCGCTTAATAACAAATCGACCAGTTAATCTACTCGCATATAATTGACCTATCAATGTCAGCTTTTCAATTTTAGACAGGGGACTACTCAAATCCACCCTATTTTTATCCTCATCTAGTGAGGTGGTATGCTCAGATAGAAAAAATCCCATCCATTTAGCCATCCCTCTATCTCTGTGTTCCCTTGCGGATTGGTACGGTAAATATGAGCGATCAATCATTTTAACCCATCTAATCCTCCAGCAGAATGACCACCAATCAATTTACTTCTAGCTAGACTTCTTGAAGCTTCCTGAAGTGCTGTCGCTTTTTGAAGTTTACTAAATCCAAATTGATTTCTGATAGTATCAATTACTGACTGAAGCCTTTCCTCTTTTTCTATTTTTTCAACATCGTCAAATAGCGAAATGAGACCATATGACTCATCTACTAAGCCTGAATAAGAAACTGCAACACTTCTTACCGCTCCTTCATCATATTTCTTTCTGAAAAGTGTCAGTACATAGTCGGTCAACAATCTAGTATTATTTGTTGGTTCTACTTTCATCTGAGTTTGAATATGACGCTTATTTTCGAATCTTGAAAATCCTACAGTAATAGAAACATTTGTTGTCTTTTTATGACGCTTTCTCAATCTGATAGCTACTTGCTCTGCCATTTCTCGCATAATCAGCTCTATCTCTGATTGCTTGAAGTAGTCCCTTGGTAATACTTGAGAATTACCTATCCCTTTTGCTTTTGGCTTATAAGGCTTATGGACATCACTCTCATCAATTCCATTAGCATGGAAAAATAGATCCATGCCAACTACTCCTAGTTCCTTCTTCAACATATCTGGGTTACAATTTGCAAGCTCCTTAATTGAGAAAATGCCTAGGTTGTTAAGGCGCTTTTTCATCCTACTGCCAATCCCCCAGAAATCCGTCATTTCCTCTATATTCCAGACTTTACTTTCTACATCCTCGTAAGACCAATTAGCTCTCATAGTAGGTGTTTTCTTAGCCTCATTATCTAGTGCTAGTTTAGCTAGCAAGGGGTTAGCATTGGACATACCAACCGTTGAATAGATTCCCGTTTTTCTCCAAATGTCTCTTTGGATTTTGGAAGAAATCATATCAAGTTTTTCTTTGCGACTTAACGTTTTATTAGGAATAAAGTAATTCAGTGAGGAGGTCAAGTCAATAAATCCTTCATCAATCGAATATGGCAAAATATCTTCAACACTAGCATAATTCTGAAAGATATGTTGAATCTCCATATTCTTTTCTATATACAAATCCATCCTAGGAGGCACTATAAAAGTAGCTCTGGCCCAACTTTCAATATAACGAACATATTCTGGATTCGTTGGCAGTCCTTGTTTCTTGGCGTTATAATAAGAGAATTTACGTGTCTTTACATCAAAGGGTAGATCATATGAGCGACTGACATTTGATTTTCCAAAGACTTGTTTAAACATTGGTGATGACGCTAGTATCAAGCCACTAGAATTATCCGCATGACTCATGACACAAAGTGACGTTTTCAAGGGATGTAAGCCACGTTCCACACACTCTACACTGGCATAAAAGGACTTCATATCCACAAAGGCTATATCACTCCTAGGCTCTTTACTATAATCAAAAATTCCCATGGCTTAGTCCTCGATAGGTAAGAAATGGCCAACGATTTTCCCAACAACACGAGGTTCTTCGTCATATGGAGCTATCAAATCGCTGTATTTAGTATTAATAGAGACTAGTCGTAATCCTTCTTCTTCACGATAAACCTTCTTAATATAGGTTTGCCCTCCCCATAGTACAGCATAAACTGCTCCATCATAGTCAAAGCCATTTTCTTGAATAAGGGCTACTGACCCATTAGGATATTTAGGTTCCATAGAATCTCCTGAAACCCATGATGCAAAATCATGAGAGATTTCCTTGTCAAAGTAAACCGTATCAAAATCACGATCACCATAGATTGTTGCTCCACGACCAGCAGACATCTTCTCATATACATGATATTCAAATCTAGGCTCAGCAATAGAGATAACTTTCTCTTGTTGTTCCAAAAGTTTTTCCATGAAGGTCTTTGCCTTTAATTGATTAGGATTCGTCAATTTTTGAAAGAGCACGGAAATATCATCAGTTGTAAAATAACCCGATTCTACCTGTAATACCTTTTCTAGTTTTAAAAGATTTTTTTGATTAGGCTGTGTTATTCCTTTTTCCCAAGCAAAATAAGATTGCTTAGAAATCCCGATAGCCTCAGCAACATCTATTTGACGAAGGCCAAGCTCAGTACGCCTTCTTTTTAATTTCTCTGGTTGATACATCAGTCTCTCCTTTCTTAGTCAGTTTGTAAACTGACTATATTTTATAAAATCTATTAGAATTTGTCTAGAAAAAATTAGTTTTTAAACTTATTTTTGATGTTCATACCAATAGACAAAATAAAAAATGTCCGTTACGACAGACATTTCAATGCATCTTAGAAATCTTTTTGTAAATTTTATTTAGTAGAATACTGTTAGGAGGTATACTACATGAAAAAAGTAATTAGTTTAATTGTCTTAGGTATTTCACTTATCTTTCTTGCATCTTGTTCTAAACAAAATAACTTAGCTGGTAAATACTATAACGTTTATGATGGAAATGCTAAATTAATTTTAGAAATTAACGGTGATAGCGGTAAATTCTACAAAGAAGGTACTCACGCTATCACTGATGTAGATACAAAAAACCAGTCATTCACTTTCTCATCTAATGGCAGGGACTATGTTGTAACTTACACTCTTAGTAAAGATGGTACTCTTAAATATGATACTGGTAGCTTCATGACTGGTAGCAATAAATTTGAAGCATACAAGGAAGGTAGTGAAGCTTATAAAGAAGCAACTAAATAATTGTTAATACGAATAACACCTAGTGAGTTTATCTTCACTAGGTGTTTATTTTGTATTGTGATTTTTTGA
>CAYXNK010000124.1:0-6944 GCA_964466395.1 uncultured Oscillospiraceae bacterium | reverse complement strand
CTCCTCACGAAAATCAAAGCCAACCTTGAAGGCGCGGCTCTCAAAGGCCTTTTTCCAATGGGAAATATCGTGGAGCTCGATCTCTGGAAGGGTGATGAGCCCCCGAGAAAGCAGGCGGACAGCAGGCTCAAAGGGGCCGCAGCGGCTGCCCACAAGGCGCAGCTCATTGACCACCACCTGGGAGAAGTCCAGCTCTATTTTTCCCGCATAGGTGCTCTTTACCACAATTGTCCCCCGACTGCGCACAAATCTTAGGGCGCTCTCTAAGCCCGAGGGTGAGCCGGAGGCCTCCACCACGGTCTCAAAACTTCTGTCACAATCCAGGGTTGTCTTGGCGAAGGGGGCAAACAAGCGGAGCTTTTCTTCGGACCTGCCCACCACCGTGACCTCCGCTCCCGTGAGCGCCAACACCTGGGAAATCATGAAGGACAGCCTGCCGTCCCCCACCACGCAAACCTCGTCTGCAGGACGGATGCGCACAAGCTGGGGAATCTGAAGGGCTGCTGCCAGCGGCTCTGCAAACACCGCCGCCTCGTCGGAAAGCGTTTCGGGCACCGGATGCAGCAGCTTCGTTGCCAGCGTGAGATAATCTGCAAAGCAGCCATCCTTGCCGGCGATGCCAATGCATTTGCGGCTTTTGCAGTGTCCCTCCCTGTCTGTGTTGCAATAGAGACAATCGCCGCAGCCCTCGTTAAGCTCGCCGACCACCTTTTTCCCCACCAGGGCGGGATCATTGGACTGCTCCACCACACCCACAAATTCATGGCCGATGACACCCCGGAAGTCCGGGCGGTAGCCCTTCAGAATCTCCCGATCCGTGTTACAAATTGCCGCTAAGGAAATCCGAACAAGGCTCTCGTGAGCCTGAGGGACGGGGATGGGCAAGTCCGTTTTGAATTCGGCCTCTGTTCCGTTATAATATAAAGTGCGCATGATACACCTCTCAACTCAAGGCTCCGGGGAGCCGCCTTTCTTTTGTCGTTTTGCTGGGAATCCTGTCCTTATATTTTAGCATAAGGCAAGGGGAAAAACCACTTTTTTGTATTGTTTCCTCTCTGTTTTGCAAGAAATAATCGGCAGAATCTGCCGGTTTTGGAGAAATAATTCTTTTTCCCCCTAGACAAAGAATTCCTGCTTTATTTTATTTCCAGCCTATGCTATCATACTATAGTCTGGTTGGAGTTCAGCCAAAATAGCCTGACACCTGTGAGCGGGATTGATTGGGCTAACGAAAGAGGGAGAAATAATGGAATCAAAACTCAAGCAGAAATATGGCCTGCCGATGGCCATTGCCATGGTCATTGGCATTGTGGTCGGCAGCGGCGTATTCTTCAAGGCGGAAAAGATTCTAAATGTAACAGGCGGCAATCAGAAGCTGGGCATTCTGGCCTGGCTCATCGGCGGAGCGATTATGATTATCTGCTCCTACGTGTTCTCGATTATGGCCAACCGTTACAGCTACGTCAACGGCCTTGTAGACTACGCTGAGGTAACCTTGGGCGACAAATACGCCTATTTGCTCGGCTGGTTCATGACAACAGTCTATTACCCTGCAATCACAAGCGTTCTTGCCTGGGTGAGCGCCAGCTTCACATGCGTTCTTTTTGGCTTCAATGAGGTCGGCGGAGAAGCCTTTGCCATTGCGGCCTTTTTCCTCTGTGCCAGCTACGCACTCAACGCCCTGTCCCCGGTTCTGGCCGGAAAATTCCAGGTGACCACAACGGTCATCAAGGTCATTCCCCTGCTGCTCATGGCGGTTGTCGGCCTGATTATCGGTCTGCGCTCGGGACTGACAATGGAAAATTTTACAACGGTTGTTGACCCCTCCAAGAGCGATGGAAAGGCTCTGCTCACTGCAGTTGTCGCCGCGGCCTTCGCCTATGAGGGCTGGATTATTGCAACCAGCATCAACGCTGAGCTAAAAAATGCCCGGCGCAACCTCCCCCTTGCTCTTGTCATCGGCTCCATCGCTGTGGTCGCCATCTACATTCTCTACTATGTTGGCTTAACCGGCGGCGTTTCCAACGCTGTGATGATGGAGAGCGGACGCGAGGGCGCAAAGATCGCCTTCAACACCGTGTTCTCGGAGGTCGGCGGAACCGCGCTTTTTGTCTTTGTGGTCATCTCCTGCCTGGGCACCTTAAACGGTCTGATGGTCGGCTGCAGCCGGGGCATGTATTCCATCGCCGTCCGTGGCAGAGGCCCGAACCCCAAGATGTTCACCCAGGTCGATCCCATCACGAACATGCCCACAAACTCCGCTGTGATAGGCCTTCTGTTCTGCGGCTTCTGGCTGATGTATTTCTATGGTGCGAACCTCACGGCAAGCCCCTGGTTTGGCCGGTTCTCCTTTGACTCCTCAGAGCTGCCGATTGTGACTCTTTACGGCCTCTACATCCCCATCTTTTTAAGCATGATGGTGAAGGAGAAGGAGCTGGGCGCCTTCCAGCGTATCATCATGCCCTTCCTCGCCGTTTTATCTTGCATCTTCATGGTCTTTGCCGCCTTCTATTCCCAGGGCGTTACAGTTTTGTATTACCTGGTTGTTTTTATGGCCTTTATGCTGGTTGGCGTTTTTTACATGAAAAAGAAGGAGCTTTCCTAAGGCCCCTCAAAGCCTGCAAACAATAAAAATTCCGCACCCTGAATTTTGTGAACAGGGTGCGGAGTTTTTTGTTTTTTTATTCCTCAGGGACGCGAATTTCTTTGATGAAGAACTCCTTGCCGCCGAGGATGTCGAAGTCCCGGCTGCCGCACTTGGAGCAGCGGCCTTCCCGCCTCACCACATTAAAAACGGTTCCGCAGTTCTGGCATCTGGCGTTGCCGGGGACGATTTCAATATCCAGCACTGTGTCCTCCATAAAGGTGCCGTCAATCGCGGCGGGGAAGCATTCCTTAATAAACTCGGGGACTACGCCGGAAAGCTCGCCGATTTGAAGGACGATGGCCTCGACCTTTGTGATGTCCTTTTCTTTAGCAAACTCATCCACCACACGGACGATTTCCATGACAATTCCAAGCTCGTGCATAAATTATACCTGCTTTTCTAAGCGTTTGTTTTTGTCTTAGTCTTTCTTTGCAAAGGAATCCTTCACCTTGCGAACGACAATCTTGCCCTGGCGCTTGATCATGGTCTTCAAAACCACGGGCTTAATCTTCTCAAAGGAAATGCCCTCGCCGTCATAGACACGCTCTAAATGGATTGCGTCGAACTTGCACTTTGTGGTGCACTGACCGCAGCCGATGCACATGTATTCGTCCACAATCGCGGCGCCACAGCCAAGGCAGCGCTCGGTCTCCTTCTTCATCTGCTCCTCGGTGAAGGTCAGACGGTTATCCTGGTAGCTCTTGCTTCTCTCAGGGCTGTGGCCGGGAGCCTGGCGGGGGGTGTTGTCATAGCCGCTGATGATGAGGCTGGACTTATCCATGGAGCGATACTCATGGCGGTCACGGCCGAAGGTCAGGGTCTGGCCGGGCTGGACAAAGCGGTGGAGGGAAATTGCGGCCTGCTTGCCCGCTGCAATAGCGTCGATGGCAAACTTGGGGCCTGTGAAGGCGTCGCCGCCTACAAAGACGTCGGGCTGGGCGGTCTGATAGGTGAAGTCGTCGGCGTTTGCTGTGTTGCCGCGACCTAGCTCCACCTTACTGCCGGCGAGGAGCTCGCCCCACTCGATGGACTGGCCAACAGAGAGCAAAACGGTATCGGCTGCCACGGTGATGGTCTGATTTTCATCATACTTGGGTGCGAACTTTCCATTTTCAAAAACAGAGACACACTTTTTGAATTCAACGCCCACAACCTTGCCGTTTTCTGTGAGGACACGCTTGGGGCCCCAGCTGTTGTTCATGGCGATGTTCTCTTCCTTTGCCTCGTGAATTTCCTCGGGGAGGGCAGGCATTTCCTCTGCGCTCTCCAGGCAGTACATGGCAACGGACTCGGTGTTCTCGCGGATGGCGGTTCTGGCTACGTCAATGGCCACGTTTCCGCCGCCGATGACGATAACCTTGCCGGAAACGGGGATGGCCTTTCCAAGGTTCACGCTGCGCAGGAAGTCAACCCCGGAGATGACGTTCTGGGCGTCCTCTCCCTCGATGCTTAAGCGGCGACCGGCCTGTGCGCCGATGGCGAGGTAGAAGCCCTTATAGCCCTCGTTGCGGAGCTGGTCTAAGGTGATGTCCTTGCCGACTTCAACGCCGGTCTTAAATTCAACGCCCATCTCCCGGAGGATTTCGATTTCTGCGTTTACAACGTCCTTCTCCAGGCGGAAGGAGGGGATGCCAAGGGTCAGCATGCCACCCAGCTTCTCTTCCTTTTCAAAGACGGTGACGGTATAGCCGTCCAGTGCCAGGAAATATGCGCAGGAGAGGCCAGCAGGGCCTGCACCCACAATGGCGATCTTCTTGTCGCTGTAGTTGTGGCGCTTGTTGGGGACAAAACGAACGTCTCCGCGCAGCTCCTGGTCAGCGATAAACTTTTTGATTTCGTCGATGGCGATGGGCTCGTCAATTTCGCCTCTGGTGCACTCGGACTCGCAGGCGTGGGGGCAGATGCGGCCACAAACTGCGGGGAAGGGGTTTTCCTTCTTGATGAGCTCTATGGCCTCTTTATACTTGCCCTGGGCGGCAAGGCTGATGTAACCCTGAACGGCGATATGTGCGGGGCAGGTGGACTTGCAGGGGGAGGTGCCGGATTCAACGACGTTTGCGCGGTTGATGCGGTAGTCTGCGTTCCATTTATCCTCTGTCCACTTATAATCACGGGGGGTAACGGTTGTGGTGATATCCGTTACAATTTTGCTCCTGGAGCAAATCTTCTGACCCAGGCGGATGGCGTTGGTGGGGCAGTTTTCCACGCACTGTCCGCAGGCCACGCAGTTGTCCTTATTGACCACTGCCTTGTAGTTGGAGCGAGACATGTCGGCGTTTTTGAACATGGTGGTGGTGCGCAGGGCGTAGCAGCCGCAGCCGCAGCAGTTGCAGATGGCGTGGGTCTTGCCGGAGCCGTCAGTGTTTGGAATCTGGTGCATGAGGCCGTTTTCCTCAGCGCGCTTGATAATTTCGAGTGCCTCTTCCTTGGTGATTTCACGGCCGCGGCCTGTGCGGATGTAGTATTCCGCGCCGTGGTCGAGCTGGATGCACATGTCCTCCTTGAGGTGTCCGCAGCCCTCGCCCATAATCTCGCGAGAGGTACGGCAGGAGCAGTTGGAGACGGAGAACCGGTGTGCCTGATCCAGATAGTAAGAGATTTCCTCATAGGAGGCAGCGCGGGAGTTGCCGTCAATGGCCTTCTCGATGGGGATGACGCGCATGAGACCGACGCCAACGGGAAAAGCGCCCGAGGACTTGGGTCCGCGGATTCTGCCATAGGCCTCAAAGGCCTCTGCCAGCTGGGGATACTTGTAAGGCAGGGTGGGGTGGTTCACGACCATTTCCATGATGCCGGGAATCCAGCTTTCGTACCAAAAACGGTCCTCGCCGTCAATGTTGTTGACAAAGCAGGCACCGGCATCCGCCATGAAATCCAGGCAGCGCTTTGTGGTCTCAACGTCCTTGCCGCAAGCCTTGGCTACCTCCGCCACGGTCTTCTTCACACGGAAGTCGAGGCCGAGACCAACCTCGCCCATTTCGTCCGTCATAAAGGGTTCAAGTATTCTATACTCGGGGTCGTCCCAGGTGTAGGAGGCGGCCATGCCGGATTTTGCGCCGTTTTTCTTATTTCCAATCTTGTTGGCATACATTAATACTTTTGGTTTTTGCTCCATATACTTTCCCTCACAAAATTATAGTTTATACGATTGCTGCGCCTAGAACGGTGAAAGAGGAAACCGAAACCTTCTCTTTCGGCTGGTTAAATAATAAACCAGAGGTTGGACAAAAAATCTGGTATACTAAACAAACCAGTCTTTACAAATTCGTACTTTGGTTATAGAATAACACTGTGACAATTTACTGTCAATATTACATGGTTTTATTCGAAAATCTTTGTAAATCTTGCTTAGATATCTGTCTCTCTTTAAGATATAATTACCATCTGGTATCTGGTTGTACCACATTTGGAGGTTGGAAAATGGAGTTTTCAAAGATTAGCGCGCCCACCCTAAAGGAACTGTTCATCGATCAACTGGAAAATATGATTCTGTCCGGCAAGCTCTCCATCGGGGAAAAGTTGCCCGCGGAGCGGGAGCTGGCGGAGACCATGCATATTAGCCGCAGTGTCGTAAACGCAGGGCTTTCGGAAATTGCCGACAAGGGCTTTCTGGAAATCATCCCCCGCAGTGGCACCTATGTGGCCGACTACCGAAAAAAGGGAACCCTGGACACCCTGGTTTCCATCATGAAGTTTAACGGCGGAACTCTGCCGGACGCGGACATTCTCTCAATTCTCCAAATTCGAAAGGTGCTCACTGGCCTTGCTCTTGAGCTTGCCATTCCCCGTATTACGGACGAGGAGGTTCAAACGCTGTTTTCCTGCTCTGCGCTTCTGGATAAGACAGAGGACTGCGCGAGAGCGGCAAACATCGTCTTTGAGTTTGACCATCTGCTCTGCGGCTTTTCCGGGAACACTCTGCTCCCCCTGATATTCTATTCCTTCAAGGCGCCGAATACGACGCTGTTTGAGCGCTTTTTCCGGCTCCATGGCTTTGAGGTGATGCGGAAGCGGACAGACGCCCTCTGCATGGCTATCCGCGCCAGAGACGAGGAGAAGGCCAAGGAGATCATCTCACGCTCCATTGAGGAAACCATCTCCGGCGGCACAAAAATCTATCGCTGAAGCAGATCCTCTATGAAAGGGGTGGCCATTTGTCTTTCCCTTTGCGTGGGGGGGGTGATGCACGGGCGTTGTTTGTGTAACTCAAAACAGCATTCGTATTTCCGTCTGCGGCGAAGATGTTGCACGGGCGTTGCCCGTGCAATTCAAAACACTATTTCTCTTTTTGGAGGCG
>CAYXNK010000123.1:4796-7017 GCA_964466395.1 uncultured Oscillospiraceae bacterium | reverse complement strand
GTCTCATCGATGTGCATGTGCATCTTAGAGAGCCGGGCTTTTCTTATAAAGAGACCATTTTAACCGGCACAAGGGCGGCGGCGCGCGGCGGCTTTACGGCTGTGGGGGCAATGCCAAACCTCTCTCCCGTGCCGGACACGTTGGAGCACCTTCAGGTGCAGCTGGATTTAATCGCAAGGGACGCCCTGGTTCACGTCTATCCATACGCCGCGATTACCAAGGGGCAAAAGCAGCAGGAGATTGCAGCGCTGGAGTCTCTCGCCGAATATGCCCTGGCCTTCACGGACGACGGCGTAGGCGTGGAACAGAAAGAGATAATGGAGGAGGCCATGCTGCGGGCAAAAAGCCTCGGCAAAATCATCGCCGCACATTGTGAGGTCGCCGCCCTGGTCAAGGATGGCTGCATCCACGACGGCGCCTATGCCAAGGCCCACGGTCTGCCTGGCATCAGCTCCGAAAGCGAGTGGCTAGAGGTCAAGCGCGACATTGAGCTGGTGCGGAAAACCGGCTGCCGCTTCCACGTCTGCCACGTCTCCACCAAGGAGAGCGTCGCGCTGATTCGTAGCGCAAAGGCCGAAGGCCTGCCTGTAACCTGCGAAACAGCCCCCCACTATCTGATATACTGTGACGATGACCTCAAGGACGAGGGGCGTTTTCGTATGAATCCCCCTCTGCGCACAGCAGCGGACAAAAAGGCGCTCATTGATGGCATACTTGACGGTACGATTGACATGATTGCCACCGACCACGCCCCCCACGCAACCGCGGAAAAGGCCGGTGGGCTGGCAAAAAGCGCAAACGGGATTGTGGGTCTGGAAATCTCCTTTGCAACCTTATATACGAAGCTTGTGAAAACGGGCATCCTCTCCTTGGAGCAGCTGATTTCCCTGATGCACACACGGCCTTCCCAGGTGTTTGGCATCGGCCAGGGTCTCGCCGTGGGCGCGCCCGCCGACCTAACGGTCTTTGACCTGGAGGCGGACTACACCGTTGACCCTGCGGATTTTGTCTCCATGGGAAAGGCTACACCTTTCACAGGGGAAAAGGTTTTTGGCAAGTGCTTGCTCACCCTCTGTGACGGCAACATTGCTTGGCAGGGGCCGGGATTGGAAGCAAAAACGATTTGGTAGTGAGGAAGAAGATGAAGCAAGGAATTTTTACCATAGAAACGAATGAGAGGCTGACGGAAACCGTGTACCGCATGGCGCTTTTGGGCGACACCTCGGCGCTGACACGTCCCGGACAGTTTGTAAATATTGAGCTGGAGGGGCTTTACCTGCGCCGTCCCATCTCGGTCTGCGACCTGGAGGGTGACCGCCTGACACTGATCTATAAGACCGTAGGCAAGGGAACCGAGCAGCTCGCAAAAATGCGGGCAGGGGAGAGGCTCGACCTGCTCACAGGCCTTGGCAACGGTTATGACACAGCAAAAAGCGGGGGAACCCCCCTGCTCATTGGAGGCGGAGTGGGGGTTCCTCCCCTATATCTATTGGCAAAAACCTTGGTGGCTGAGGGGAAAAAGCCCCGGGTGATTCTGGGCTTTAACACGGCAAGCGAAATCTTTTTGGAGCAGGAGCTTCGGGATTTAGGCCTTGAGGTTACTGTGACCACCGTGGACGGCAGCCGAGGCGTAAAAGGCTTTGTAACAGACCCCATGAAGGAAGTCTCCGATTACACCTATGTCTATACCTGCGGCCCGGAACCAATGCTCCGCGCGGTGGCACTGGCTTCGAAAACCAGCGGGCAGTACAGCTTTGAAGCGCGTATGGGCTGCGGCTTCGGCGCCTGCATGGGTTGCACCTGTGAGACAAAATTGGGGCACAAGCGCATCTGTGTCGAGGGCCCGGTTCTGGAAAAGGAGGAGCTGACATGGCTGATTTAACGGTTTCATTGGGAGATTTACAGCTTTCTAACCCCATCATCCCCGCCAGCGGAACCTTCGGCTTCGGCGAGGAATTTGCAAAGCTCTACGACCTGAATATCCTCGGCAGCATCTCCATTAAGGGCACAACCCTAAGCCCTCGGTTGGGCAACCCAACGCCGCGCATCGCCGAGTGTGAGGCCGGAATGCTAAATTCCGTAGGACTGCAAAATCCGGGAGTCGAGGCGGTCTGCGCCCGGGAGCTGCCGCGGCTGGCAAATGTCTTTCAAAAGCCTGTGATTGCAAATATCAGCGGCTTTTCCATTGAGGAGTTTGTCCGTTGCGCAGAGGCGATGAACG
>CAYXNK010000123.1:0-4786 GCA_964466395.1 uncultured Oscillospiraceae bacterium | reverse complement strand
GTCGGCTGGCTCGAAATAAACATCAGCTGCCCCAATGTCCACGGCGGCGGCATGGCCTTTGGTGTTTCAGCAAAAGCGGCGGCAGAGGTCACCCGGGAGGTCAAGAAAGTAAGCCGGAAACCGGTTTACCTAAAACTGAGTCCCAACGTGACGGACATCGCCGAGATTGCCCGTGCCTGTGAGGAGGCGGGGGCAGACGGTCTCTCCCTGATTAACACTCTTTTGGGGATGCGCCTTGACCTCAAAACTCGCCGCCCGGTGCTTGCAAATACCATGGGCGGTTTTTCCGGGCCTGCTGTATTCCCTGTGGCGCTGCGGATGGTCTATCAGGTCTATGAGGCAGTGAAAATTCCGATTATCGGCATGGGCGGCGTCTCCACGGCCGAGGATGCAATTGAAATGCTGTTAGCAGGCGCAACCGCCGTTCAGGTGGGCGCTGCAAACCTTAAAAACCCCTTCGCCTGCAAGGAAATTATCGAGGCTCTGCCAGACGTTATGGAGAAATACGGAATTACCAGTTTGACTGAGATTATTGGAGGTGCACACAATGGGTAAGGATGTTATGATTGCCTGCGATTTTCCCAACCGGGAAGAGGTTTTCGTCTTCCTCGACAAGTTGGGCGAGGCTCGCCCCTTTTTGAAGATTGGTATGGAGCTGTTTTACGCCGAAGGCCCCCAGATTGTAAGAGATTTGAAGGCGCGGGGACACAAGCTTTTTCTGGACTTGAAGCTCCACGATATCCCCAACACAGTGGCGAAATCCATGTCGGTATTAAGCCGCCTGGATGTGGACATGGTGAATCTCCACGCCGCCGGAACAAGAGCCATGATGGAAGCTGCGCTGGAAGGGCTCATGCGCCCCGACGGTACGCGCCCTCTGCTGATTGCCGTCACCCAACTGACCTCCACCAGTGAGGAGCGAATGCAACAGGAGCTTTTAATCGGTGCAGGCATTGAGGAAACCGTTCTTCACTACGGCGAAAATGCCAAGCTCGCGGGTCTGGACGGTGTTGTCTGCTCGCCGTTGGAGGCCGGCGCGATTAAAAATCGCTGCGGGCAGGACTTCTTGACCGTCACCCCCGGCGTCCGCTTTGCCGACGGAGAGAAAGGCGATCAGGTTCGGGTCATGACTCCTGAGCAGGCCAGAGAAATCGGCAGTGACTACATCGTTGTGGGACGTCCCATCACAGCGGCAGCAGATCCCAGGGCGGCCTATGAGCGCTGCGTAAGGGAATTCGTAGATTAATAAAATCCGCAGGCCAAAGGCCTCCGCGAGATTCTGAATACAAGAAGGGAAGCGAGAACACGTGAAGGAAAACATTGCAAGATCGCTCTTAAAAATTGGTGCGGTTATGATTCAGCCGGACGAGCCCTTTACCTGGGCCAGTGGGATTAAAAGCCCCATCTACTGTGATAACAGACTAACCCTGTCAGCACCGGAGGTGCGAACGGAGATTGAAGAAAGCCTTGCCAATACCGTTCGAGAGCAGTTTCCCGACTGCCAGGTGCTCATGGGAACCAGTACAGCAGGCATTGCCCATGCCGCCATCGTGGGTCACCTCATGGGTCTGCCCATGGGCTATGTGCGCGGCGGCGCAAAGGATCACGGCCGCAAAAACCAGATTGAGGGCCGCTTGAGCCCCGGCGACAAGGTCGTTGTCGTGGAGGATTTAATCTCCACCGGCGGCAGCGTCATTGAAGTGGTCGAGGTGCTCAGAGAAGCCGGAGCCCAGGTTCTGGGTGTTGTGTCCATCTTCACCTACGGCATGAAAAAAGGTCTTGACCGGCTGGAGGCAGCCAAGGTCATAAACCATAGCCTAACGAACCTGGACGTTTTGACGGCGGTTGCTTTTCAAGACGGCCTGATTCCCCAGGCGGATATTTCACGCGTTCTGAAATTTAGAGATAACCCATCAGACGAAAGCTGGATTAAGGGGGGCAATGCATGAAAGATCTCATCAGCATCACAGACCTGTCGGAGCAAGAGCTCCAAAACCTAATTGACACCGCCTTGGACATCGTAGACAATCCCGAAAAGTACGTGGACAAATGCAAAAGGAAAAAGCTCGCAACCCTGTTTTTTGAGCCTTCCACCCGCACACGCCTGAGCTTTGAGGCGGCCATGCTGGAACTGGGCGGCAGTGTCCTGGGCTTTTCCGAAGCCAGTAGCTCCAGCGCCTCCAAGGGCGAAAGTGTGGCGGACACCGCCCAGACCATCAGCTGCTACGCAGACATCATCGCCATGCGCCACCCCAAGGAGGGTGCCCCCCTGGTGGCCGCTCAGGCCGCCACAGTTCCCGTGATTAACGCAGGCGACGGCGGACACAACCATCCCACCCAGACCCTCACAGACCTTCTGACCATCTACCGGGAAAAGGGCAGGCTGACAAATCTCAAAATCGGCTTTTGCGGCGACTTAAAGTTCGGCAGAACCGTCCACTCTCTGATTGAGGCAGCCGCGCTCTACGAGGGCAACAGCTTTGTGCTGGTTTCCCCCGAGGAGCTGAAGATTCCGGGCTACATAAAAACAGACGTGCTGGAAAAGCATGGCCTGGACTACAAGGAAACGGTCAACTGGGAGGACATGCCCGAGCTGGACATCCTCTATATGACCCGGGTTCAGAGGGAGCGCTTCTTCAACGAGGCCGACTATCTGAGACTCCGTGACGCATTCATTCTGACTGTTGACAAGCTTGCAAACGCAAAACCCGATCTCACCATTATGCACCCCCTGCCTCGGGTCAACGAGATTGAGCGAGCGGTGGATGCAGACCCCCGCGCCTGCTACTTCAAGCAGGTGTTAAACGGCAAATACATCCGCATGGCGCTCATTATGAAGCTTTTGGGCATTGAATAGGAGGTGCGCGTATGACCATTGATTCCATTATAAACGGCATTGTGTTGGATCACATCCAGGCGGGCAGAAGCATGGAAATTTACAGGATTTTGGAGCTTTCCGCCCTGGACTGCCCGGTTGCCATCATCAAAAACGCCGTAAGCAAAAAGGGCGGGCACAAGGATATCATCAAAATTGACTCCCTGATTGACATGAACCTGGACGTTCTGGGCTATCTTGACCCGGGCATCACCGTAAACATCGTGCGGGACGGACACATCGTAGAAAAGCGCCAGCTCTCTCTGCCCGAAACCGTCACAGGCGTGATTAAGTGCAAGAACCCCCGCTGCATCACCTCGATTGAGCAGGAGCTTGCCCAGGTGTTCAAGCTCACCGACCGAGAAAAGGGTATGTACCGCTGCATTTACTGTGAAACAAAAGCGGAGACGGAGAGCTAAATGCTCCCGTCCCCGATTGTAATGATTGCGCAGCCTTCGTGGAATACACGGAGGCTGTTTTTGTTTTCCTCGCAGTTTAGTGAAAGGCACACGTTGTAGCCCGCGCCCATGGGTAAAACGAACTCCTCTCCGCCTAAATTCGTCAAAATCAGGACCTTAGAGCCTTGGCTCGTTCGGGAAAAGAGGAATACGCCATTTTCTGCCTTTAGGCCGCGATAAGCTCCCCCTGCAAAGGCGGGGATGGAGTTTCGAGCGGCAAGCAGGCGCTTGTACCAGTCCTGCAGGGCCGTGTCCTCGTTGCCCCAAGGGAAGCAACGGCGGTTAAAGGGGTCTTCAAACCCCTCCATGCCCGCCTCGTCGCCATAGTAGAGGCAGGGTACGCCAGGCAGGGTAAATTGCAGCAGGGAGGCCAGTCGCAGCCGAGTCTTTGCCCGCACACGCTCCTGGGGGGAGAGGGCAAAATGCGCTCTTTCTTCCCGGGTAGCGAAACCTTTTGCTGAAAGCGCCGTCAAAATCCTTGGGGTGTCGTGTGTGCCAAGAATGTTCATCAGGCAGTCCAAGGCCTGCTTGGGGTAGTTCTCGCAGATTTCCTCCACGGTGTCCCGCAGGGATTCCGCCTGCCCCGTGTGGGCATAGGCGATGACGGCTTCCTTAAAGGGATAGTTCATCACGCCGTCCAGCTGCCCGCCCTCGAAATAATGCCGCCTATAGCCATAGGCCACCTTATTGGAGGCGTCCTCCCAAACCTCACCGATAACCAAAGCCTTGGAATCCTCTGTCTTAACCCGCTGCCGCAGGGCTTCAAGAAAGCTGTCGGAAAGCTCGTCTGCCACGTCCAGCCGCCAGCCAGAGGCTCCAAGCCGCTGCCACTTTTGCAGCGCACCGCCTTCTCCATTAATAAAGAAGGAATATTCCAAAGAGTTCTTTTTAAGGCTCGGAAGCGTATTAATTCCCCACCAGGCCTCGTATTTGTCCGGCCAATCGGTAAAGCTGTACCACTTGTAGTATTCTGAAGTCTGACTGTTATAGGCGCCCGGGCCGTCATACCGCCCCTCACGGTTGAAGTATAGGGAGTCGGAACCCGTATGATTGAACACACCGTCCAAAATCACGCGGATGCCCTGCGCCGCCGCCTGCTCGCAGAGGACGATAAAGTCCGCCTCGGTTCCAAAGGCGGGGTCAATCTTCATGTAGTCGCCGGTGTCGTACTTGTGGTTGGAGGCGGCTTCAAAAATGGGGCTCAGGTAGATACAGGAAATGCCCAGCTCCCGGAGGTAAGGCAGCTTTTCGATGACGCCCGGCAGGTCGCCGCCGAAGAAGTCGTTGTTTTTAATCTCGCCCTTTTCGTCCGGCAAATAGACCGGAAGCCCGCCCCAATCCTCCCGCAAGACAGCGCCCTCTTTTTCTACGCGTCTGCCGGAGCTTTTGAAACGGTCGACAAAAATATGATAAAATGCGCCTCCCTTTATCCAATCGGGTGTGGTATAATGGG
>CAYXNK010000122.1:0-7174 GCA_964466395.1 uncultured Oscillospiraceae bacterium | reverse complement strand
AGATCCCGGGTGACCTCATAGCACATGAGGGTGGCAACCTCGGAAACCAGCTCACGAAACTCCTTGACGCTGGTGGACTTGTCACGCATAACGGAAAGCTTGTGCTGTATGAGCGGATGGTCAAAAACAATAACGTTACTCATAAAATTCTCCCTTTAATTCGCTGGTAAAGCTTTAATTTTGGAACAGTCTTTCTTGACGCTCCCGTTCTGCCTGACTTAAACGGAGATACACCGGCAGCAGCTCGTGGACAGACTGCCGAGGCGCTCCTTTCGCCGCCATACAAACACCCCAGGCGCTCTGATGGCGCAGGGGCTCGGGGGCTAAAACAGCCGTTATATTTAAATTTTCCAAAGCATTATAACACAAGTTCGCGCCATCTCCAACCAGATAGACGGAATTTTTTTGATTTTTTAAAACTTCCACTAATTTTTCCGTACTGATTGCCCGATCTTCACAAAGACGGTGTGGAATTCCGCCCTCAATGGTGAACAGGGCGTTGTAAAACTGCCCCCTTCTCGCGTCCATCACGCAGCAAACGAGACTGCCCTCGGGCGCTGCCTGGCCGTTGTAGGCCATGGCCTCCAGGGTAGAGACACCGCAGACGGGAGTGTCGGTTGCCCAGGCAAGACCCTTGACGACGGAAACGCCAATGCGCACCCCAGTGAAGGAGCCGGGGCCTTGAGATACGGCGATGAGGTCAATATCCCTCAGGGTAAGGGAGAGGTTTTTCAGCAAATCTTCCGCCATCGGCAGGAGGGTGCGGCTGTGGGTTAGACCGCTGTTTTGAAAGGACTGGGCAACAAGGCTCGTTTCATCGCAGACCGCAACAGAGGCGGCTTTTGCGCTGGATTCAAAGCCGAGTATCCGCATGGCGCACCTCCTTTGGCTCATCAGTGATAATTTTTCTCTGGCTGTCCGAGATTTTTTCAATGGTCACCCGCAACTCAGAACCGTCGAAGGCAGCCTCCACGTTTTCGCTCCACTCCACAACGCAGACGCCGCCCTGCGCCAGGTAGTCCTCCCAGCCGATGTCGAAGAGCTCCTCTGCGCTGCCCAAGCGGTACATGTCGAAGTGAAAGAGCTCCAGCCTGCCGCTGTATTCGTTCACGATTGTAAAGGTTGGGCTTGTGACCCGGTCTGTGGAATCAAGACCCCGGGCGAGTCCCCGAACAAAAGCGGTTTTTCCCGCGCCCAGGTCGCCGAAGAGGGCGACCACGCTGCCGGGAGTGAGATTTTTGGAAAGCGTTTCCCCTGCTACCTCGGTTTCCGTTACGGTATTGGTGTAGGTTTCCATATTATAGCTCCATATTGGCATAGGCGTTGAGGTCAGAGCTGCCCCGGGTGCCCGCCAGGTATTCGTAATAGGCATGGCAGCCAATCATCGCGGCGTTGTCTCCGCAGAGGGAGAGTGGCGGGACAAAGAGCTCCACGCCCTCTTTTTCAGCCGCTGTGCGGAAGTCCGCCCGGATGCGGGAGTTTGCGGCGACACCGCCGGCAACGGCAATTTTTTTGTAGCCCAGCTCCCGCGCCAGCGCCATGGTTCGGGGAACCAGGCTTTCGCTGACTGCCCGGGAAAAGGAGGCGCAGAGGGAAGGCTTATCCAGCCCCTCGCTCTTTTGCTCGGCATTGTGGACAAGGTTTACCACCGCGGTTTTTAGCCCGGAAAAGCTCATGTCGTAGGGGTGACCCTCCACATGAGCACGGGGCAGGGGGTATTTGGCGTCGTCCCCGGTTTGCGCCAGCGCGTCCACATGCTTGCCGCCGGGATAGGGCAGACCCAGGACGCGGGCGGTCTTGTCAAAGCATTCGCCGGCGGCGTCGTCCCTCGTCGCGCCGAGAATTTTCATTTCCGTGTAGCTCTGCACGTCCACAAGCAGGGTATTTCCCCCCGAGATGGCAAGGCAGAGAAAGGGCGGCGTAAGCGCCGGGAAGGCGATGTAATTTGCCGCAATGTGCCCCTTAATGTGGTGGACGGGAATTAGGGGGATTCCCAAGGCTGAGGCCACGGACTTTGCAAAGTTCACACCCACCAAAACGGCTCCAATCAGCCCCGGGGCGTAGGACACGGCAATAGCGTCCAAATCCTGTTTCGTCACATTGGCAGCGGTTAGCGCCCGCTCGGTGAGCTGGGAGATGACCTCAACGTGGGAACGGGAGGCGATTTCAGGCACGACTCCGCCATAGACGGCGTGGAGGTCTGCCTGGGAAAAAATCTGATCTGTGAGCACTCTGCGGCCGTCTTCGGTAATCGAGACGGCGGTCTCGTCACAGGTACTTTCGATGGATAGGATGAGCATTGGGCGTTTCCTTTCGGTAAATCAGCTTAGCGATAGCGAGGCCGGGGCCTCATGGAAAAACAAGGTCATCAGGAGGGCGTCCTCCCGCGGGGTGTCGTAGTAGTTTTTGCGCCGCCCCACAGGGGCAAAGCCATGCTTTGCGTAGAGGTGGATAGCGGCTTCATTACTCTCCCGCACCTCCAGGGTGAGGAAGGACAGAGAGAGGGCTTTGGCATGGTGAACCAGGGCGATGAGCAGCGTATCCGCCACACCACGACGCCGAAAGTCCGGCGCCACAGCGATGTTGGAGATATAGCCCTCGTCCAGTACATACATGAGACCCACATAGCCCATAACGGCGCCCGCAGCATCCAACGCTGCGAGAAACAGGCAATTTCCGGCATTCATCTGGTGTTCCAGCTGCAACCTTGTCCAGGGTGGAGTAAAGCAGGCTTTTTCGATGTCCTCGATGGCGGGGAGGTGCTGGGGCTGCACTCTTGCAATCGTCATTTTGCCTCGCCCCAGCTCTTGCCGATGTTCACATCCACCTCAAGGGGGACGGTGTAGGCGACGGCGTTTTCCATCTCCTCCCGGAGGATGGCGCGGACGGTCTCGGCTTCTTCTTCGGGGCACTCGGCAATCAGCTCATCGTGCACCTGTAAAATTAGCCGGGCGGAGAGTGCCTCCCGCTCCATACGCCTGTCCACATTTACCATGGCGAGCTTAATCACGTCCGCTGCGGTGCCTTGAATCGGCGTGTTCAGGGCGACTCTTTCCCCGAAGGCGCGCATTTGGAAGTTCGCCGATTTCAGCTCGGGCAAGGGGCGCTTCCGGCCAAAGAGGGTGGTGACATAGCCCTCGGCCTTGGCCTTTTCCACGATGTTGTGCATATAGTCCCGCACGCCGCTGTATTTTTGCAGATAGGTGTCGATATAGGCCTTGGCCTCGCTCTGGAACACGCCGATGTCCTGCGCCAGAGAGAAGGCCGAGATGCCGTAAACAATGCCGAAGTTGACCGCCTTTGCGCTGGAGCGCTGGCGCTTTGTCACCTCCCCTAAGGGGAGGCCAAAGACCTGGGAGGCCGTAACGGTGTGAATGTCCTCTCCCTCTCGGAAAGCGGCAATCATCGTCGAGTCTCCGCTGATGTGGGCGAGAAGGCGTAGCTCAATCTGGCTGTAGTCCGCGTCCACAAGTAGCTTGCCGGCGGGGGCAACAAACATGTCCCGCAGCTTTGCCCCCAGCTCCGTGCGAACCGGGATGTTCTGAAGATTTGGCTCTGTGGAGGAGAGCCTGCCCGTTGCGGTGACAGTCATTTGAAAATTGGAGTGAATCCGCCCGTCCGGGCCTATGACCTTCATGAGGCCGTCGGCATAGGTGGATTTGAGCTTGGTCAGCTGGCGGTATTCAAGGATTTTGTCGATGATGGGATCCTTGCCACGGAGCTTTTCCAAAACATCGGCATTGGTTGACCAGCCGGTTTTGGTCTTTCTGCCAGAGGGCAGCATTCGCTTTTCAAAGAGGAATTCGCCCAGCTGCTTGGGGGAGTTGATGTTGAATTCCTCCCCTGCCAGGGCAAAAATCTCCCGCTGCAGGCCGTCAATGTCCTTTGAAAGCTGGTTTCCGTATTCCTCCAGGGCGCGGCGGTCTGTCAAAAAGCCCGCCTGCTCCATCCTTGCGATAGTGCGGCAGAGGGGCAGCTCAATGGTTTCATACAGCTCCGCCATGCCCTCCTCCTGAAGCGTTTCCCGGAGTACAGGGAAGAGAGCAAAGACCGCCTCCGCTCCCTGCTGCTCGGTGCCCAGATATTTTTGCGCCAGACGCTCGGGGGCGTAACCGCTCTCCGTAGGCGCGAGAAGGTAGGCAGCCAGGGCCGTATCGAAGATGAACCCGTCAAATTCGAGCCCCTGCGACATAATTTGACCCATAAAGTCCTTGTTGTTGTGGGAAAGCTTGTGAATATGTGGAGAAAACAGCCGTTCCAGGAAGCTGACATAGACGGAGCCAAGCCCCAGACGGCTAGCGGAATAGCAGGCTTCGCCATCGCAGAGCTCCAGGACGTTTAAGTCGTTGTCCTTGGGCAAAAGGGCAAGCAGTGGGTTTTTCTCAAGCCTTTTGAGCAGCGCCTCCGCCCCTGCCTCGTCCAGCTCCACAAAGGGCAGGCCGGTGGAAGAGGGAGCGGGGACGGCCTCTGCGCCGATTCGTTCAGAGAGTCCCCATTTTTCAATCATGGAGAAAAAGCCGAGGCGTTTAAAAACACCGGTAGCCCCGTTCCAATCGCCGTGAAACAGGCAGGATTCGGGAGAAAAATCAATGGGAGCGCGTTGGTCGATGGTGGCGAGGGAAAAGGAGAGAGAAGCGTCCTCCTTGCCCTCACGAAGCTTTTTGCGGACGGACTCGGTGACGTCTAGGCTGTCCAAGTCAGCATAAATTTTCTCGACCGTGCCGTAGGTTTGAATCAGCCCCATGGCTGTCTTTTCGCCCACGCCCCGGACGCCGGGGATATTATCGCTGGGGTCGCCCATCAGAGCCTTGAGGTCGATAATCTGCCGGGGGGCAAAGCCGTATTCCTCCTGGAATACAGCGGGGGTGTAATCTATCGTCTCCGTGCGGCCCATGCGGCTTTTGACGTGCTTGACTACCGTGCGGTCCGTAATCAGCTGAAAGCTGTCCTTGTCGCCTGTGACCACAACGCAGTCCCAGGAAAGCTCATTGCAGCGGCGGCTGACGGTGCCGATCAGGTCGTCCGCCTCCCAGCCGGAGAGCTCCAGGCGATGAATGCCGATGTCGTCAAGAACCTCCTTGAGCAGGGGCATTTGGGCGGCCAAATCCTCGGGCATGGGCTTGCGCTGTGCCTTATAGCCTTCATACTGCTCGTGGCGGAAGGTTGGCCCTTTCAGGTCAAAGGCCACGCAGACGGCCTCGGGCTTTTCATCCGCCAAGAGCTTGCGGAGGATGTTCACAAAGCCGTAGATGCCGTTTGTGGGGGTGCCGTCCGGGGCATTGAGCATCCGAATGCCGTAAAAGGTACGGTTTATGATGCTGTTGCCGTCCAAAATCAAAAGTTTCATGGTCTTTCCTTTCCAGAGCGCGTCCCGCTTACTTTTCGCCGCGGAGACGAATCAGGCGGTCTCGAATCTCTGCCGCCATCTCGAATTCCAGCATCTTGGCCGCCTCGCGCATCTGCTTTTCGAGCTTTTCAATCAGGGCGCGCTTTTCCGAGGCGGTCATCTTTACGCCGGCCTCGTTTTTCTCCTCCTGCGCTGTGCCGGAGATTTCCAGGAGGTCACGGATGGACTTGACGATGGTTTTGGGCACGATGCCGTGCTCCTCGTTGTATTTCTGCTGCTTTTCCCGGCGGCGCTGGGTTTCGGTAATCGCGGCGTTCATGGATCGGGTCACGGTGTCGGCATAGAAGATAACGAGACCCTCTGCGTTTCGCGCGGCACGACCCACGGTCTGAATCAGGCTGGTCTCGCTGCGGAGAAAGCCTTCCTTGTCGGCGTCCAAAATGGCCACAAGGGAGACCTCGGGCAGGTCCAGGCCCTCCCGCAGGAGGTTAATGCCAATCAGGGCGTCGAACTCGCCCAGGCGCAGATCGCGGATAATCTCCATGCGCTCAATGGCGCCGATGTCGTGGTGCATATAGCGGCACTTGATGCCCGCGCCGCCCAGGTAGGCCGTTAAGTCCTCGGCCATTTTCTTGGTTAGCGTAGTGACCAGGGTGCGCTCGCCACGTTCGATGTGGGCGTTAATCTCACTGATGAGGTCATCAATCTGCCCCTCGGTGGGGCGGACGGAAATCATGGGGTCAAGCAATCCCGTAGGCCGGATAATCTGCTCGGCAATCTGGGCGGAGCGCTCCTTTTCATAGTCTGCCGGGGTGGCGGAGACATAGACGGCCTGGCGGATGCGCTCCTGGAATTCCTCAAATTTTAGAGGCCTATTGTCAAAGGCTGAGGGCAGTCGGAAGCCAAAGCTTACAAGGCTCTCCTTCCGCGCCCGGTCGCCTCGGTACATGGCGCGCACCTGGGGAAGCGTCACATGGCTCTCGTCCACAAAGAGGATGAAGTCTTGGGGGAAGTAATCGAGGAGCGTCATAGGCGCGGAGCCCGCGGGCCTGCCGCTGATGATGCGGGAGTAGTTTTCAATACCGGAGCAATAGCCCAGCTCCTGCATCATTTCAATGTCGTAATTGGTGCGCTGGGCAATGCGCTGCGCCTCAATGAGCTTGCCATTTTCCTCAAACCAGCGCACCCGCTCGTCACACTCACTTCGGATTTCACCAATTGCCTGCGCCATCTTTTCCTTTGTGGTGACATAGTGGGAGGCGGGATAGATGGCAATATGGGAGAGGTTGCGTTGGACAATGCCCGTGACCACGGAAATCTCACTGATTCTATCCACCTCATCGCCGAAAAACTCCACGCGAATTGCAGTGTCGTTGGCGTAGGCCGGGAAGATTTCCACAGTGTCTCCCCGGACACGGAACATGTTGCGCTCGAAGGCAATGTCGTTGCGCTCATAGCGAATGTCAACAAGGCGGCGTAAAAGCTCGTCCCTGTCCCGCTGCTGGCCGGGGCGCAGGGAGATGACCATGCTGGCATAGTCGATGGGGTCGCCCAGGCCGTAGATGCAGGAGACCGAGGAGACCACAATTACATCACGCCGCTCAAAGAGGGAGGCTGTGGCGCTGTGGCGCAGCCGTTCAATCTCGTCGTTTATGGCGCTGTCCTTTTCGATGAAGGTGTCCGTGTGGGGGATGTAGGCCTCGGGCTGGTAATAGTCGTAGTAGCTGACGAAGTACTCGACCGCGCTGTCCGGAAAGAACTCCCGAAACTCCGCGCAGAGCTGCGCCGCGAGCGTCTTGTTGTGCGCCACGACAAGCGTGGGCTTCT
>CAYXNK010000121.1:0-7179 GCA_964466395.1 uncultured Oscillospiraceae bacterium | reverse complement strand
TCGCCGGCGGCAAGGGCAGCTATGACACTATGGTTGCCGGAATGAAGGCACAGCTGGACGCAGGAAAGGCGGATTATGAAGCCAAGTCCAAGCAGCTGGAAGCTGCAAAGGCTGCCGGCATCCTGACAGGCGACGCGCTGGCTGAAAAGGAAGCGTTGCTTGCAGAGGGCAAAAAGACCTTGGACGCCAAGGAAGCCCAGTTCAACGCACTCGGAACCTATGACGAGACTATGGCGAAAGTTAAGGAATATGAGGACTCCAAGGCACTACTGGATTCCTATGTTCCCCAGCTGGAAGCCGGCAAGGCAAAGCTTGATGCCGCAAAGACCCAGCTTGACGCCGCAGTTCCCCAGCTGGAAGCCGGCAGGGCAAAGCTTGACGCCGCAAAGGCACAGCTTGCAGCCGGTAAAGCGAAGTTGGACGAGTACGAAGCCGGTATGGCTAAAATTGCTGAGTTTGAAGCAGGCCAGGCAAAGCTTGCAGCAGCCAGTGCTCAACTCAGCGAAGGCCAGACAAAGCTGGAAGCAGCTGCAAAGCAGCTGGAAGAAGGCAAGGCACAGCTTGCTGAGTTTGAAGCCGGTGAAGAAAAGGTTGCAGCCGGTTATGAAACTCTGTTGAAAAATGCAGACGTCAAGGCAAAGGTTGACGGCGGAATGGAAAAAATCGAAGCAGCACGCGCTGTTGTCGATGAGCAGACCGTTAAGACCACCAAGGAACTAATGGCCAGACTCTTTACTTATGTTGGCATGATTCTTGCCGCCGTTCTTGGTGTGGTTGCTGCAATCCTGGGTGCAGGCGCTGCCAAGATGCCCAGCATCGCAAAAATCAAGGGCGGCATCCTTCTTGGACTCGTCACTCTTGTTCTCTCCATTGCCGTTAACGCATACGGCGCAATCAATGGCTATCAGGCCTTCCAGCTCCAGTTCTTCGGAGCCGTGGCCATTGCCGCTGCCGCACTTCTCTTTGTTGTCGCAATCTTCACTTACAAAAATGCGCTGGTTGCCCTTCTGACCGCTGAATAAGTGAAGGAATAATCGCACTTACATTATTGCAAAGGCACGGAGAAGTTTTCCGTGCCTTTGTTTTTTAATTTCCGGCCTTATTTTTTCCCCCAGTATAAGAATCTGAAAGACGGCAGCAGCCGAAAAATACCTTTGTAGACAATGACGAAAAAGGAAATCGCCGCTTGTGTTTTTTCTAGATTGTAGTAAAATGTTAACAAGGATTCAAAAGGGCGCCTCAGGCGTGGCACGGTGCTTCCGGCCAGCGAAACAGACTGCCGGCTCCCAAACACCAAACCAGAGCTTTAGATTGGAGAGAAGTAATGAAAAAGAAAAATGTAATCTCTAAAATCCTTGTGCTTATGCTTGTTTTTTCCCTTTTGCTGTCGGGCTGTGGCAGAGGCGGTGAGCAGGGGGAGGGGAAGATTAAAATCGGCGTCTGCCTCAGCTCCTTCCATGCCGGCTTTATGACGGCCCTAAATCAGGCCGTGCTGGATCAGGGTGAGGAGCTTGGCATCACAGTGAATGTATCCAATGCAAACGGAGATGCGAGCACCCAGGCGGATAATATGCAAAACTATATTACCCAGGGTGTTGATGCCATCGTCATTAACCCCATCGATCAAAATAGCATTATCCCCTCTATCCAGATGGCAAACGCTCAAGGAATTCCGGTTTTTATTATTGACACAGCCGCTGCCGGTGGTGAAATCATGAATAGAAACGGCACAGATAACCAGAAGGCGGGAAAAACTGCCGCTGAGAATATTGCCCAGGTTCTCTTTGAGAGATACGGGGAACACAAGGGCAAGGTCGTGAACCTGGCAGGTAAAATCAGCCAGGCCTCCGGCTATGACAGGGATCAGGGCTTTATGGAGGAGATTGGGAAATATCCTGATATTGAGATCGTTTTCCGCCAGGATTGCGAGTTTGACCAGGAAAAATCCATGAACGCCATGATGAACGCCCTCCAGGCCAATGATGTGATTGACGCTGTTTTTGCGGCAAACGACAACACGGCCCTGGGTGCCGTCAAAGCCATTGAGCAGGCGGGCCGTTCCTACCCGATTGGAGACTCCAAGCGGATTTATATCATCGGTGTTGACGGCAATCCCGAGGGTCTGAAGGCCGTCCGGGACGGCAGAATTGATGCGACCGTTTCCCAGAACCCCATTACGATGGGCAAGACAACCATCCAGATGGCCTATGATTACCTGGTTAGCGGAATATCGCCGGTGGCGATTACGGAGTCCCCGCAGATTCTGATTACCAGGGACAACATGGAAACCGATGCTGTAAAAAACTTCGGCCTCTGGGCGGATGAGCTCCGCTCCAGAACCGGAAGCTGACATACTCACCAGAGGGAAATGGAGGTGGGAAAAAATGAGCACCCCACCAATGCTTGAACTAAATAACATTTCAAAGGGCTTTCCCGGTGTAAAGGCGCTGAAGAATGTCGACTTCACGTTGAATCAAGGGGAAATCCTTGGCCTGGCCGGAGAAAATGGCGCGGGAAAATCGACGATGATTAAAATTCTCGGGGGTGTACACCAACCAGACCAGGGAACCATCAGCCTGGACGGGAAACCGGTGACCGTTCCCAATACCCATGCCGGAATCACCATGGGCATTAGCATCATCTATCAGGAGCTGAGCCTTGTTCCTGAGCTGAGCATTGCGGAAAACCTCTATCTTGGCGCTCTTCCCCATACAGGGGGTAAGATTAACTATGAGGTTCTCTACGAAAACAGCCGGCAGATTTTATCTCTCCTGGGGCTTTCCGTAAGCCCCAAGGAGAAGGTCGGCGGCCTGTCCATCAGCCTGCAGCAGTTGGTTGAAATCGGCAAAGCTTTGGCGAGAGACGCAAAAATATTGATTATGGACGAGCCGACCTCCTCTTTGGGTAAGGAGGACGCCCATCGCCTGTTTGATACCATGCGCAGCCTCCGCACAAAGGGCTATGGCATTTTGTTCATCAGCCATCGTCTGGACGAGCTGTTTGAGGTGACAGACCGGATTGCCGTCTTGCGGGACGGGACGATGGTCGAGGCGCGGGCGACCAAGGATTGGACGATGGACGACCTTGTCTTTGCCATGGTCAACCGCAAGATTGACCAGCTCTACCCCAAGCGCCCGCTGCCCCTGGGCGAAATGATTTTCGAGGCGGAGAGCCTGGAAAACTGGCTGATTCGAAACGTCAGCTTTTCCCTAAAGGCGGGAGAAATCCTGGGCGTAGCCGGGCTCATTGGCTCCGGCAGAACAGAGCTCCTGAAAACCATCTACGGCGCTTACCCCACGAGGAAGGGTAGAATGCGGCTTTTGGGAAAGGCCTTTGCCCCACATTCGCCCAAGGAGGCCCTGGCGAAAGGCGTGGTGCTAATTCCGGAAAATCGTAAGCTGGAGGGGCTTGTTCTTTCCGACACCGTGAAGGAAAACGTGGTTTTGTCCATCTTCAAAAGAATCTCCTCCTTTGGCTGCATCAAAAAGGAGAGAATCGACAAGATTGCGGCGAAAGCCATTGATGACTTTGAAATTAAAACCCCGTCGAAAGAGCAGCTTGTTCTCCGCCTCAGCGGCGGAAATCAACAAAAAATCCTCTTCGCCCGAGGCGCGGAAAATCGACCAAGGCTCTTGCTTTTGGACGAACCGACCCGGGGCATTGACATTGGCTCCAAGGTTGATATCTATCAAAAAATTATGAATTTTGCGGAAAATGGGATGGCGATTATCCTGGTTTCCTCAGAGCTCACAGAGCTTCTTGGCCTCTCAGACCGGATTCTGGTGATGCGGGAAGGGGCAATGACCGCCGATTTGAAAGCGGCGGAAGCGGATTCGAACATCATCATGCAATATGCGGCAGGAGGAAAATAAACCATGACGAAACAGAGAAGATTTACACTCAGCGGTAACTTATCCATCCTCCTTGGCCTTTTGGTGCTCTCCATCTTCTTTTCCGTCACAACCGAGAAGTTTCTGTCCCTGCAAAATATAATCAATATGCTTTTGCAGGTTTCCAACATCGGCATCGTTGCCATCGGCGGCATGTTCGTGATTCTGACGGGGGGAATTGACCTGTCCTCCGGCTCTATGTCCGCTTTTGTGGGTCTCATGATGGCCGGCTTTTGCGTGGATAACGGCCTGCCTGTGCTGCCCGCCATTCTGCTGGGTTTTGCCATAGGACTCGGCCTCGGCATGCTAAACGCCCTGAGCGTGACAAAGCTGGGTCTGACGCCCTTTATCGTGACCCTCGCCATGCAGTCCATGCTCCGCGGTCTCGGAAAGGTTTATTCCATGGGCACCTCCATCTTTGGAATGCCCGAGAGCTTTAATATCCTCGGCAGCGGCGTTCTTAGAATCGGTCCCAAGCTTGGAGTTCCGTATCCGGTCATTCTGATGCTGCTGCTCTTTGTGATTGCGCATTTCGTGCTCTCGAAAACCGTGTTTGGCCACCAGCTCTACGCGGTGGGCGGAAATCGAGAGGCTGCCTATCTGGCGGGAATCAACGTGCGTCGCGTAGAATTTTCCACCTATGTCATTGCAGCGGGACTGACCTCTGTGGCGGCTCTGGTTCTGACAGGGCGTCTGGCATCGGCGTTGCCGGATGCTGCGGAGGGACTTGAATTTTCCGCCATCTCCGCCATCGTCATCGGCGGCGGCTCTCTTGCCGGCGGCAAGGGCAACATGCTGGGCACCCTCATCGGCGTCCTCATCATCGGTGTGCTCAACAACGGCCTGAACCTGCTCAATGTTTCCCCCTTCTGGTCACAGTTTGCCCAGGGCCTAATTATCTTCATCGCAGTACTGATTGATGCAATCAACCAAAAGCGCAGCAACGAAACGGCATAAACCACAGAAAAAATGGTGAGGCGGAAAGCCTCACCATTTTTCTGTTTCCTAAGCCATTTCCGGCTATCGGTTATGCGTTTTTCAATCGATCCTGACGGTTTTTCCACATGACCCAGAGGGGGCCTGCGATGCAGATGGTGGAATAGCAGCCGGAGATGGTTCCAAACATCATGGGCAGCGCAAAGTCCTTAATGGACTCGATGTTGTAAACCTGTGCGAAGACATACACAATAGTAATGCTCACGAAGACCGCAATGTTTGTGTTAATCGAGCGGCTCATGGACTGGGTGATGCTGGTGTTCACAAGCTCCGTTGTGGAGACCTTTGAGCCCATCAAGAACTTGTTTTCCCGGATTCTGTCGTAGATGACGATGGTGTCGTTAATTGAGAAGCCGATAATCGTCAGAACCGCAGCAATGAAGGAGTCGTTGAGTGGAATCTTAAAGATAATAAACACGGCAGTCACCACAAAGGCGTCGTGGAAGAGGGCGACAATCGCCATGAAGCCGGCGGAAAAGCCGCCGATATTACGGAAGCGGATCCCCACATAGACCAGAATTAGCGCAAAGGAGAGGAAAATCGCGAGAATGCCGTTTCGGAAAAAGCGCGCGCCGGTAAAGGGTTGAACGGAGAGGGTGGTAGAAAGGCTCAGCTCAGCCTCAGGGAAGGCACCGAGTAGGGCGTCCGTCACCTGCTCTTGCTCCTGAGAGGTCAGCGCCTCGTTGTTGGCAAGGCTGATAATCAGCATCTTGGCATCGCTTCCAAAGGTGGTCTGCTCCTGGCAGTTTGTAATCTTGCCGATGGCGGATTCAATCAGCTCCTCGGCCTCGGTGACATCCACCTGGCCGGTATAGGTGTATTTGAGAATGGTGCCGCCCTGAAATTGAATGTCCAACTGGACCCCATTCATCACGGTGAATGCAAGGCCGACCAACAAAATGCAGATGGAAATTGCAAAATATATTTTTCTGTTCTTGTAAAAATCAATGGTTTTCATTCGGCAAGCCTCCTTGCTCCGTATAAGACAGGGTTATGCAGCATCCGGAACTCACTCAGAGAGCGAATCATGAGCCTGGAGGCGGTGACGCCGGCAACAAAGTTCATGATAACGCCGGAGAGCAGGGTGTATCCAAAGGAGAGGATAGAGCCAGAGCCAAGCGCAATCAGCACCACAGAAACGATAATAACCGTGACGTTGCCGTCAAATACTGAGGAAAAGGCGTTTTTGAAGCCAGAGTCAATGGCGGAGCGCAGGGTTTTGCCGGTATTCAGCTCCTCCTTAATGCGCTCAGAAACAATGACATTTGCGTCAACACCCATGCCGATGGATAAAATCACGCCGGCGATGCCGGGGAGCGTCAGGGTGAACTGGGGTATGGAGAGTGCCAAGAGCTGACCCACAACCTGGAGCACCAGGGCGATGCAGGCCACAAAACCGGGCAGGCGGTAATAGGACAGCATGAACAGGCAGACCAGAGCAAAGGCAATCTCACCGGCCAGAATCATAATGTTTAAGGCGTCTGTTCCCAGGGTGGGGCTGATGATATTTGTGTCGTGGGCAACCATTGAAAAGGGGAGGGAGCCGGAGTTGATCTTGGAGGCCAAATCCTTCGCCTCCTCCAGGCTTCGCTGACCCGTAATGCGGGCTTGTCCTCCTGTGATTTTGCCGTCAACAACGGGGGCGGAAATCTCGTTTTCGTCCATGTAGATGGCGATGGGCTGGCCAATCAGCTTGCCGGTTGCTTCGGCAAATTTTTCGGAGCCCTCGCTGGACAGCTCTAAAATCACAACATAGCTGGCGTTGTACTCGTCAAGAGCGGCGTAGCTCTTTTTCACATCCCGCCCCTCCAGGACAACCTGACCATTGGGGTCGCGGAAGGTTAAAAGTGCCGTTTCACCCAGCTCGGAGATGGCCTCTTGAGGGTCAAAGTCCGTCTCGCCGGACTTCCAGGGGAAGCGGACGATAATCGAGCCGTTCTGCTCGTCCACCGTAATTTCACGGTCTGATATGTTCTCCGCGTCCATGCGGGTTTCAATGATGGACTTGGCTGCCTCCAGCTCTTCCGGGCTGGGCTTGCGATCCAAATCCTTGGGGGCGTATGTGGCCTCAACCCCGCCGCGAATGTCAATGCCAAAACGCATGCTGTCGGCGCCCTTGAGCGTAAAGCTACCCAGTTGCAGGCCAAAAAAGGCCAGATACAAAAGGACGGCAGTTACGAGAACCACAATAAAAAAGACATTTTTACTTGCTTTCAAAACTCTTCCTCCAAAGTAGCATCTGTTCAATCGTACATGGTTATTATAAGTGCTTTTCAGGCTCTGTCAATACGAA
>CAYXNK010000120.1:0-7213 GCA_964466395.1 uncultured Oscillospiraceae bacterium | reverse complement strand
GCGCCCTGCGCAAGCGCGGCGAGCTGGACGGAAACGAGGCGCTGCGCGCCTTTGCCGACAAACTGGAGCAGGCCTGCCTCAAAACTCTGGAGGACGGCGTGATGACCGGAGACCTGGCTTCCCTGAGTGATTTACCGGAGGTCAAGACCGTGAGCAGTGCAGACTTCATCGCCGCCATCCGTGAGCGGCTGGAAGCTCTGGTTTAGGTTCAAAACATAAGATCGAGGGCGGCGAGCATAAGGCTCCCGAAGTATAAAACAAAAATTAGGCGTGGCTGCGGGCATTGCGCCGTTGCTGCGCCTGATTTCATTGTCTTCCCTAGGTCTGCCCTTAAGAAACCCGAATCGGAAGCCTGATCATGCGCGTCATCGAAAAGAGCGCCCTCTGCAAAATACCACGGGGCGAGATCGTGCAGTATCTGGCACAGGCCAATATTGCGGGCTTGGCTGGCATTCGCAGCTTTGACCGGCTGGGCTATCGAGAGCGGGAGGCGCTGCCCTCTGGGCGGACATTGATATTTTTGAAGGAGTACAAGGAATGACAAGCAGAGAGGCCCTAAAAAAATACTTTGGTTATGACGCCTTCCGCGGTGGGCAGGAGGAACTGATTCAAGCGGTTTTGGATAAGCAGGATGTCCTGGGCATCATGCCCACAGGAGCCGGAAAGTCCATCTGCTTTCAGCTTCCGGCACTGATGCAGGAGGGCATCGCCTTGGTCGTCTCGCCGCTGATTTCTCTGATGAAGGATCAGGTGGGCGCCCTGGTGCAGTCCGGCATTCCGGCGGCCTACTTGAACTCCACCCTAAGCGCCCGTCAACTGGAGCTGGCTTTGCAGCGCGCCAAAAACGGCGCCTACAAGCTGATTTACGTTGCGCCCGAGCGCCTGCTCTCCCCGGACTTCCTCGACTTTGCCCGCAACGCCAACATCTCCATGCTCGCTGTGGATGAGGCGCACTGCATTTCTCAGTGGGGGCAGGACTTCCGCCCCAGCTATGCCCAGATTCCGCTCTTTATCGAGGCGCTGCCAAGACGCCCTGTGGTCTCGGCCTTCACTGCAACGGCGACCCTACAGGTGCGGGAGGATATTCTGCGCCTGCTCTCCCTGCAAACCCCCGCCGTCTTTGTGACGGGCTTTGACCGGGACAACCTCTATTTCGAGGTGCAGTCGCCCCGGGACAAAATGGCCGCCCTGCTGGACTTTTTGCGGTTCAATCCCTCCGCCTCGGGAATCATCTATTGCACGGCCAGGAAGACCGTGGAGGAGGTCTGTCGGCGGCTGAATGAGCTGGGCTTTTCCGCCTCCTTATACCACGCAGGGCTCTCCGATGGGGAACGGCACAAAAACCAGGACGACTTCCTCTATGATCGGGTGCAACTCATGGTGGCAACCAACGCCTTCGGCATGGGCATTGACAAGTCCAACGTGGCCTTTGTGGTCCATTACAATATGCCGCGAGATTTAGAGAGCTATTATCAGGAGGCCGGCCGCGCCGGGCGGGACGGAACCCCCGCCAAGTGCCTCCTTCTCTACAGCGGACAGGATGTGCGCACCAATCAGTGGATGATTGAAAACGACAGGGACATCGCCTATCCTGACGCAAAGACCGAGCAGCTGCTCAAGGAGCGGGGCTACAAGCGCCTGCGGGACATGACCTTTTACGCCACCACAAACGACTGTCTGCGGGGCTTTATCCTCCGGTATTTCGGTGAGCAGCCCCCCAGCTTCTGCGGCTATTGTGGAAGCTGCGACACGAAGTTTGAAACCATTGATGTCACAGATGAGGCGCGGAAGATTTTATCCTGCGTGCAGAGGCTCCAAGGGCGCTTCGGCGCAAGCCTGGTGGTCGATATCCTACGCGGCAGCAAAAATAAGCGCATTCAGGAGCTGGACCTGGACAAACTCCCCATCTATGGAATTAGTCAAAAATCGGCTCATTTCCTGCGCGCCCTCACCAATCAGCTTCTGGAAAACGATTATCTGGGCCAGAGCGAGGGGCAGTATCCCGTTTTGCACCTGACGCCCAGGTCAAACGACCTGCTGGCGCCGGATGCGCGGCTTGAGATGAAGCTGCCGGCGGAGAAGGAGGCGCGCCCCCAGAAAAAGTCCGCTCCGGCAGGGGACGTGCCGGCGGAGCAGCAGGCGCTTCTTTCTCGCCTGCGCAGGCTTCGGGCAAGCCTTGCAGCGGAACAGGGCGTTCCCGCCTATGTGGTGTTTTCCGACCGCTCCCTTGCGGATATGTGCCTGCGCCTTCCCCAGACGCCTCAGCAGTTCTCCACGGTATTCGGCGTCGGCGAGGCAAAGCTCACCCGCTACGGAGAGGTGTTTTTAAAGGAGATTGCAACCTCTGCCACCGATATCCGCGCTTCAAGAACCATTGAAAGGCTCTGAATAAGATTATGAAATAAGTAAAAACACCCCGGGACGATGTCCCGGGGTGTTTGATTCAATGGAGACTGCGGAAGCGTTCGGGCTTTGGCCGGTATTTGATGCCCGAAACGACCCCCATGGCAGCGAACAGGGAAAACAGCGACGAGCCGCCGTAGCTGAAAAATGGCAGAGTGATGCCGATGACGGGGGCGATGCCGATGCACATGCCAATGTTCTCGAAGGTTTGGAAGGTGAGCCAGCCCGCAACGCCGAAGCAGATGAGCATGCTCATCGTGTTTTTGGATTTGGCGCCGATATAGACACAGCGAAGAATAATCGCCAGCAGCAGAACAATCACGACAACGCAGGCAATCATCCCCAGCTCCTCACCGATGACGGAAAAGATAAAGTCCGTCTGCTTTTCCGGCAGGGCGCCCGACTGGGTCTGCCTTCCGTTATACAGTCCCGTTCCCCTGAGTTGGCCGCTGGCTAAGGCGATGCGGCTCTGGTTTGTCTGCCAGCGGATGTCATGCCCCGTGGGGTCAATGCTCATGTCATAGGGCGCCAAAATTCTGTCCCGATAGCGCTGATTCAGCACATAGGTCCAGAAGAAGGGGGTGGCGGCAGCAGCGGTGGCAAGCCCCGCGATAAACCAATAAAATCGCAACCCCGCCACAAAGAGCATAGAGATAAAAATGAACAGGAAAACCAGGGCGCTGCCCATGTCCTTGGAAATTGCCACAATCAGACCGACGATAAACATACAGTGCACCAAAAGCTGACCCACGGAAAACACGGAGTTTAAGCTCTTATAGCTGCGCAAATAGGTAATCTGTTTGGCCAACACGATAATAAAGGGAATTTTAATGACCTCAGAGGGCTGAACGCCAACGAAGCCAAAGCGCAGCCAGGCACGGTTGCCCACGCTGTCTCCCGCGCCAAGTGGGGTCAGCAATAGCAGCACCAGAACGACCTCAAAGAGAATCAGCATAGCCCACTTGTCCGCAATAATGTCAATGTCCAGAACGGTAAAGAGCGTAAAGAGCCCCAATCCGATGAGCAGTGAGGTTAGCTGGACAATGAGGTATCGGGCAGAGCCTTCCTTAAGGGTTGCTGTGGCGCTTGCGATAACGACAAGACCAAAGATGGCGCAAATCAGGCACAAAACCAAGAGCGTTGTGTCCGCACGCTTTAAAAAATCCTTGATATAAGGAGAGAATTTCTTCACACTGTCCTCCCGTTCAATTTGTAGAAAAAAGCCCCGCCCTTGGGGGAGCCTACTGTAGAATATGAGCTGATTGTACCATGAAATAAGCCTTTGCGCAATCGTGAAATTGATGATATACTTTTGTAATAAAAAGAAAAAATGGGAGCGGATAGGCTATGAGTGTGCATGACGGGCACAGAGATAGGATGAAAAAGCGGCTGATTGAGCAGGGGCTGGATGTTTTTGACGACCACCAAGTCCTGGAGCTCCTGCTTTTTTATGCCCTTCCCCGGGTTGACACAAACCCTCTGGCTCATGCGCTTCTCGACCACTTTGGCAGTCTCCAGGCCGTTTTTGAGGCGCCTGCGGAGGAGCTGCGCAAGGTGAATGGCATCGGTGAAAACTCCCTTGCCCTGCTCAAACTTATTCCCGCTGTCAGCCGCAGGTATACCATAGATGCCAACAAGTTTGGCCACATTCTGGACAGCTCCGAAAAGGCCGGAAAGTTTCTCTCCGCCCGCTTTATGTACGAGCGGGACGAGGTGGTGCTTGTGATTTGTCTGGACGCCAAGTGTAAGGTCATCTGCTGCCGCGAGCTGTTCCGGGGCGTTGCCAATACCGCTGAAATCAGCATCCGAAAGATTGCAGAGCTGGCGCTTGCCAAAAACGCCACCAGTATCATCATCTCCCATAACCACACCAGCGGCATTGCCCTGCCATCCGCCGAGGACGAGATTACCACGAAACGGCTGCACTCCGTCCTCTCCTCTATGGGAATCACCTTAGCCGACCACATCATTGTGGCGGACAGCGACTTTATCTCCATGGCGGACAGCGGCTTGTTTTAAGCAAAAAGAAGTACGGAATTGTGCCGTTTGCTAGTATTTTGGGAAACATCCTTGTCTTTTTCTCGTCAAAAAGTGGAATCATAAGCGATAAGAAAGCGGGGATGAGATGACGAGATATCGCAAAAATCAAAAAAAGGGCAACTTTTTGGGTCGCCTTCTCTTTGTGCTGGTGCTTGTCGGCGCGGTTTACCTTCTGCGGCACCGGCTTTCGCCGGTGACTCTTCTGGAGCCTGCGCCAGATTTGGGCGCCCTGCCCGAATACTTAACGGAGCTCTATGAGAAAAACCCCGAGGCTCGGGATTTTGTCCTGGCCTATCCCGACCACAGAAACAGCACGGAGATCGGCGCAATCACCGCCGAGGAGCTCTCCGCTGGGCTACCCCTGTTTCTCCAGTGGGATGCTCGCTGGGGCTATCACCCCTACGGCTCCGCCGTCTTGGGCGTGACCGGCTGCGGCCCCACCTGCCTTTCCATGGTTTCCGCCGCACTGACGGGAGACAGCGCCGTGACCCCGGCTGCTGTTTCCGACTTCAGCGCGGATAGTGGCTTTTATGTCGATGGTTCCGGCAGCTCCTGGGAGCTGATGACGGCGGGAGCAGAACGATTCGGGCTTCGGGCGCAGGAGCTCCCCCTCTCCGAGGCGCTGATGGCCGGATCTCTGGCCAACGGCCGTCCGCTGATTGTGAGCCTTGGCCCCGGCGACTTTACTGATTCGGGTCATTTCATCGTGCTGGCGGATTACGCTGACGGCCGCTTTTCCGTCCGTGACCCCAACAGCAAAAAACGCAGCAAAAAAAGCTGGAGCTATGAGGCACTCTCTCCCCAAATCCTGAACATCTGGGCCTATTCCCCTGTCTCCTAAGGCGAATATTCCCCCTGGCCGGGCTGCCGCTTTTTATGCAGCCCGGCTCCTTTTTTCCCACTCCTACCCCGCGAAATTTTTGCCGTTTTTCCGAGCTTTTCCCTAGCTATTTCTTCTAAAATGTGTATAATAGAATAGACGTAATATCAACAGTACAACCGATCGCAAAACACCAGGCCACAAGAGGAGGTTTCACCGTATGAGAAAAACAAAAATAGTCTGCACCCTAGGTCCTGCCACCGATGACCGCACAGTGCTCAAAAAGCTGATTGAAAGCGGCATGGACGTTGCCCGCTTCAACTTTTCCCATGGCACCCACGAGGAACAGTTAAATCGGCTGAATATGCTGAAAGAGCTGCGGGACAAGCTGGGTATGCCTGTCGCCGCTCTGATGGACACCCGTGGGCCGGAGATTCGCCTGGGGCTGTTTGAAAACGGCAAGGCCACGCTGACCTCTGGCAGTACCTTTGTTCTGACCACTAAGGAGTGCCTGGGAACCGCCGAGCGCGCCTCTATCAACTATGAGAACCTTCCCGCCGACGTCAAGACGGGGGACCGAATTCTTTTGGATGACGGCAAGATTTCTCTGCTGGTGCGCTCTGTGAAGAACCAGGAAATCATCTGCCGCGTGGAAAACGACGGCCCGATTTCCGACCGCAAGGGCATCAACGTCCCCGGCGTGCCCCTCTCTATGCCCTTCATCAGCAAGAAGGACTATGACGACATCATCTTCGCCGCCCAGCAGGGCTTCGACTTTGTCGCCGCCTCCTTTGTCCGTTCGGCGGACGACGTGAAGGAGGTGCGCATGCTCCTAAACTGGAATGGCGGAGAGCACGTGAAGATCATTGCGAAAATCGAAAACCTTCAGGGTCTTAACGACTTTGACAACATATTGGCCACCTCTGACGGCATCATGATTGCCCGGGGAGACCTGGGTGCAGAGCTGCCCTTGGAGGAGGTTCCGATTATCCAGAAAAAGCTGATTCAAAAGGTCTACCGCGGCGGCAAGCCCGTGATTACCGCCACCCAAATGCTGGAATCCATGATGAACTACCCCCGCCCCACAAGAGCCGAGGCCACAGACGTTGCAAATGCCATCTACGACGGCACCAGCGCCATCATGCTCTCCGGCGAAACGGCAGCGGGCAAATACCCCATCCAGGCGCTCCAAACCATGGTGCGCATTGCGGGCAGGGCAGAGGAAGACATCAACTACACAGGCCGCTTCCGCAAGCAGGAATTCGCCAGCTGCGGAAACATCACCCACGCGATTTCTCACGCCGCCTGCTCGGCTGCCATCGACCTGGGTGCAAAGGCCATTATCGCCTTCACCCTCTCGGGCAGAACTGCCCAGGAGCTCTCCGCCTTCCGCCCCGGCTGCCGCATCATCGCCTGCACAAATTCTGAGGCCACCTACCGCCAGCTCACCATGGTCTGGGGCGTCCACCCCCTGATTGTCCAGGACGAGAAAAATCTGGACGACCTCTTTGATAAGGGTCTGAAGGCCGCTGTCCAGTCCGGTCTTGTGCAGGAGGGAGAAACTGTGGTATTAACAGCTGGTGTGCCCATCGGCGTTTCCGGCTCCACGAACTTTATCAAGGTTACCCAGGCTTAAATTGCCAAATACTAAAAAGGAGAGCGAAATGGCGGATTTTCGCGTCGTTAGCGACTTTACCCCCTCGGGCGACCAGCCGGAAGCCATCGAGACTCTTGCCCGCGGTCTTTCGCTGGGCTTTGAGGATCAAACCCTTCTGGGCGTAACTGGCAGCGGAAAAACCTTTACCATGGCAAAAATCATCGAAAAGCTCCAGCGCCCCGCCTTGGTTCTGGCGCACAACAAGATTCTCGCCGCCCAGCTCTGCGCCGAGTTCCGGGAGTTTTTCCCGGACAACGCTGTGGAGTATTTTGTCTCCTATTACGACTATTACC
>CAYXNK010000119.1:6990-7305 GCA_964466395.1 uncultured Oscillospiraceae bacterium | reverse complement strand
ACCCATCCGGAGATTTTCCTGCGGGAAATCATCTCCAACGCCTCGGACGCAATCGACAAGCTCTGCTATCTCTCGCTGACCGACGAAAAGGTCGGCCTCAATCGGGAGGATTTCAAGATTAAGCTTGGCTTCTCTGAAGAGGAGCGCGTCATCAGCGTCTCCGACAACGGCATCGGCATGTCTAAGGAGGATTTGGAAAGCAACCTGGGCGTGATTGCCAAGAGCGGCTCTCTGCAGTTCAAAAAAGATATGGACAAGTCCGGCGCTGCCTCGGAGCTGGACATTATTGGCCAGTTCGGCGTGGGCTTTTACTCC
>CAYXNK010000119.1:0-6980 GCA_964466395.1 uncultured Oscillospiraceae bacterium | reverse complement strand
GGTCTCGGACACGGTGACGGTCATCACAAGAGCCTACGGCTCCGACCAGGCCTACAAGTGGGAGAGCTCCGGCGCAGACGGCTACACCATTGAGGAGTGGACGAAGGAAACCGTCGGCACCGATGTGGTTATGCACATCAAGGAGGACGTGGAGGAGGGGGAATACACCCGCTTCTTAAACGACATGTCCATCGGCCAGATGGTCAAAAAATACTCCGATTTCATCCGCTGGCCCATCGTCATTGATGCTGTAGACGTGCAGCTGGTCGAAACCGGCGAAATGGACGCTGATGGCAAGCCCGTCACCCGGGAGGAGCCTGTCTATTACGAGCAGATCATAAACAGCATGGTTCCCATCTGGCAGCGCCCCAAGGACGAGGTAAGCCAGGAGGAGTCCGACGAGTTCTATCAGAACATCTATTACGACTATGAGCCCCCCGTCTCCACGATTCGGGTTTCCGCCGAGGGTCAGGTGACCTATAAGGCCATGCTCTTCATCCCCGGCCGTGCCCCCATGGACTTTTTCTCTGACATGTTCGAGCCGGGGCTCCAGCTCTATTCCAACGGCGTGATGATTATGGAGCGCTGCAAGGACGTCATCCCCCCCGCCTTCCGCTTTGTTCGGGGCGTGGTGGACAGCCCTGACTTCCCCTTGAACATCTCCCGGGAGACCCTTCAGAGCGGCCGACAGTTGAAGATTATCCAAAACAACATTGAGAAAAAGATCAAAAACGAGCTGCGCCGTCTGATGGACGAGGACCCGGAGAAGTATGAGAAGTTCTACAGCGCCTTTGGCCTCCAGCTCAAGTATTCCACCGTGGAAAACTACGGTGAGCGCAAGGACTTGCTCACAGACCTTCTGATGTTCTATTCCAACCAGGAAAAAGAGCTGATTCCCTTTAGGGAATATAAGGAAAAAATGCCCAAGGAACAAACGCGCATCTATTACGTCTGTACAGATAGCATCGCAAAGGCCGAGAGCCTGCCCCAGACCGAGGCGATTCGCGGGAAGGGCTTTGAGATTCTCTACCTCACGGACGATGTGGACGATTTTATCATGCGCCGCTTGGAAAACTACGAGGACGTGCCCTTCTGCAATATCACAAACGACGATTTGGGCTTGGAAACCGAGGAGGAAAAGGTCGAAACCGAGAAGAAGCAGGAACAGTTCCGGGCGCTTCTGGACTTCATCCAGGAGAGTCTGGGTGAGGCTGTGACCGCTGTCCGCCTCAGCCACAAGCTCATGAGCCAGCCGGTTTACATGACCAGCGAGGGCGAGATTTCCATTGAGATGGAAAAATACTTCGCTCTGATGAAAAACAACGATAACGCCCAGAAGATTAAGGCCAAGCGTGTTTTGGAGCTCAACGCCGAGCATAGCGCCTTCAAGGCCTTGGAAGCCGCCTTTGCGTCCGACAAAGAGCAGGCGGCAAAGCTCGCAACAATTCTCCACGCGCAGGCGCTTCTGATTGCGGGGCTGCCGCTGGAGAACCCCACCGCCTACACAGAGCTGGTTTGCGACCTGTTCTAAATACCTTATCACTTCACTATCCCAAGGCTTAGGCTATGCGCCCCAGCCTTGGGATAGCCTAAGCTCGTCATACTGGAATTCTCAGGCATGGAGGCTAATTTCATTGACACCGGCATGGCGATTGCGATAAAATAAATCTTATTCCCAAGTGGAAAGGAGGGCAGCCTTATGGACCGGATGCTCGGCGTTTATATCCATCTTCCCTTTTGTGCCGGCAAGTGCTCTTACTGCGATTTTTACTCTCTTGCAGGGCAGGAGAATAAGATGGACAAGTATCAAGCGGCTTTGATCCGCCACCTGGAGGAGGCCGCCCCCAGACTCGCTTCTTATTACATCGACACCCTCTATTTCGGCGGGGGAACCCCCAGCTTCTACGGGGCGAAGCGCATCAGCGCCCTGTTTAACACCCTAAAGCACACGGCAAAGGTGCTCAAAACTGCCGAGGTTACGGTGGAGATGAACCCCGAAACCGTCACGGCCGAGGGGCTGCGTCTTCTGCGAAACGAGGGGGTCAACCGCATCTCCCTCGGCGTTCAGTCGGCAAATGACGATATTCTGCGGCTGATTGGCCGACGGCACAGCTTCCGCCAGGCGGAGCAGGCTGTGAAGCTTGCCCGGGCAGAGGGCTTTGAAAACATCAGCCTCGATTTGATTTACGGCCTGCCCAGCCAATCAAAAAGTGATTGGGCAGACACTCTTTCCAAGTGCCTTGCCCTGCACCCCCAGCATTTTTCCTGCTATGGCCTAAAGTTGGAGGAGGGCACCCCCATCTGCAAATACCAGGACAGCGAGCTTCTGCCCTCGGACGACGTCCAGGCGGACATGTACCTGTATATGACAGAGGTTTTGGAGCATTACGGCTATCCCCAATATGAAATTTCAAACTTTGCCCAACCCGGCAAAGCCTCCAAGCACAACCTCAAATACTGGCGGCTGGCCGATTACATGGGCTTTGGCCCCGGCGCCCACTCCTTTGTGGACGGGGTGCGCTACAGCTATATCCCAGATTTGGACGGCTACATCTCCGGCGTAATGAATGGCGGCAACATCGTGGACGAATACGAAAAAACCGACAAGCTGGACAGAGCCACCGAATACATTATGCTCGGGATGCGCACGGTTCGGGGCATTTCCAAGGACGAATACTCCGCTGTTTACCGCAGCGGCTTTGATAAAATTGAATACCTTTTGAGTGAGTATGAGAAAAAGGGCTGGACAAGGCGAAGGGGCGAGCGCTGGTGCTTCACCTCCTCGGGCTTCCTGCTCTCCAACATCCTAATCAGCACCCTACTTGAGGCACAGTCTCAGGCAAAGATAAGTGCAAACCCCTGGATTGCCGAGGCTTCGGATACGCCGGAGCCGCCGCTTTCCATGCCAAATGACGGGGCAAGCCTGGGTTAGGCTCGCAAAAAAGAAAAAACTGCATCTTAAACAACAGGGGAAGTGGACAACATTAAACTATACAGCAACAATGAAAATAACAAGGCGGCCTCCGACGGCAGGCAGAAGCCTCCCCCCCGGCGCGCACCGGCGCCGAAAAAAGCCGCCCCGTCCCGGCAAAAACCTCCCAAAAACAGCGGCGGGCGCAAAAAGGCTCTTGCCACGGTTTTGATCCTGCTTGCCCTGGTCTTTTTGAGTCTTGGCGTCCTTGGCTTCTTCGCCAACGGCGGAGACACCATCTATGCAAAGGTGGAGATGGAGGGGGTAGACCTCTCCGGCCTGACAGCGGCAGAAGCGGCAGAAAGGCTTCTGTCCAGAGGCATCGGAACTGAGGCAGACCGGGAGCTTAGCCTCTCCCTGCCCGCTGGGGTCACGGCTTCTATCAGTGCACAGGAGGCGGGCGTCTATTCCTCCGCGGCCGATGCCGCAAGCTTTGCCAAAGATTACTGCCATGGCGGTTCCTTCCTTGCAAACACCCTTCGCTATCTGAAAAGCCTTGTCATAGGCACAAAGCTGGGCTTTGCCGACATGGGCGAATTGAATGAAGCCTATCTCCGCACCATGATTTCCGAGGCTGTAAACGCCTCAAATCTCGCCCTGATGGAGTCCAGCATACAGATTGGCGAGGAGAGCATCACGGTCATCAAGGGCGGAAGCGCCGTTCGTATTGACTCTGATCGCATCTATGAGCTGCTGACAGAGGCGCTGAAGGCCGGGGACTTTTCCCCTCTGAGCTACACCCCCGAGGCCGTGGAGGCTTCCCGGGCGGAAACGCTTGACCTGCACGAGCTCTACGAAACCGTTTTCCAAGAGCCGAAGAATGCGGAATATGACCCCGCAACCCAGCAGGCCACAGCGCACACCCCGGGTCGCAGCTTTGACATTGACGAGGCAAAAAAGCTCTGGGACGCCTCCGAAAACGGCGCGCGTATTGAGATTCCCCTGATTCTAACAGAGCCGGAAATTACCACGGAAAAGCTCAACTCCATGCTCTTTGCGGAGCTTCTGGCACAAAAGAGCACCACCCTTGCCGGCAGCAGTTCTGCCCGCATCAACAATATTACAAAGGCGGCAGCCGCCATTAACGGCCTGGTCATGAATCCCGGCGATGAGTTTTCCTTCAACGGCACCGTGGGTGAGCGCACCGCGGTAGGCGGCTATCAGGCTGCCGGCGCCTACAACAACGGCCAGGTGGTCTCGGAGGTAGGCGGCGGTATCTGCCAGGTTTCCTCCACCCTTTATTACTGCGCTCTAATCTCAAATCTGGAAATTACAAGCCGCCTTTCCCATATGTTCGCCGTGAGCTATCTGCCCCCCGGCCTAGATGCAACCGTGAGCTGGCCGGCGCCGGACTTCAAGTTCAAAAACAGCAGCGCATATCCGATTAAGATAGCTGCCTGGGTAGAAAAGGGAAAAAATATCTTAACCGTACAAATCTATGGTTCAAACCCCGAGGACATCCGTGTGGAAATGAGCTATGAAAGCTGGAACAACTCCGACGGGACCGGCGCTGTAACCTATCGCAGTGTGTTTGACAAGGACGGTAACCTGATTAGCCGCAAGGAAGAGGCCAGAAGCCGCTACACCTACCCCCAGAAGGAGTCCCCCTCACCTTCACCTTCTCCCTCCCCCTCACCGGAGGCTTCCCCCAGCGCACCGCCCACGGAGGCACCCACAACACCGCCTCCCGTAACACCCCCGCCCACCGTGGAGCCCACGCCACCACCACCCACCGCCCCTGTTGAGGGCGGAGAGGCCGCGGCCTAGAGTGCGCGAAAAGTTTGTATTGCAGAAAACAGCTCCTCATTTGGCGCTGTTTCAAAATTCAGGAGGAAACAACATGAGTAAGGAAACCTTTTACATCACAACGCCGATTTACTATCCGTCGGATAAGCTGCACATCGGACACGCCTATTGCACCGTTGCCACCGATACCCTCGCCCGCTATAAGCGAATGTGCGGCTATGATGTGCTCTTCCTTACCGGTACTGACGAGCATGGTCAGAAGATTGAGGAAAAGGCCAAGGCCAAAGGCATAACGCCCAAGGCCTTTGTGGATGAGATTGTCGAGGGCAAGGGCGGAATCCTTGATCTTTGGAAGCTCATGAACATCTCCAACGAGCGATTCATCCGCACAACGGACGACTACCATGTAGAGGCCATTCAAAAAATCTTCAAGCAGATGTTCGACAACGGCGACATTTACAAGGACTCCTACAAGGGCAAATATTGTACCCCCTGTGAGAGCTTCTGGACAGACAGCCAGCTCGTTGACGGCAAGTGCCCCGACTGCGGGCGCGAGGTGCACGAGGCCGCCGAGGAGGCCTATTTCTTCCGACTTTCCAAGTACGCTGATAAGGTCCAGGCGCTTCTGGAGACCCCGGGCTTTTTGGAGCCCGCCTCCCGGGTCAATGAGATGATTAACAACTTCATCAAGCCCGGCTTGGAAGACCTCTGCGTCTCCCGAACCAGCTTTACCTGGGGTATCCCCGTAACCTTTGACCCCGGACACGTGGTCTATGTCTGGGTGGACGCCCTGTCCAACTATATCACCGCCCTGGGCTACGGTAACGACCGCTATGACGATTTTGAGAAGTATTGGCCGGGCGTCCATATGGTGGGCAAGGAGATTGTCCGCTTTCATGCGATTATCTGGCCTGCCATGCTCATGAGCCTGGGTCTGCCCATGCCGAAAAAGGTGTTCGGCACCGGTTGGCTGCTCTTAGATGGCGGAAAGATGTCCAAGAGCAAGGGCAATGTGGTTGACCCCTATCTGCTCTCCGAGCGCTATGGAGTGGACAGCCTGCGCTATTTTCTCATGCGGGAGTTCCCCTTGAGCTCTGACGGCAACTTCTCCAACGAGATTTTGATTAACCGCATCAACATGGACTTGGCAAACGATTACGGCAACCTGGTTTCCCGCACCGTGGCCATGGTCTTTAAGTATTTTGACGGTGTTCTGCCCACAGACCGAGAGGCAGAGGCTCTGGACGAGGAGCTGCTAGCCATGGCTTTCGGGCTTCGGAGCACCTATGAAAAGCACATGGATGGCTATGCACCCCAGTCGGCTTTGATTGAGACCTTCCGGCTCATTTCCCGGGCGAACAAGTATATTGACGAAACGGCGCCCTGGATTCTCGCCAAGGACGAGGCGAAAAAGGCCCGCCTTGCTACGGTGATGTACAATCTGCTGGAGGTCATCCGCATTAGCACCATTCTACTCCTGCCCTTCATGCCTGAAAGCTCGAAAAGCGCCTTCTTCCAGATTGGCGTTCCCGAAAATCTCCAGACCTGGGAGAGTGCGGTGAACTTTGGCCTTCTGCCCAAGGACGTGACCGTGCAGAAGGGCGCAGCCCTCTTCCCCCGGATTGAGTTGGAAAAGGAGCTATCCTATCTGGAAAGCCTGTCGGTGCCCACAGAGGAGCCTGTTGAGATCGTTCCCGAGGTCACCATTGACGAATTTGCCAAGGTGCGTATGACGGTCTGCAAGGTTCTGGCCTGCGAAAAGGTTAAGAAGTCCGACAAGCTTTTGAAATTCCAGCTGGACGACGGCTCAGGTGCCCCCCGCCAGATTTTCTCGGGGATTGCAAAGTTCTATGAGCCGGAGCAGCTGATTGGAAAGACCGTTGTGGCCTGCACAAACCTTCCCCCTCGCAAGATGATGGGTGATGTGTCCAACGGGATGCTCCTCTCCGCCGAGCAGGGCGACACCTTGAACCTCCTGATGCTGGACGACGCCATTCCCGCCGGCGCAACACTCTGCTAAGGATATAAATTAATATAATATCCCCAAATGAGATAATCCAGGCAGCTGAACCGCGGTTTAGCTGCCTGGATCTTTATTGCTTTTTCTCTTTTCGATTTTCCACATAGACCATCAGCGCCGTAATGTCCGCCGGGGAGACCCCGGAGATTCGGCTGGCCTGGCCGAAGTTGTCCGGGCGGATTTTCTCCAGCTTCTGCCGGGCTTCCATGCGCAAGCCAATTACTTTTTCATAGTCCAGGTCTT
>CAYXNK010000118.1:0-7345 GCA_964466395.1 uncultured Oscillospiraceae bacterium | reverse complement strand
GTAGCCCCTATCAAACTGCATACCCTCAACGATTTCGGAGTAGGTCTCGGCGGTCTTGCTCTCCTCGATGGTGATGACGCCGTTCTGAGACACCCTGTCCATTGCGTCGGCAATCAGGCTGCCCACGAAGGGATCGTCAGAGGAGACGGTTCCGACTCTTGCGATATCCTTAGAGCCGTTCACGCGCTTGCTATTGACCTGCAGCGCCTCAACGGCAGCGTCTGCTGCCTTCTTGATGCCGCGGCGCATGACCATGGGGTTTGCGCCGGCAGCGACGTTTTTCAGACCCTCGTTGATCATGGCCTGAGCGAGAATGGTGGCGGTGGTGGTGCCGTCGCCAGCGATGTCGTTGGTTTTGGTGGAAACCTCTTTGATAAGCTGTGCACCCATGTCCTCAAACGGGTCCCTCAAATCCACGTCCTTTGCGATGGTTACGCCATCGTTGGTGATCAGGGGGATGCCGAACTTTTTCTCGAGAACTACGTTGCGACCCTTGGGTCCAAGGGTAATTTTAACGGTGTTTGCGAGCTGGTCAACGCCGCGCTTTAGGGCGCTGCGTGCCTCCTCGCCGTAAATAATCTGCTTTGCCATATTTGTATTGACCTCCATCTATGATGTGAATGATAAAAAACCGATGTGTAAGGAAGCTTAGTCCTCAACAACGGCGAGAATCTCGCTCTGGCGGAGAATGGTGAGGTCCTCCTCCTCAATCTTGACTGTCAGGCCGGAAAACTTGTTTGCGATGACCTTGTCGCCAACCTTGACGACCATCTTGGTCTCGGTGCCGTCGTTTGCCATGCCGTCACCAACCACGATAACCTCAAAAATAGAGGGCTTTTCCTTGGTGGCTGAGGTCAGGATAATGCCGCTCTTTGTCTTTTCCTCGGCCTCAAACTGCTTTAATACAACTCTGTCTCCAATGGGTCTGATGTTCATGCCTTATATACCTCCTAAATTGTGTGAATCTTAAATCATGGTCGTTAGCACTCTTTGACGTTGAGTGCTAACGCTTATAATAATAATCGATGCAGGAATATTCTGCAAGCGGCCTTATGGCGAAAATCAGGCTAAAAACGGATGTTTTAGAGAACTAATGAAAAATATGCCCATAAAGCTGCTTCAAATGACTGTTTGCTCGGTTTTTCTGATGAATACGCAGTTTTGAATCTGAAATAGCAGCCGTTTTATTCTTGAGCACCTATTTCAGGTACATAAAGAGGTCGCATTTAATCATTCCGTTATAAAGCTTACGCTTTTTGTCCGCGGTTTTTCCGAAGGTGCGCTCGAACTCCGTGTGGGAGGAAAGCAGGTAGAGGCTCCAGTTTTCCGAGGCGAAATAGGCGCTGCCGAAGGCGGCGTAAAGCCCCTCGGCCTCTCGCTTTTCCATAATTCGCTCACCGTAGGGCGGGTTCGTGACGATGAGACCTCGCTGGGTTTTCCGATCAAAGGCTGTGGCGTCGGCCTGCTCGAAGGAAATCACATCCTCAACCCCTGCAAGCCTTGCGTTGCCCTTGGCAATCTCCACGGCGTTGGGGTCAAGGTCGGAGGCGAAGATACGGTAATCGCCCTTGTATTCCTTGGAGACTGCCTCCTGTCGGACATCCGACCAGAGTTTTTTGTCCATCCAGAACCAATCCTCGGCAGCAAAGCGGCGTTTTAAACCCGGTGCGCGATTTTTTGCCATCAGAGCCGCCTCAATGGCCAGGGTTCCGCTGCCGCAGAAGGGGTCGCAGAAGTCCTCCCGCCCCTTGTAGCGGGACAAAATCACCATGGCCGCAGCCAGGGTCTCGCTCAGGGGAGCGGCCACATGGGTGGGACGGTAGCCCCGCTTATGCAGGCCGTCGCCGCTGGCGTCCAGATAGATGGTGGCAATGTCGTTCATGATGGAAAATTGAATACGCACCGTCTCGCCGGTTTCGGAGAACCAATCAATGCCATATTTCTGGAAAAGCCTTGTCACCACGGCTTTTTTAATAATGCTCTGGCAGTCCGAAATGGAAAAGAGCTTGGAGCCGAGAGAATAACCCTTCACGGGGAAGGCGGACTCCTTGGCGATAAAGTTTTCCAGCGGCAGGGCTTTGACGCCCTCAAAGAGCTGGTCAAAGGTCAGCGCTTCAAAGCTGCCCACCTCAATTAAGATACGCTCGGCGCAACGCAGGTTTACGCTGGCACGCGCCAGCTCCGCCATGCCGCCGTCAAAGCGGACACGCCCGTTTTCAGCGCGGACGTTTGGCAGGCTTAAGCGCCGCATTTCGTTTGCGACAATGCCCTCCAGGCCAAAGTGGCAAGGGGCGCAAAAGGTCATATTCATTGGTCACCCTCAGTCTCTCCACCAGATGGACTATCCGATTCAGACAAACCTTCTTCGCATTTGTCTTCTTCAAAGATTTCTGCGGAGGCAGCGATGGCGTCTTCGTTCTCCTGCGGGGTTTCTGCGTCGGTGGTTGCATCCGCAGCCTCATGGATGCCATCCTTCTTTTTGGGCTGTCGCAGGTAGAAGCCCGAAGCCATAAGAATAAGCTCTGCCAGCAGATAGAGAAGCAGGAGGGCTGAGAGCCCCGTAAAAGCCAGTACCAGGCCCTCGTTCATGCCGTTTACGGAGTCTACCTCCAGCACCACATCAGAGATGTAGACTGCGCTGTCCATAACCTCTGGCAGAAGGCCAATTTCCTGCATCCAGGCCTTTTGTCCGTCAAACCAGCGGTAGAGCTGGTCGTGCAGCGGCTCGGACAGGGTCTTTACTGTGCCCTCCACCATGAAATATTTGTCCATATCTGAGGAGGTCCCATTTAAAAAGCCCAGGGACTGGGTCTTTACTACCTCGGCGGATTCCAGATACCGGGGGCTGAGCCGCAGGGTCACGAATTTTCCCTGCATCGGCAGAATGGCATAGGTGCCATTTTCACCAGAAGCGTCGTTCTCGTCATAAAAGCCCATGATGGCGGAGACGCCGAACTTGATAAAGTCTCCCTGCTGGGCACTGTGCAAATCGACAATCTCCGTGGGGCCTTTGATCAGGTTCACAATAGAAAGCCGGGTCACGCCCAGAAGTAAAAGAGCGGCAACAAAGGCGGCAAGACTGCGAATTAGCGCCTTTTTCAGGCGGCTTCCTGTGGCTTCGGGGGGAGCTTGGTTTAATTGCTTTACTGTTTCGTCCATATTTGCTCACTTTCCTTACGGCAGAGGCCGTGGTGGTGTTTTTGGGTCTTCGACCCGGAAAAAGCGATTTCAAAGATGCTCCTCACAGAGGGCGTCTAAAAGGCAGAAGGCCACAAGGCTTTCCACCACCGGGACAGCGCGGGGGACAATGCAGGGGTCGTGCCTGCCTGCGGTTCGAAGTGTTACGTTTTCCATAGTGGAGAGGTCAACGGTTCTCTGCTCCCGGCTAATCGACGGCGTGGGGCGGAAGGCACAGCGCAGGATAAGGGGCATTCCGTTGGTCAGACCGCCGTTTAGGCCACCGGCGTTGTTCGTTTCTGTAAAGAGGCGTCCATCCTCCAGACGGATGGGGTCGTTGGCTTCGGAGCCGCGCATTTTGGCAATCTCAAAGCCCGCGCCGAACTCCACACCCTTGACGCCTGGAATTGAGAACAGGGCAGAGGCCAAACGGCTTTCCATGCCGCCAAAGAACAGGCCACCCAGGCCTGCGGGAAGGCCCGTGGCCCGGCATTCCAAAACGCCGCCCACGCTGTCGCCCGAGGCGCGGGCGTCCAGAATTTCCCTGCACATGGCAAAGTCAAAATCCGGCGCTGTGTGCTCGGCTGTGCCGATGCGCAGGATTTCGGACTCGATGGAAATCTCCCGCCTTAACAGCTCCTTCAGGCAGAGGGCGCCGGCCAGGGTCATGGCTGCTGTCAGCCTGCCGCTAAAGGGACCGCCGCCACGGAAGTCCGAAAAGCCCTTGAATTTAATTCGTGCCGTCAGGTCCGCGTGACCTGGACGGGGCTTCTCGGGGTGGTAATCCGCCGAGCGGGCATCGGTGTTTTTAATGATGGCGCAGATGGGTGCGCCGGTGCTTCTGCCATCCAATAGGCCGCTGAGAAAAACAGGCTCGTCCGGCTCCGTTCGGGCGGAGCTGAGCTCGGAGCCTCCCGGTGCGCGGAGAGAGAGCCGCTCCCGGACAAAGTCCAAGTCGATTTCCGTGCCGGGGGGAAAGCCGTCCAAGACCATGCCGATGGCCTCGCCGTGGGATTCCCCAAAGAGGGTGAGCCGCAAGCGTTCTCCGAAGGTGTTCATGGTTTATCCTCACGCATCCTATTATATTTCAAGAACTGAGACCTGCTCATAGGAGCCTGCCAGCTCCAGCTCCCTGCGGTGGCAAGTGAAGAGAAGAATCTGCCGCTCCTTGGAAAGGGTGTTGAGCAGCGAGAGCGCCTTCTCGCAGCGCCCGTCGTCAAAGCTTACAAGAGCGTCGTCAAGAATAATCGGACAGGCCTTATTAGCGGAAAGTGCCAGCTCGCAGAGGGCAAGGCGCACTGCCAGATAGAGCTGGTCTGCCGTGCCAGTGCTCAAAAAGGCGGCCTCTCGGGGAAGGGGACTGTCCGATAGCCTCGCCGAGGCACGCAGCTCCTTGTCCAGAAGAATCGCAGAATAGCGTGCACCGGTGAGATGGGAAAACAGCTCCGCTGTTCTCGCGCTTAAAACCGGGGTAATGCGCTGGGAAATCTCTTCCCCAGCCGCAATCAAATTTTCATGTGCCAGCGCCAGCGCTTCAAATTCCAGCCGGAGCCTATCGTACTCTGTGGAGAGGACGGAAAGCCGTTCCCGCAGCACTTCTGGTGTCTCGCGCATACTCTGGCGGCCCTCGCCCAGGGCGACCTGCTCCCGAATCCGGCGCAAAGCGGCCTCCGCCTCCTCAAGCAGGCGGGTGTAGTGGGCGGCCTCGCCCTCACCCTCAGTAAAATCCAGGTTGCGAAGCAGAGCGGCCTCCAATTCGGACTGCTGCCGCCGAGCGGTCTCTAGGTCGGAAAGCGCCGTAGTCTGCTCCTGCCGGGCGGTCTCCAGGGCGAAGAAGGCGGCCTCGTGGCTGTCAATCAGTCCGGTAATCTCCGCCTCGCTTTGGGCGGAGTAATTGGCAAACAGTTGCTTTCGCTCACGGCTCAGAGCCCGGCGGCTTTGATATAGGCGCAGCAGGCGAACGGTCTGTCCCAGAGCTAGTAGGCCAAGAACCAGGCGAGGGAGTAGCTTCAAAAGACCATCCAGCGGAAGCAGCTGGAAATCCGTCAAAAGCTCAAACAAGACGGACAACAGAACAAAGAGGGCCAGAAGGGCGATATTTGTGCCCCTGCCGCCGCCTTTTTTTGCCTCTTGATTCAGCGCGGAGAGACGACGCTCGTCCTTTGCCCATTGCGCCCGGCAGTCCTCCGGCTCCCGGTGGCCAAAAAGGCCGGTGTCCAGCCGGTTTTGCGCCCGCTCCAGGGCGGCAGTTTTGCGGGTATAATTCTCCTCCAGCCTGCGCGCCTGCACCCGAGACTCGTTTAGGCTGTCCAGGGTTTTGCGGCGGGTGCCCTTCCGTGCCTCAGCGACCTTTTCCAAAAGCAGGTCCCGCCGCTCCAGGGCTGTAACCTTGGCTTGCTGCAGGGTCTCTGCGGAGGCGTTTTCCCGCTCGTTTTCCGCTAACTGTATCCGAAGGGCTTCCATTTCCTGCTCCAGCTCGGGCAGCCGGCCGCTCCTGTTGTGACGGCGGCGGCGCATAGCGGCGCGGAGCCTGTCGGCGGACTCTGTGACGGAGGCGTCCTCCTCGCCGGTTCGCACAATGGCCGCAATGCGTTTTTCCAGCTCGGGACTGGAGGAAACCCCGATTTTGCCCTGGCCGATGAAGGCCGTGCGCTCAAAAACGTCCCGGCTCACACCCGTAAGGGCTTCTCCGACGGTCTTGCCCTCCAGCCCACGCACGGGGTCTGCGCTTCCGGCGACAACGGCGGAAAAATCCCGCATGGGTGCAGCCTCCCGTCCCCGGCGCAGGAGGGTAATCTCTTTGTCCTCAAAGGAAATATCCATGCTCCCCGACATGGGCGTGCCGCTCCAGGGGGCATAGAGAATTTTATCGGGCTTCACCCCGCCTTTCTCCCGGGCGGCGCTGTCGATGCCATAGAGCATGGCCTTGAGGAAGCCGCACCAGGTGGACTTTCCGCCCTCGTTGGGGGCATAAATAATATTCAGACCCGCACCCAGCTCCAGACTTTCATTTTCCAGTTTGCCGAAGGAAGCGGTCATCTTGCGGATAATCACAATACATCGCCTCCGTTTTCAATTGCTTCCAGGCCATAGCGGGCGGCAAGGGCAAATTTTTCTCGCTCGTGGTCGGTTTTTGCAGAGGCATACAGGGCATAGAGCCTGTCTGTGAACACGCCGCTCAGGCTGTCCTGCCCGCGCAAGGTCCAGAGGTCTCGCTTTTTCCGCGTTTCGTCCCGAAACTGGAGCTCATAAAAATGGTGCGCAAAGCGCTTTCTGAGCCTTCCAAGCTCCGGCGGATTTTCACAGTCGCCCTGTAAAATCAGGCGGCAGCAGAGTCCAGTAGGCAGGGCTTCGATTACTTGCTCCAGAAGCTCCCCTGGCTCGCCCCCGCTGACATCTACAGTCAGAATCTCATAGCGCAGGCCGCCAAGGGGGACAAACTCCGTGGAAACGCCGTCCTCTGAGAGCGTGACAAAGAGTGCGCCCTTTTCCCCCAACTCGTCGTAGCCGCGCCCTTCAAAACAGCCGGGATAGGCAAAATATGTGCCGCCCACCTGCATCAGAGGGCTGCGGGCGTGGATATGTCCCAGGGCGATGTAGTCCATACCGCTGTTTTCAATGTCCGGCCGGCGGATGGGGTGATAGCTACTGTCGGCGGAGCCGATGTCCCCATGAATCGCCATAATGTCAAAAAGCGCCGCGCTCTTTTCCGGCGCCTCGAATTGACTTAAAAGAGCAGGACAGGCCGCCCCGTTGAAGGCTGCGCCCCAAAATCGGGCGGGTACGCCGGGGAAGGTAATGGACTTAATCTCTTGATCCTTAAAAATGTATCCCTTGTCCGGCAAGCGAAGGCTCTCCCAAACAGAGCCCGAGAAAAAGGGGTCGTGGTTGCCGGGGGCAATCAAAACCGGACAGGGTAGGGCACCCAGGGCGGCTTCCACCACTCGAAGGGTCTCATCCTCTACCCTGGCGCTATCAAAGATGTCGCCACAGAGCAAAACAGCCCCCGCACCCCGCTCCTCAGCGGTTTCACAGAGCTTTTGAAAAAGCCTTCTCTGCCCCTGCCGTCGCTGGGCGGCAGACTCGGGAGAGAGACCTTCAAAGGGGGCGTCGAGATGCAGGTCTGCGGCGTGCAGCAGCGTAAACGTTCTCATGTGATTCTGATGGC
>CAYXNK010000117.1:0-7350 GCA_964466395.1 uncultured Oscillospiraceae bacterium | reverse complement strand
ACCCTTTCGGTTGCTTAACTAAAATTATTGTCTAACTTTTTGGGGTCAATTCAATGCCGCTCGGTCTGTTTTTTCTTGAAATTGCACAAAAATGCAATAATTGCTGCATTCATACGGACTTATTTATGAGAAATACAGATTTTTTTTTTCAAGTATCTATTTTTCGCTTAATATGCTAGAATATTTGCGGACATAATTCCAAATATGTGCGCCTTTTGCCCGTTCTCTGCGGAAAAAGGCGGGAAAATCCTGAAAATCCCGTTTCCCCCCCCCAGAAAAACCGGAAAAGGAGCCGTCCTATCCATGCAAAATGCATTGATCGAAATTATAAACGATTATGGCTATCTCGGCATACTTCTGCTGATTTTTATTGAAAACGTCTTCCCTCCGATTCCCTCGGAGGTGGTTTTGGTGTTTGGCGGCTTTCTCACTACACGATCGGACATGCGCATTTCCCTGGTCATTCTCTCGGCTACCATCGGCGCTGTGCTGGGGGCTGCGGTTCTCTATTTTGTGGGCAGACTTTTGGATAGGGAGAAGATTAAAAGGCTTTTTTCCGGAAAATTCGGAAGGGCTATGCGCCTGCAGCCCAACGATGTGCCCCGGGCGGAGAGCTGGTTTCACCGATATGAGAAGCGGGCGGTGCTGATTTGCCGCTGTATTCCCGTTGTGCGCAGCCTGATTTCTATTCCCGCCGGCATGGCAAAAATGAGCCTTTTTCCCTTTTTCGCGCTAACGATTATTGGCACGGTCGTCTGGAACACCCTGCTGGTCACCGTGGGCGTTCTTGCGGGCGGCGCCTGGGAGCAGAGCCTGAAATATCTCGACCTGGCGACAAGCCTTGTCCTTGCCCTTCTGGCTGTGATAGCCGCTGTTATTGCCGGGGTGTATGTAAAAAAGAGATTTTTTTCCTCTAAGGACGATGACAAAGGCAAGAAGGACTAAGCCCTCCAAGCCGGAGGTCTTTCCGCCAATGGCGGACAGTTTTTTGAAAAAGCTATTGCCCTCCCAAAGTGGGATGGCTTATAATATAAATTTAGATAGAGATGATGCAGATTAGGGCGCGGACAAGTACCCCTGCCGCGTCGGCAGCTGGAAACAATATGTTGAGGGAAGTGGAAGAATTTTGAACATGGAATTGGGTTGGTTTTTGAATCAGGTGGTTTCAAACCCCGTTTTGATGGCAACGGTCTTGTTAACCCTGGGTGTTATATTTGTAAACGGCTGGACGGACGCGCCGAACGCAATCGCAACCTGCGTGGCTACGAGGGCGATGTCGCCCAAGGCGGCGGTGATGATGGCGGCTGTGTTAAACTTCGTAGGCGTTCTCTTTATGACCCTTATAAACGCCACGGTGGCTATGACCATAAAAAACATGGTGAACTTTGACGGCGGCACCCAGGATGCTACCATTGCTCTTTGTGCTGCCCTGTTTGCGATTATCATCTGGGCGGTGGCCGCCTGGTATTTCGGAATCCCCACCAGTGAGAGCCATGCGCTGATTGCCGGCCTCTCCGGCGCTGCAATCGCCATGCAGGGTGGCTTTAGCGGCATCAACGGCAGCGAGTGGATTAAGGTTTTATACGGCCTTGTGCTCTCCACCTTCCTGGGCTTTGGCGTGGGCTTTGGTGTTGCGAAAATCATCACAATCCTCCACCGAAACACTGACCGGCGAAAGACCACGGACTTTTTCCGGGGCGCACAGATTTTTGGCGGCGGCGCCATGGCCTTTATGCACGGCGCTCAGGACGGCCAAAAGTTTATGGGCGTTTTGATTCTTGGTGTTTTTTTGGTGAACGGAAGCGACACCACGGGAAATGTTATCCCCCCTCTTTGGATGATGGCACTCTGCTCCTTAGTGATGGCAGTGGGTACCTCTGTGGGCGGCTATAAAATCATCAAGGCTGTGGGTATGGACATGGTCAAGCTGGAGGGTTATCAGGGCTTTGCGGCGGACGTGGCTGCGGCGGCCTGCCTGCTTCTGGCCTCACTGACCGGAATCCCCGTCAGTACAACCCATATGAAAACCACCTCAATCATGGGCGTCGGCGCCACAAAGCGTCTCTCCGCTGTGAACTTTGCGGTGGTAAAGGACATGGTCTTGGCCTGGGTTTTGACCTTCCCCGGATGCGGACTGATTGGATATCTAATGGTTAAGCTATTTGCGGCGATTTTGAAATAGGAAGGATAAGAATGATGTCAAAAAAAGATAGTTTTTTCTTTGAAAATTTTGTAGAGAGTGCAGAGGTCTCCTGTGAGGCCGCAAGAGCATTAAAGGAAATTCTTTTAAACTTCGACGCTGACACATTGGAGCAAAAGATGAAAGAGCTCCACGAAATTGAGCACAAGGGTGACAGCAAGCGCCATGAGGTCACGAAAGCGATTGTCCGCGCCTTCATCACCCCCATTGAGCGGGAGGACATTCTGAAGCTTAGCCAGAACATCGACGATGTAACGGACGTGGTTGAGGAAATTCTTATTCGAATCTACATGAACAATGTGACCGACATTCGTCCGGATGCGCTGGAGTTTGTAGACATCGTCATTGCCTGCTGCGATGCCATGAAGGAAATGCTGGAGGAATTCCCCAACTTTAAAAAGTCAAAGAAACTCCATGAGATGATTATTAAGATCAACCGCTTGGAGGAGGATGGCGACGACCTCTATGTGAAGTGCATGCGCAAGCTGCACACCACAGAGACAGACCCCCTCGTGATTCTCGCTTGGCGTGAAGTTTATGAGTTCTTTGAAAAATGCTGCGACACCTGCGAAAATGTTGCCGACATCATTGAAAGCATCGCAATCGGCAACACTTGATTGGAGGAAGAAATGAGCAATATTTGGCATGACATCAATCCGGAACGGATTACGCCCGAGGACTTTATTGCTGTCATTGAGATTGAAAAGGGCAGCAAAAAAAAGTATGAGCTGGACAAGGAAACCGGGTTTCTCATTCTTGATCGAGTACTGTACACCTCAACCCACTACCCCTCAAACTATGGCTTTATCCCGCTGACTTATGCTGACGATGACGATCCGCTGGATGTGCTCGTCTTCTGCAGTGAAGCGATTGACCCCATGGCCACCGTCCGTTGCTACCCCATCGGCACCATTACGATGATCGATAGCAACAAGAAGGACGAAAAAATCATTGCCATCCCCTACGCCGACCCGATGTATAACGGTTACAAGGACATTGCAGATTTACCCAAACATATTTTTGATGAAATCAGGCACTTCTTCTCGGTATATAAAATGCTGGAAGGCAAGGAAACCAGCGTGGACGAGGTGAAGCATCGTGAGGACGCCATAAAATCCATTGAACGCGCCATTGCAATCTACCGCAAAAAATTTGTTGATGCAAAATAGCGAAAAAGCCAAAGGCCCCGCCGGGGTCTTTGGCTTTTTATTTGGAGCGGGGCGGCTAGTAGCCTAGGGTTTCATTCACGATGAGAACCTCGGCTTCATCAATGCCGAAGGTTTTGTTCCAGAGCACCACAAGTCCCCGGCAGATGCGGTCGGGACTGCTGCAGTCGTGGCACTTCAGCTCCCCATAGGCACAGGGCGTATTTTTATTCAGCCGCCGTGCATTGAGGGGGGCGGCAATGTTCCGCGCCCGCCAGAGGGCGCTGTCAAAGTCCTCTGCGATTTTGTTGACGCCCACAATGAAATAGACCTTTTTCCTGCCGTATAGGGTGCTCACCACCCGGTTTCCCGAGCCGTCAATGTTGATGATCTCGCCGGTTTCGGCAAGGGCGTTTGCGCTGGTCAGGTAGACAGGGGCAAAGGCCACAGCCTCCTTTGAAGACTCCTTCCAATGCCAATAGACCTTATTTTCTGCAGACAGGCGCTCAAAAAGCCCCAGTTCTGTCAGCGTCATGCTGCCGCCAAAGGCGATTTCCTCCTCCAAAAGGGTGCTACAGAGATAGTCTGCCACCTCCGCTCCGGTTTGAAAGACCCTCGCCTCAAAGCCGCGAGACTTGAGGTTTTCAACCGTTTTTCCAATGTTTGCCAAATGAAAGCCCTCCTTTTTCCTCCGATTTCAGAAAAATCTGTGCACAAGCGCAGCCCGCCACAGGAAGGGCGGGATTTTTTCAATTATACAAGAGTCCAAGTGAAAAAACAATGGCCGCAAATAACAATGGGGCATTTATCCACTATATGACAGCAGATAGCCGGTGGCGGACTATGCAAGGGGAATAAAAAGTTTATTCAGAACCGCAGGGATCGGAATATGGGGCATTCAGCCGAAAGACCGGGGCTTTCTGGAAATAATCCTTGCAAACATCCTGATACATTTGATATAATACCTCTGTTGAATCTGTGAAATATGCAAGGCTCGGTTTCTGATGCTGCAATGGCAAGGACAAACTAATTTGTTAAATTGCTGTAGAGCCGCCAGTTTTTGTAATATTTTTGGAAAGAAAAATCATACCGTTGATGGCGCGTGCACCTTGCGCGCCCATTGGCTTGTGATAGATTTATTATTGGAGGTTAGAAAATGAAAAAGTCCCTTGCACTTATTCTTGCCCTTGTTCTCTGTCTGGGCGTCCTGGCTGGCTGCGGCCCCAAGGCTCCCGCGGAAAACGGAACAGAGCCCCCCGCAGGAACCGGAGATGAGGCCGTTTCCTTTGAGCAGGCTGCTGGCAAGACCTATGTTGTCGGAACCGACACAACCTTTGCCCCCTTTGAGTTTGAAAACGAGGCAGGCGAGCACACCGGAATTGACATCCAGCTTCTCGAAGGCATTGCGGAAGAAGTGGGCTTCGAGGTGGAGTGGAAAGTTCTTGGATTCACCGCGTCTGTCACCGCTCTTGAGGCAGGACAGGTGGACGCCATGATTGCCGGCATGTCCATCACCGATGAGCGAAAGCTGAAGTATGACTTCTCCGATTCCTATTACAGCACCACCACCGGCGTAGCGGTGAAGGCTGATGCCACCTTTGCCTCCCTAGACGACCTCAAGGGCCAGACCGTCGTCGCCAAGACCGGAACCGAGGGCGCAAAGTATGCCGAATCCATTATGGATGAGCTGGAGCTCAACCTTATCTATGTGGAAGACTCCGCCATCATGTACACCTATGTGGAGTCCAACCAGGCAGCCGCCTGCTTTGAGGACTATCCCGTCATCCAGTACGAAATTGCCAGAGGCAATGTGGGCTGCAAGGTCATCCACCAGTCCGAGGCCTCCACACCCTATGGTTTCGCCACGCTCAAGGGCAACAACCCCGAGCTGATTGCCGCCTTCAACGAAGGCCTCAAGCGCTTCAAGGAAAACGGCAAATATGAAGAAATCCTCAATACTTATTTCGGGGAATAATTAGAAATCAGCAAAAAGCGACAGCGGCGGTGGCCGAAGCTTCTGGCTTCGGCCACCCGCCGGCTCATTTTATAAAAGAAATTTTTGTGTACACCGATTTATCTTAAAACAAGGAGACTGGCAGCAGCCTCATTGTTTTAGAATAAATTCAGGACAGATAGGAAACGCGCCAATGAAGTTTTTAGAATCACTTTCCGCATGGCTCAGCCGATTTTGGGAGCTGTTTGCCAAGCATTTTCCATCCTATATGGATGCGATGCGCCTCACCGTTCAGATTACAGTCCTCTCCCTGGTGATTGCCACCATTCTCGGTGTTGTCTTTGGAATGCTCAAGCTCTCCCGGTCGAAGCTGCTGCGAGCGCCTGCCAATTTCTATACAAGCATCATCCGCGGAACCCCACTGATTGTGCAGATTCTTTTTATCTATTTCGGCTTTCCCATGGCCTTTGGCTTTAAGTGGGACTGGATGGTGGCAAGCGTTGTCATCATGTCCATGAACGCCGGCGCCTATATGACGGAGCTGATTCGCGGCGGCATTGAGGCCGTGGACAAGGGTCAGATGGAGGCGGCGCGCAGCCTCGGCCTGTCCTATGGCCATGCGATGGTGAAGATTATTCTGCCCCAGGCCTTCCGGGTGATGCTGCCCTCTATGATTAACCAGTTCATCGTCACCCTAAAGGACACCTCTCTGCTCTCTGTTATCGCCGTGCGGGAGCTGGTACAGAATACAAAAATTATTGTCGCAAACAACATGGAGGCCTTTATCATGTACGCCATGGTAGGACTCTATTACTGGGTGATTGTGAGCATCCTGTCCTCAATCGCAAGGATGATTGAAAGGAGGACAAGTTATGGCAAATAGTAAGATTGTCGTCAAAAACCTTTACAAATCCTTCGGCAAGCTGGAGGTTTTGAAGGATGTGAGCACCGAGGTCAAAGAAGGCGAGGTCGTCGTTGTCATTGGCCCCTCCGGCTCGGGAAAGTCCACCTTTCTGCGCTGCTTAAACTGCCTGGAGGAGGTCAACAGCGGCACGGTCATCGTTGATGGCTACAATGTCACAGACCCCAAAACCGATTTGAATCGGGTGCGCCGGAACATCGGTATGGTGTTCCAGCATTTCAACCTTTTTCCCCATAAAACCGTGCTCCAGAACATTATGCTTGCGCCTCTGACCCTAAAGACCATGAACAAGGAGGAGGCTGGGAAAAAGGCACGCGCCCTACTTGGGCAGGTTGGCCTCTCCGATAAGGCAGAGGTCTATCCGGCACAGCTCTCCGGCGGTCAGAAGCAGCGTGTGGCCATTGCCCGTTCCTTGGCCATGAACCCCGACGTAATGCTCTTTGACGAGCCCACCAGCGCCCTAGATCCCGAGATGGTTGGCGAGGTGCTGGGGGTTATGAAGGATCTGGTGAAAATGGGCATGACGATGGTGGTTGTAACCCACGAGATGGGCTTTGCCCGAGAGGTGGGCGATCGCATCCTGTTTATGGATCAGGGACGTATTGTGGAGGAGGGCAACCCCGAAGCGCTGCTGGACAATCCCCGGGAGCCGCGTACCATCGATTTCCTCAGCAAGGTCCTGTAAGCCTTATACCCCATAAAAAAGGAACCTGTGGGCACACAGGTTCCTTTTTTATGGGGTGCGCCCGGCAACGGAAGATGGCCGTTTTTGCAGGGGCAGAGCTTTAGAGAAAAAAATAACTTTTACCGGGTTTTTAATAGGTCGCGAATCTCAGTCAGAAGAAGCTCCTCATGGCTGGGTTCAGGCTCTGGCTCGGAAGCGGTCGCCTCTTCCTCTTTTTTTCGCATGGACTTGTTGAGGAGCTTGACAAAGAGGAAAATAGAGAAGGCGATAATTACAAAGTCCATAATCGCCTGGATAAACAGGCCGTATTGGAAGGTTGCTTCGCCCACTGCAACACTCAGGTCAGAGAAGCTCAACCCGCCAATTAGGATGCCAATCAGCGGCATGAGAATATCTTCAACCAGGGAGCTGACAATCTTTCCAAAGGCACCGCCAATGATAACG
>CAYXNK010000116.1:0-7389 GCA_964466395.1 uncultured Oscillospiraceae bacterium | reverse complement strand
AGACGGGAACAACGTGATCCTGTGCAACGGTCTTGCCGTCCAGATGGTCAACCATGTCCTGAATGGCGATCTGAATCATTGCGGGGTCATAAGTAACGGAGAAGAGGTCGGAGAGCTTTGCAACCTCTCCGGTGTAGTCCTTCTGGTGAATGCCCTTCAATACGCTGTAGATTTCATTGAGGCCGGAGGAGGTGCCCAGCTTAACGCCGGCATTGAGGAAGGCTTCCTTCTTGGCTTCGTCGATGTCGGAGCTCTTCAAGGCTTCGAGAATGCCCATTGCGATCTCGTCGTCATGGGTAAAGATCCACTTGGTGGCGGTAATTTCGTCAACGGTGGAGGTCTCCAGCCACTCGGTAAAGAGCTTTTTGCCCTCTGAGCGGCTCCAGCCGGTGTAGGCGGTGGACTTGATGGCCTTGATGTCGTCCTCAGTCCAGCCGTTTGCCTTCAGGGTGTCGAAGAAGCCGTTGTTTCTCATTTCGGGGACAGAGGAGTTGTCGCCGGGAATAACGAGGATGTTGTCGCCGGGCTTCATGCCGTCTGCGATGAAACGCGTTGCTGTGGAGGCGCCGATGCCCTCGTTGTCGCCCTTAACGCTGGAAACAGCGGAGGCAGCAACAGAGTCAATCACGCGGTCAAACATGACGAAGGGAATGCCGCTGCTCTCCAGCTTCTTCATGGTGGACTCCAGGGTGTTGTCCTGGGGCAGGATGACAACAGCGTCTGCGGACTTGTTCTCAATGAGGTCCTCAACCTGGGAAATCTGGTTTGCGGGGTCTGTGGAGGTGATAACCTCTGCTGTGTAGGTGCCGCCAGAGGTAATTTCAGCAGCCTTTTCCTGGGCATAGTTCATTACAGCGCCGGTCCAGCCGTGGTCGGCGTTAGGAACGAGGATTGCAATCGTCTTTGCACTCTGTGCAGGGGGAGCAGAATCAGAAGGGCCGTCGCTGTCGGGGGCAGGAGCAGGATCTTTCGCGCCGCAGGCGGCAAGGCCCAGGGCCAGCGTAAGAACCAGAACCAATGCAAGAATCTTTTTCATTAAACTTTTCCTCCTTAATAATTCGTGGCTTTCAATATGTATGAAGCCCGAGCAGTTCGGGCCTTCACCCGGTTATACGTCCATCCAGACGGAATTGTTTTTGGCGCTGCCGATGACGGCGTGGATGAAGCGAACGCCGGAGAGCCCATCGCTGACCTTCGGGAAGTCGGCCTCGGAGACGTCCTTGCCGGCCTTCTTGTCAAGCAGCGCTGTGATGTAGTTGCGGTAGATGTTTGCAAAGGCAACATAAAGTCCCTCGGGATGTCCGGCGGGGATGCGGCTATATGCGCCGGCCTTGGCAGTTACGCTACCGTGACCCCGGGAGAGAATCTGGGTGCCGCCACCCTTGGGGGTATAGCGCAGGAGGTCGGGGCGCTCCTGCTCCCACTCCAGGGAGCCCTGGTCGCCAAAGACGCGCACCACAAGGCCGTTTAGGTGGCCGGCGGCAATCTGCGAGCACCAGTAAGCGCCGTTTATGCCGTTTTCATATTCCACGATGATGTTGGCGTTTAGGTCCAAGGTGTTGCCGTAGCTGTTGGTTGTCGCGAGCAGACGCTTTATTTTGAGGCCGGTCACGTAGTGGACATAGTTTTCAATGTGGGAGCCGATATCGCCCACGCAGTTGGAGATGCCCGACTGACCGGGGTCTTTTCTCCAGACGCCCAGGGACTCCTGCTTTTCCGTCTCGGACTTCAAAAGCTCATCCATCAGCCAATCCTGGACGTATTCGGCGTTGACAGAGGCAATCTTGCCGATTTTACCGGAGGCAATCATCTCCTTCATGACCTTGGACATGGTGTAGCCGGTGTAGGTATAGGTCACGCCGAAGAGAAGCTTCTTTTCTGCTGCGAGCCGTTCCAGCTCCTCTGCCTCCTCAATGCCGAAGCAGAGGGGCTTTTCACAGACCACGTTGATACCGTTTAACAAAAAAGCTTTGGCCGTTTCGTAGTGGGAGTTGTTTGGGGTCACGATGACGACGAAATCAATGCCGTCCTCTCTCTCGCCCTCCCGTTTGGCCATCTCCTGAAAGTCCGCGTAGGTCCGGGACTTGTCAATGCAATAGGCCTCGGCAGTCTCTGCATTTTTTGAAGCATCGCGGCTAAAGCAGCCGGCAGTAAGTTCCGCTCGGGTGTCAAAATTAATTGCCTTGCGGTGCACCTCGCCGATGAAGGCCTGGAGGCTGCCGCCGACCATTCCGTAACGAATTTCTCTTGCCATATGTACCTCCCCTAGTTTGAGATGGCATCGTCAAACTTAAAGTCGGACGCCTTGAAGTCGATTCTCTTGACAAAGGCCGCGGCCTCGGCGGCGCCGTCAATGCGGTCCATGCCGCTGTCCTCCCACTCGACAGAGAGGGGGCCATGATAGCCCATGTCGTTGAGTACGCGGATAATATCCTCGAAGTTCACGTCGCCGTGACCCAGGCTGCGGAAGTTCCAGCCCCGCTTTAAGCTGCCAAAGTCAATGTGGGAGCCCAAAAGGCCGCTTCTGCCGTCCAGAGTGACGGCGGCGTCCTTCATGTGGACGTGGTAGACTCTGTCACGGAAGTCGGAGAGGAAGAGATGGGGGGTAACGCCCTGCCAAATCAGGTGGCTGGGGTCGAAGTTTAAGCCGAACTCGGGGAAGTCTGCAAATTTCTCCAGGAGCTTCTGGGTGGAGTAGTAGTCAAAGGCAATTTCGCCGGGATGAACCTCCAGGGCGAACTTCACATCGTTTTTCTTGAATTCTGCCAAAATCGGCGTCCAAAGCCGGACAACCTCGTCAAAGCCTTCCTCCACCATCTGGGCTGTGGTCTGGGGGAAGGAATAGACATACTTCCAGATGGGCGAGCCGGTGAAGCCCGTGATAATAGAGACGCCCATTTTCTTTGCCACAACGGCGGCCTTCTTCATGGACTCGACGCCCCAGGCGCGGATTTTTTCGGGCTGATCCGCCAGGGCTGCGGGGGCAAAGTTGTTCAGGCGGGGGTCGGGTGCGTCGCCCACGCATTGGCCGATGATGTGGGTTGCCAGAGCGTAGCAGGAGAGCTTGTGCCTGGACAGGGTGTCTAAAACCTCCTGAACATAGCCGTCGTCAGTATAGGCGCGGTCTAAATCCAAGTTGTTGCCCCAGCAGGCAATTTCCAAGCCGTCATAGCCCATCTTTGCCGCCAGCGCGCACAGCTCCTCAAGCGGAAGGTCTGCCCACTGGGCAGTGCAGAGTGTAACCGGTCTTTTACCCATTTTTTTACGTCCTCCTTGTAAAGCACATTCATTCTACATCACGAACACGACTGAAACACGAAAACGGTTTAGTTTAACGAGCTTCTCAGTTTGACCTGATTTTCGGTGTAATTGTATTGATCCCGGGGGGGCTTATCATGGAACAGGTGGTTAAACAGGGTTTTAATGGTCAAAACGCCCTGCTGATAGGGCTGCTGGGTCACCGTTGCGGAGATGACGCCCTGCTTAAGGTAGTCCTTTGTTGCACGGGTTTCGTCCACGGTGATGATGTGAATGTCTTCTCCGCTGTCCAAAACCGCTTTGACCCCGCCCTCGATACCGGCGGCGGCAAAGTAGATTAAATCTGGCCTGTGCTCGGCAATCAGCGCCTGGGTTACGGCGTAGGAAAGCTTATCGTCGTCGGCATTTTCCACACAGGATACCAGCCGGATATTTGGATTTTCTGAAACGCTGTCCCGAAAGCCCTCCACCCGCAGTTTGTGGCCGCGGAGCATGGAGCTGCCGATGACAATGGCGGCTCTGCCGCCGGCCTTGCCCAAAACGAGCTTTGCAATATCACCGGAAAGGCCGCCGCTGTTGTAGTAGTTGCAGCCCACAAAAGCGAGCTTTTCCATGTCATGGATGTCTGTGTTGAACATTACAATCGGAATGTCCAGCGCTTCCAGCCGCGCCCGAACCTCCGGCAAATCCAGCGGCATAATGGCCAGGGCGTCAATGCCGCTCTTAAGAACCTCGTCAATGGCGCGGAGCTGTTCGCTGCCGGAATAGCCACGGATTTCCTGGATGATAACCTTCAAACCATAGCTGGCATATTTTTGCGCCCTGCTGTGAATACCTCGCAGCACCTCATCAAAAAACGCATTGCCCAGGGAGTTTATGACAACGCCAATGGTCATATGTTTGCGGGAGTTAAAAAGAGCCTGAGCCAGCTGGTTCGGCTGATAGCTATTCGCCTGGGCGATGCGCAATATCTTTTCCGCCAGCTCGGGGTTCACGTTGCCCCGGTTATTTAAGACCCGGTCAACAGTGCCCCTACTCGTTCCCGCCAATACAGCGATTTCTTTTATCGTCATGGCAAGCCTCAGAATACTATTCTTCGAAGGCACAAAATTACTTGTGCTCGAGCACAGCTTAAATTTATCACAAGGCGGAGCAAACTGTCAATCAGAATAAAAAATTCCGACCCGAAGTAGGACTCATTTGTAAAAAGCTACTAAAAACACCCCGGTTATCTTTGTTGCAAGCGCTGATAAAAAGAGAAAAGGCCACAGAGGACAAGTTCCAAACGTTAGAACATCTGTGCAGAGGGGAAGGAGTAGAAAATCCCAGGTTGACACATAAATTCTTTACCGATATAATGAAGCAATATATTTTCCAGTCCGAACGGCTTTTCGGCCACAAAAAGCCAATATTTGCCCCGGAGCCGCCGTTTTGTGTTCCGGGTATTTTCATACCTTCAGCTCGGAATCGGGGAAGGGAAAGGGAGCAAAGCATGAAACTGACAGACCTGATGAAAGAAGAGAGACCCAGCCTGTCCTTTGAGGTGTTTCCACCGAAAAACAGCGATTCCTATGAGAAGGTGAAGGCTGCAGCCGAGAGCATTGCAGCGATCTCCCCCAGCTATATGAGCGTGACCTATGGTGCGGGTGGGGGCACCAGCCAATACACCGTGTCCATCGCCGAGGACATCCAGAAAAACTATGCCATTCCGGCCTTGGCGCACCTGAGCTGCATCAGCTCCACCAGAGCGGGCGTGCGGGAGCAGCTGGACGCGTTGCGTGCTGCGGGGATTGAAAACGTTCTCGCACTGCGGGGCGACCTGCCTGAGGGAACAGCGCCGAGAGAGGACTGGGACTACCGCTATGCCAGCCAGCTTGCAGAGGAAATCCGTGACTATGGCGGCTTCTGCGTGGGTGGCGCCTGCTATCCCGAGGGGCATCCTGAATCCTCCAATCAGCGGGAGGATTTGGAGCACCTAAAGCGCAAGGTGGAGGCGGGCTGTGAATTTCTGACCACCCAGATGTTTTTTGACAACAATATTTACTACAACTTTTTATATAAAGCAAGGGAAATGGGTATCGAGGTTCCTGTGATTCCCGGCGTGATGCCTGTGACGAATCTGGCGCAGATTCGTCGCATTACCGCCCTGACCGGAACGGCGCTGCCCCAGAGCTATCGCCATATTCTAGACCGCTTCGGCGGCGACCCCGCCACCATGAAGCAGGCGGGCATCGCCTATGCCACCCAGCAGATTATTGACCTCTTTGCAAACGGCGTGAAGGCCGTGCATGTGTACTCGATGAATAACCTCTCGGTGGCGCAGAAAATTCAGGAGAATCTTTCGGAGATACTAAAGTGAACCGGATTGAAAGCCTAACCTTGCCCGGAACGGCGCTGGAAATTCCCCTTCGGGCAATCTACCGCTATCTGGGTCTGCGGGGAACAGCGCCGGACGAGGCCTTAGCAGCGCTTACGGAAAAAACCCTCAAAGAGTTTCAGGAAATTGCAAAGTATTCTGCCTGTTATCTCCTTCTGCCCTGCCGGGAAACGGAAGAGGGCGTGGACTTTGGCGCCTTTCTCGCGCCGGGAAAGAGCCTAAAAAGGAATCTCCGGGGCTGTGGACAGGCCATCCTTTTTGCCGCCACAGCGGGGGTGGAGACAGAGCGCCAGCGCCGGCGGGCGGAGCTTTCGTCCATGGCCCAGACAGTGGTTTTGGACGCCGTTGGTTCTGCGGCGATTGAATCCTTCTGCGATTGGCTCAGCGACGGCTGGCGGCGGGACTGCCCCAACTTTGTGCTGCGGCCGCGCTTTAGTCCGGGCTACGGCGACCTGCCGTTGGAGACGCAGAAAACCCTGCTCTCCGTGCTGGACGCCGGGCGGAAGGCGGGCGTCAGCCTCACGGAGAGCTTTCTGATGCTGCCGCAAAAATCCGTCTCCGCGATTGTGGGCCTGGGCAAAACAGGCTGTGAGGCGCGGCAAGGGGACTGCAGTCTCTGCGAGAAGCGGGACTGTGAATTCAGACTGACTTGAGGTGGGGAAAGCCCCGCCGGTTTTTCAGGAAAGGAAGGCGCAAATGGGCATTTTAGAGATGATAAAACAGGGGATTTTCTATTTGGATGGGGGCACAGGCTCCTATCTCCAGGCGCGGGGCTTAAAGCCCGGCGAGCTGCCGGAGATCTGGAACCTTGAGCGCCCCGAGGAGATTGTCGCCCTGCACAGAGCTTATTTTGAGGCGGGCAGCCACGCCGTCTGTGCAAACACCTTCGGGGCAAACGGCCTGAAGTTTGACGGAAAAGACGGCAGACCCGGTGTTGCTCAGGTAATAACAGCGGCGGTGAGCTGCGCCAAGCAGGCACGGGAAGAGGCCAAGGGCGGGCAAAAAGAACGGTTTATCGCGCTGGATGTTGGGCCTTTGGGTCAGCTTTTGGCTCCCATGGGTGTCCTGTCCTTTGAGCGGGCGGTGGGGCTTTTTTCTGAGGTCGTCCATGCCGGCGCAGCGGCGGGGGCGGACTTCATCTTTATTGAGACCATGAATGACAGCTATGAGACCAAAGCGGCGGTGGTCGCTGCCAAGGAGAGCTGCAAGCTGCCGATTTTTGTAAGCAATGTATATGACGAGGGCGGCAGGCTTATGAGCGGCACCTCGCCCGAGGCCATGGTGGCGATGCTGGAGGGCTTGGGGGCTGATGTCATCGGCTTAAACTGCTCCCTTGGCCCCGCCCAGATGCTGGATTTAATCTCCCGCTTTTCCGCCTGCGCCTCCGTTCCAGTTCTTGCAAAGCCCAACGCCGGCCTGCCACGGGAGGAGGGAGGAAAGACTCTCTATGACGTTTCTCCCGCGCAGTTTGCAGACCTGATGGGTCAAATTGTTGACCGGCTGTATATCCTGTTTTTGTTGGTGTACCTGTGTATGATAATGAACTAATTTGTTTTGTGACTGTTACAGCACAAGAAGCTGTCACTGTTTTGCCATCAATATAAGCTGATGCAGTAACTGTTGCAGTACCAACTGATTGTGGAATAACAGTAATATTTGCTCCAGAATTTGATGTGGAACTACTAACTGTAGCAACAGTGGAATTGCTTGTTGTCCAACTAATTTGACTATTGTCACTAGAAGTGGCGCTTAAT
>CAYXNK010000115.1:3822-7396 GCA_964466395.1 uncultured Oscillospiraceae bacterium | reverse complement strand
GCTGTGAGCTTCGAGCCGTCCCAGAACTGGATGTCGGTGTTCACATAAAAGCGCCAGAACTTCCCATCTGTTGTTTCATAGGATTTGATTAGCTTCGGCAGCGCTTGAAAGCTCTCGTCCAGCTCAAATAGGGGCTCATACATCAGCTGGGTGCAGAGCAAGTTGTCTAAGTTCGTTGTGGTCAGGGGGTTAAAGCTCGCCTCCCTGTCACAATTCAGAGAGAACAGGCTGTCCGATTGTGAGCCGATTGGCCGGACCTCCTGGACGTCTCCGTCCTCCGGCGGCGCTTCCTCCTCCACCCCGCCCTTGTCGCCGCAGCCGGAAAAAAGCCCCAGCAGCAGACTAAGCGCCAGACAGAGAAGCAGCGATTTTGAATTGAATTTTGCCATAACGAAGCCCTCCCAAAGGCGTTCTCAGGAGACGACAATCACCGCCGCCTGGGAGCCTCTTTCTCCCTTTGTCTTTCTGTGGGACCAATACTTGTCACTGTTGCAGGAGGTGCACTCATCACTGACAGAGACATTCCCTTCCCGCAGCCCTAACTGGAGCAGCCGCCTCTTGTTGGCCTCCTTCAGGTCAACCATGAACTTGCCCTCTCCGATGGAGAAGAACACACCTTCGCAGTCCGTGCCCAGGAGCGTTTCGACACGCTCTGCAACCTCAGGGCCCGTTTCATAGCAACAGAGGTCGATGCCGGGGCCGATGGCGGCGCAGATGCTCTCAGGGCTCGCACCCAGCTCACGCATTTTTTCAACCGCGACGGCCAGAATATCCGCCACTGTGCTGCGCCAGCCGCAGTGGATTGCCCCCGCAACTCCCGCCTTGGGGTCGCAGAGCAAAACAGGGATGCAGTCCGCCGTAAAGCAGAAGAGAGGCAATCCCTTATCCTTTGTGACAATGCCATCGGCCTCAAAGGTGAAGGGGGTGAAAAGCTCCCGTCTGTCCGCCTGGGTGACGATTTTTACAGCATTTCCGTGTACCTGCTTTGTGAAGCAAGCGGTCTCGTCGGGAAGCCCCACGGCCTCAAACAGCCGGCGGTAGTTTTCCCGGACATTTTCCTCTGTGTCCTCTCTGTTTTCGCCCAGATTAAGGCTGTCCAGATGCCCCTCGCTTACGCCGCCCCAGCGGGTCGTAAAGGCGTGGGAAAAGGGAATCGTTGGGGCTGTCATATATACAAGCTCATGATAGCTGATTTCCGAAAAGGGTTTGGAACTATCCAAGGTGCAGGTCTCCTTCCGTTATTGTCCGCAGCATTCCTTATACTTGAGACGGCGGCTGCCGTCCTCCTTCATCTTGCCACAGGGGCAGGGGTCATTTCTGCCGATTTTCTCAGCCTTTTTCACAGGCTGCTTTTTTAGGCTGGCGTCACCGCCAAGGTTGCCCACGGCGCCCTTGGCAACGCTCTTGCGCTCTATGGGCTGTTCCTTGCGCACTTGCGCTGTAAAGATTCGGCGCACCACCTCGGCGCGAATGCCCGAGATCATCTCCTCGAACATGTCGAAGCCCTCTTGCTTATAGGCATCCACAGGTTTCGAGTTGCCATAGGCGCGCAGGCCGATGCCGCGGCGCAGTTCCTGCATGGCGTCTAAGTGCTCCATCCAAAATTCGTCCACAACCCGCAGCAGAATCACCCGCTCCAGCTCCCGCATCAGGGGAACGCCGTTGGGCATGAGTCCCAAGGCCTCCTCGCGTTGCTCATAGACGGCCGCTGCCTTTTCCAACAGCTTCTCCCGCAAATCCTTGGCGCTCACTCGTTCCAAGTCCTTCCGGCTGATGTTCAATTCACCCTTTTTCAGGAAGAGGCTCTCAAAGGGCGCAATGGTCTGCTCCAGCTGAGCCATGTCCCTAAAGTAATCATGCCCCTCCATGCCGGAAACCATGGTTGAATTGATAACGTCCTCCACCATGGACTGGACATAGGGTCTGATATCATCCCCATCCAGCACACGGCGGCGCTGCTCGTAAATCATGTTGCGCTGGACGTTCATTACGTCGTCGTATTCGAGCACGCTCTTGCGGCTCTGGAAGTTGCGGCTCTCCACGGTTTTTTGCGCCTGCTCAATGGCGTTGGAGAGCATCTTGTAATCCAAGGAGGTATCCTCGTCCACGCCCATGCGCTCCATCATGCCCAGAACCCGCTCCGAGCCGAAGAGCCGCATCAAATCGTCTGTCATCGCCATATAAAAACGGCTTTCTCCGGGGTCGCCCTGGCGGCCGGCACGGCCGCGCAGCTGGTTGTCAATGCGACGGGAGTCGTGGCGCTCGGTGCCAATGATATAAAGGCCACCAGCCTCGCGGATCTTTTCCGCCTCTCCGGCAATCTCCGCCTTATGGTGAGCCAAGCGCTCGGCGTAATAGGCGCGGTTTTCGAGAATGACGTCGCTCTCCGTCTCGGCAAATCCAGTGACCTCGGAGATTACATCATCCCCGCAGCCACGCTTTTTCAGGTCGTGACGCGCAAGGTACTCGGCGTTTCCGCCCAGCATAATGTCGGTTCCACGGCCTGCCATGTTGGTGGCAATGGTCACAGCGCCCAGCTTACCGGCCTGGGCGACAATCTCGGCTTCTTTCTCGTGGTTTTTGGCGTTCAAGACGTTGTGAGGAATTCCCGTGCGCTTGAGCAGGTCGGAAACCAATTCGCTCTTTTCGATGGAAACCGTTCCCACCAGCACCGGCTGGCCAAGCTTATGGCATTCGGTCACCTGCTCAATAATCGCCCTGAGCTTGCCGTTCTCATTTTTAAATACCGCGTCGGGGTTGTCCTTCCGCGCCAGAGGACGGTTTGTGGGAACCTCAATGATGTCCAGGTTGTAGATGGAGATAAACTCCTCCTGCTCGGTAATCGCCGTTCCCGTCATGCCCGAGAGCTTGCCGAAAAGTCTGAAATAGTTCTGGAATGTAATCGTGGCCAGGGTCTTGCTCTCCCGCTCGACCTCCACCCGCTCCTTGGCCTCAATGGCCTGGTGCAGGCCCTCTGAATAGCGCCTGCCCAGCATCAGACGGCCGGTGAACTCATCGACAATGATGACCTCGCCGTCCTTGACCACATAGTCAATGTCCCGTTTCATCACGCCGTGGGCCTTAAGCGCCTGGTTGATGTGATGGGACAGGGTGGAGTTCTCCAAATCCGCCAGGTTCTCAACGCCAAAGGCCTGCTCGGCTCTCTGGATACCCCGGGCGGTGAGGGTGGCGCTCTTGGCCTTCTCATCCACTACGTAGTCTGCGTCGAGGCTCTCGTCCTCCTCGCTCTTTTCGTCCACACTGGCGTAGACGATGGGCGTTAGGCGGCTGACAAAGTTATCCACCTGGCTGTAAAGCTCCGTGCCCTTGTCGCCCATGCCGGAGATAATTAAGGGGGTTCTGGCCTCGTCGATTAAAATGGAGTCCACTTCGTCCACAATGGCGAAGTTGTGCCCCCGCTGCACCATGGCGTCCTTATAGATTGCCATGTTATCCCGGAGGTAGTCAAAGCCCATCTCGTTATTGGTGCCATAGGTAATGTCGGCCATATAGGCCGCCCTGCGCTCGTCTCCGGTCAGGCCGTGGACAATCAGGCCCACGGAGAGGCCGAGGA
>CAYXNK010000115.1:2110-3812 GCA_964466395.1 uncultured Oscillospiraceae bacterium | reverse complement strand
GCCCATCCACTCGCTGTCGCGCTTGGCCAGATAGTCGTTGACTGTGACAATGTGCACGCCCTTGCCCTCCAAGGCGTTCAGATAGGCGGGCAGGGTGGCGACCAGAGTTTTTCCTTCGCCGGTTTTCATCTCGGCAATCCGTCCCTGGTGCAAAACGATGCCGCCGACGAGCTGAACCCGGAAGGGATAGAGCCCCAGCACACGCTTGGAGGCCTCCCGCGCTGTGGCAAAGGCCTCGGGCAGAATATCGTCTAAGGTCTCGCCCTTTGCCAGGCGGTTTTGAAACAGCTGGGTCTTTGCCTTGAGCTCGGCGTCTGTAAGCTTACTGTATTCCTCCGCCAGGGACTCAATTTTATCCACGGTGGGCTTTATCTTTTTCAGCTCCCGTTCGCTGTGGGTTCCGAAAACTTTTGTAATCAAACTCATTGGCTGTCTGCCTTCCTTCGGTACATTTTCGGTATTGCGCATAAGGCCGCCCTGGATAAGGTTGGAAGCGCTCTTCCAAATGCCTGTCCTTTGCATCATACCTGACTATGAATTTTACCATACATTTATGAATAAAAAAAGTCTTTCCTTTCTCCACCCGCAATCTTTTCCGCAAATTTCACTGCTCGTCCCCGTCTTTCCAGGCATTGACTAAGCTTTTCTCTTGACTGGAGGCGCAATCGGGCGTATCATAATGACTTGTATACACTAAATCAAAAAAGCCGGAATTCCGGCCGGAACGCGAAAGGAAACTGCCATATGAAAACGCTGCTTTTAGGCAACGCTGCCGTGGCCCGCGGACTTTTTGAGGCTGGCTGCCACTTTGTCTCGGCATATCCCGGCACTCCCTCAACGGAAATTGCCGAGAATGTCGCAAAATATGATGAGATTTACGCCGAGTGGGCGCCCAATGAAAAGGTTGCGCTGGAGGCCGCCATCGGCGCTTCCATTGGTGGAGCCCGCGCCTTCAGCTCTATGAAGCATGTTGGCCTAAACGTTGCGGCAGACCCGCTTTTCACCGTCTCCTACACCGGGGTCACAGGCGGATTGGTCATCGCCGTTGCCGACGACCAGGGGATGCACTCCTCTCAAAATGAGCAGGATTCCCGCCACTATGCAATCGCGGCAAAGCTGCCGATGCTGGAGCCCTCGGACAGCGCCGAGTGCCTGGAATACGCAAAGCTCGCCTTTCCCCTCTCTGAGGACTTTGACGCCCCTGTTCTGCTGCGCACCTGCACCAGAGTTGCCCACTCCCAGAGCGTTGTAAATATCGAAGACCGGGTGGAGCGGGATCTGATTCTCTATGAAAAAAATCCCGCGAAATATGTCATGATGCCTGGTAACGCCAAGCGCCGCCACCCCATTGTAGAGGAACGCACGGAAAAGCTCGTGGAATATGCCGAAAAAAGCGGCATTAACCGGGTGGAGATGGGCGACACCTCCGTGGGCTATGTGACGGCGGGCATCTGCTATCAATATCTCCGCGAGATTCTTCCCGAGGCCAGCATCTTAAAGCTGGGCATGGTGAACCCCCTGCCCGTTGACCTGATTCGGGACTTCGCCTCCAAGGTGGACAGGCTCATCGTGGTGGAGGAGTTAGACCCCGTGATTGAAACCCACATCCGTGCCTTAGGGCTTCGGGTGGACGGCGGAAAAGACCTTTTCGGTCTCTGCGGCGAATTGACCCAAACAAAGCTGGTTCAGGCTTTGGGGCTGC